>JALSUJ010000260.1:0-3116 GCA_027071355.1 Gammaproteobacteria bacterium | reverse complement strand
TTTTAAGCTCTCTAAAGAGCATACTCCATCCCCTTCACTCGACTCCCGTTAAATTGTGCTATAATCAGCGCTTTTTAAACGCTGGCCAGTTTTTAAAATGATATAAATAAGGTCAGCTAACCGAGTGGGAATTATGAGTAACGAAGAATATTCAATAACAACAGATGCTGATAAAGTCAGTTATGGTATTGGCTTACAACTGGGCCAACAGGTAAAAGGTCAGTCATTTCCCGGTTTCAGTCTTGATGCCCTGATTATTGGTTTAAGTGATATTTTTAATAATAAACCAATGCGCTTTGAAGAAAACGAAATGCAGGCAGCATTCACTGCAATCAACCAGCAAATTCAGGAACAATCAGCCAAAGCGGCTGAGTCCAATAAAACAGCAGGCAAAGCCTTTCTTGATGCAAACGCTCAAAAAGCAGGCGTAGTTACCACTGAATCCGGCTTACAATATGAAATTATTACTGAAGGCAGTGGTGAAAAGCCCGGACCTAACGATATGGTTGTTACTCACTATCATGGTACACTGGTCGATGGCACAGTATTTGATAGTTCTGTTGATCGCGGTGAACCGGCACAATTCCCGGTTAATGGTGTGATTAAAGGCTGGATTGAAGCCCTGCAAATGATGCCTGTTGGTTCCAAATGGCGCTTAACAATACCTTCTGATCTGGCTTATGGTGATCAGGGTTCAGCTCCGGTCATTGACCCCGGTGCAACATTAATTTTTGATATTGAATTACTGGAAATTAAAGATCAGTAATTTAAAGTCATAAATTAAGCCCGTATTAGTCTGGACAGCAGTGAACCAGCTGTCCAGACTAATACCCCAGTTTGAATTCAGTTACCTTTATTTCTTCTCTCTCGAAAAAAATCTTTTAAAATCTGCCCACATTCCTCAGCCAGCACCCCGGAATCTACTTCCACCTGATGATTAAACTGACTGTTCTGCAATAGATTTAACACACTACCCGCAGCACCCGCTCTGGGTTCTGCGGTCCCAAAAATTACACGATCAATGCGAGCATGTACAATTGCACCGGCACACATACTGCAGGGTTCAAGGGTAATATATAAGGTGGTTCCAGGAAGGCGGTAATTGTTTAATTGTTGTGCCGCCTGACGAATGGCCCTAATTTCAGCGTGGGCGGTAGGATCGTGACCGGCAATAGGCTGGTTCCAGCCTTCTGCCAGCAGCTGATCATCCTTAACCAGTACCGCACCCACCGGTACTTCGCCCAGCTCTGCCGCTTTTTGTGCCAACATTAAAGCGTGCTGCATCCACTGCTCATGCTTATCCAAAGATAAACCTCATTCCCACTCGATTATAAATTCTCGCCACTGAAAAAAGATATTGTTCAGGACTAAATAAATTGTTGTACATTATTATCTGTAATTTTATTATTTGTGTTAAGGTTGTTGAGCCTTGCCTGCTGTTGAATATGTTGAATACAAATTTTCATCAAATCAACCAGAAAACCTTATTTATTATAACATTATTACTCAATCTGGTTACTCAAAAACAGCATTAATGATTTATATTTCAATCCTGCGAAGGAAAAAACAAAATTTTTCCCTTCGAACCAGGTGACTTGGGGATTCTCCAATTAATTCTCGTGTGCTCAGTCACTCTGAGGCGTACTGAGACGATTATCAATACTCAGTTCACCGGCACCACTGCGTACCAGAAACAAGAGCCCACCTGCAATTGCCACGTTTTTCATGAACATGATGAACTGCATTTGGTCAGCGAGCTGATGGTGAAAAATAAGCGCCGTAATGAGCGAGAAACCCGCGAGCAACAATGCAGCAATACGCGTCTGAAAGCCGACAATAATCGCCAACCCTGCACCTATCTCAAGCAAAATTGTTGGGTATATAAAAATTCCCGGCACTCCTGCAGATGCCATATACCCTTGCATGCCTTCGATTGCAGATAGCTTACTCAAACCGGACAGGACAAAAATTAAGGCGATCATCACTCGCCCTGCAAGACTGAAAACTGGATTAAATTTATTCATGATTATCTCCTTACTTGAATCTATTGTTATGAGTATATTAAAGCGTATGATTAACAACCAAACGGTAATACTTACTTCTCACTTGCCACCACCAGCATTTGGAATATCCTCCCTCTGCACCACCGGGTTGATCTACTATAACTGCTTTCATTTTACACTCCTGTCTATGTTCATTTAATTTATCCCCATCCATCGCTGCGCAATGTCCTACTGATGTATACATTAGTAAGGATTGGTTGTGGAAAAGCTATAACGTGCAATCTTCCACTTACCATCATCCATCTTCTGCAAAACAAATAATTCCTGATTGCCTTCGGCAACTTTTTTACCCGTGGCATTAATTGTGGTAATACCGGCAGAATTAGTTCGTGCAAATGCCCAGTTGCCGGCGATCATCTTTATTTCAACAATGTCGAACTTGACGTTGAGATCGATGGTCTTAAAGACCGACGCATAAGCAGCTTTGATTGCATCAACACCAACAGCCGATGGGTTGTGAGGTGCCATAAAGACACCATTCCGGGTATAGAGCTTCAACACACCCGAAACATCACTGGCATTGAGTACCTGCTCGTAATTCTTGAGCAGTGTACGGATAGACTCTTGATTTGAATTAGCCGCCTGTGCATTTGATAACGAACCAAGTACCAGTGTAGCCGCCGTCATTGTCTGTATCAGTTTTTTCACAATGTATTCCCTCATTAAATTGGTCTGAAAGGTGAGAAGACACTATAAATCTTTTCAATAGATAAGATTATTAGTAAAATTTGCAATTCTTTTTTCCATATATGGGATTATATATGTCTATCATCGATAGAAATGCAATGGCGCTGTTTGTAAAAGTGGTTGAGAATCATAGTTTTTCGAAAACAGCACAGCGTGAAAATGTGCCGGTCTCAACAGTCAGTCGAAAAATCAGTGAACTTGAAAAAACACTGGGTGTAAGATTATTAGAGCGCTCAACCCGACAACTGCGCATGACCGAAATGGGTCAGGCTTATTACGAGCGCTGCCGACGTGGGGTCGAGGCGTTTGAGGCGGCAAACCTGCTAATAAATAATCGCCAGAGTGAAGTATCAGGTACGCTACGAT
>JALSUJ010000259.1 GCA_027071355.1 Gammaproteobacteria bacterium | reverse complement strand
GACATTCCCTGGAAATATCTTCAATATATAGTCATAGTTCTGCTTATTAGCTTACTAATAATATAAATGAGGTGGATCATGGACATCAAACTTGTTGATATCACTCTGCACATCGATGAAAATTTGAGCGCTGAGCAAAGAGAAACAATAGAAGAGAGTCTTCGTGCTTTAGATGGCGTTGTTAGTGTACACAACTCGGAAAAAACACCACATCTGAGCATTGTGCAATACAATCCTGATAAAATTGATTCTCACAGTATTCTAAAACGCGTTACGGATCAAGGTGTACATGCTGAGCTTATTGGTTTATAAATGCCCATGTCCTACATTTAATTGAATGCATAGAAGTGAAAGTTTAGGGTCAGAGTAAAAACTTGATTCTGACCCTAAATCATTATAATTTATGGATGTGCCTGATGTCAGAATACAATAGGCAGCTTTATGAAACTTACTGTCTGCCTGTCTCAAAAATAGTTATGTCCATTTAAAAGAACTTCACTCTTTACCACAATTAACCCAGCTTATCATCCGCCACATAATATTTCGGATCTTCGATAACATTCACTTCACATAATTCACCGGCTTTAGTCAGTAATTTACGGCATTCTGGACTGAGATGGCGTAAATGCAGACGTTTATCAGCACTGAGATAACGTTCTGCCAGGGTATCAATGGCCTCAATGGCTGAATGATCAGACACCCGTGAATATTTAAACTCAACAACGACATCATCTGGGTCATTTTTAGGATCGAATAATTCCTGAAAATTATGCACAGAGCCAAAAAATAATGGTCCGTGCAATTCATAAACCTTGGATTCCTCATTATCACGAGTAATGTTCACTGTAATGTGTTTGGCATGGTTCCAGGCAAAGACCAATGCTGCAATAATCACTCCGATAACCACAGCAATAGCCAGATTATCCGTAATAACCGTAATGGCCGATACCGAAATTAAAATAAACGCATCACTTTTAGGGATCCTTCCCAGGATCCGGAAACTGGACCATTCAAAGGTGCCGATTACCACCATAAACATAACCCCAACCAGTGCCGCAAGAGGGATCTGGGAAATAAGCTCGGAGGTAAACATAATAAAACTTAATAAAAACAGAGCCGCAAATATACCGGACAGGCGGCCGCGACCACCAGAATTTACATTAATCATAGACTGACCAATCATGGCACAACCGCCCATACCGCCAAACAGGCCGCAGGTTACATTGGCCACACCCTGCCCTACACATTCCTTATTACCCTGGCCCCGGGTTTCGGTCATTTCATCAATTAACGTCAGTGTCAGCAGAGATTCCGTTAAACCAATGGCTGCAAAAGCCAGCGAATAGGGAAAAATAATAGTCAGAGTATCCATAAATTCACTGAGTGAACCCATGGGTATCATTGGAATATGAAACTCGGGAAAGCCCCCGGCAATAGAAGCTATATCGCCAACCGTTCGCGCCGGCAGGCCAAAAACAACTACCAGTGCTGATACTAACAATATCCCCGCCAATGGTGCTGGAATGGCTTTAGTGTATTTTGGGAGAAAGTATATTACTGCCATGGTTAAGGCAATGAGTCCGAGCATAGTCCAGAGCATAATACCGTCCATCCAGACCATAGTTGAAGTCTCAGGATCAGGTATTTTAAACTGATTCATCTGCGCCAGAAAAATAACGATGGCCAGGCCATTAACAAAGCCCAGCATTACGGGGTGAGGAACCAGACGAATAAATTTACCCAGATGCAGCACACCAAATAAAATTTGTATAAGCCCCATCAGCACCACTGCGGCAAACAGGTATTCCACACCATGAATAACTACCAGTCCGGTCATAATAACGGCCAGAGCACCGGTTGCTCCGGAAATCATTCCAGGACGACCACCTAGAGTGGCAGTAATAAGACCGACAATAAATGCCGCATATAATCCTACTAATGGATCTACCTGTGCGACAAACGCAAATGCAATAGCCTCTGGAACCAGTGCCAGAGCAACTGTCAGGCCAGATAAAATTTCAGTTTTAATACTACAGGGCTGGTCTTTGGGACATAGATCAATCATAAATATTCCAGGCAGGAAATCACTAAAAACAAGTAATTATCCTGCAAACTGATAATCAGTAACAGGGGCTGGATAATTACAAAAATGGTATGTATTTAATCCTGAATAATCAGCCGAGACATACTGTAAACAGACATATACTCTGATCCATAGCAGGTTTAAAAGGGGGCAAATTATACAGGGATTTATGCTTTTTTACCAGATAATTGCATTTGTGTCAGCCTGACCCAGTAACTGGCACCTATGGGCAAGGTGTCATCATTAAAATTATAATGAGGATTATGCAAAGACGCACTCTGGCCATTTCCTATAGAGACATAACAGCCTCTGGATTCATTAAGTAAAAAGGAAAAATCTTCTGATCCCATGCTGGGTGGATTATCACAAATAATATTACCCTCACCGACAACGTCCAGTGCGGCCAGTGCAGCAAATTCTGTTTCCTCCACATTATTAATGGTTGAGGGGTAGCGTTTCTGATAGTCAATATCTACCGTTGCGCCATAAGCCAGGCAGATGGATTCAATGATCTGTTTCAACTGAACAATGATCTTGTCCTGTACCTCTCTATGAAAGGTGCGTATGGTACCGGATAAACGAACCGTTTCAGGGATCACATTATAACTGTCACCGGCATGAATTCTGGTTACTGAAACTACTACCGAATCCATAGGATTGATCTGACGACTACTGATATTCTGCAGAGCCTGAATAACATGGGCGGAAATAACAATGGGATCAATGGTGTTATGCGGTGCTGCAGCATGCCCGCCTTTGCCTTTTATAATAATATCAAAAATATCATACGCTGCCATTACCGGACCGCTGCGAATAGCAAATTTTCCTACTGGCAGTCCAGGCC
>JALSUJ010000258.1 GCA_027071355.1 Gammaproteobacteria bacterium | reverse complement strand
ACACTTTTTCTTTTGCGTTCCGGTAAATTGCCAGGAAGGCAATTTCCGGATGGACGCTATCTAAAGTATTGTTTTTAATTACATAAAGAACTGACTTAAAATCCCTCGGTAGCAATACCGTGCCGATTCGATTTCGGCCCTGGGCACCATTATTAGGTGTTTATGATCAATATATACCCAATTATTAAAATATAAGACTTTATTATGAAAGCAATAAAAAAAAGAAAGAAAACAAAAACAGCCGCTTCAGTCGGTAATGGATGGCTGACTACGGATGAAGAAGAAATTGAACGTCGTCGCTTGCGTTCGATGGAAGAACAATTCAGTGTTAAACACATTAAAACAGGTACTCATAAAAATGAAAGCATTTATGGAGATTATCTGGTTTCTTCTGCGAATGGTTCACAATATATTGTCGAATATCGGGATAAACGACAGCGTATTAACACCTGTAATTGTCCGGATTATAAAGTGAATGGTTTGGCGACCTGTAAGCATGTTGAACGTGTTTCTCGATTTCTTCTTAGGAAAAAAGCACCTCTAAAAAGAAAATGCACGGAACTTTTTATTAATAGACAGAGTATTAACAGGGACAGTTTAAATCAGGAAAACCGTGACGTAATTCAAATTCTCTGGGCAGATAATCTACGATCCAACAGCAAGGTTAAAAAGTTACTCCAGCCTTACTTTTCATCGGATAATACTTTATTGGTTCAAACACTGGCAGCGTACAAAGCTCTGGAGAAGGATGTCTATCAATCGGGCTTGTATCCAGAACAAATTAAACTATCCTACGCCATAATTCCCTGGCTGGAGTCTAAAGACGTCATTAATCAGGCATCGGCTAAACGGGATGTATACTTAAAAGATATTGCTGAAGGTAAACGTGAGCCTAATATTGTTAAACATCCCTTATATGATTATCAAATAGAAGGGATGTTGCATTTAGCATTCAAGGGCAGGGCCATTCTAGCTGATGAAATGGGGCTGGGAAAAACAGTACAGGCAATAGCGGCTTGTGAGTTATTAAGGCAATTAAATCATATTGAACGTGTTTTGGTGGTTAGCCCTGTTTCATTGAAAACTGAGTGGGAAGAACAAATTAGCAAGTTTACGAGTTTACCCAGTTTAATTATCCAGGGAAACAGGTCTGAGCGTCTGAAAAGTTATCAAAAGTCATCTTTTTTCTATTTATGCAACTATGAACAGCTGTTATATGATGTGGACGATATACAAACTTCGTTAATGCCAGATGTGATCATTCTTGATGAAGCACAGCGTATCAAAAACTGGCAGACTAAAACTGCGCAGGTTGTTAAACGCTTGCAAAGTCCCTACCTGTTTGTCTTAACAGGTACACCGCTGGAAAATCGTATTGATGAAATTTATTCCATTGCCCAGGTGGTCGAACCACAGATTTTAGGGCCATTATTCCGCTTTAACCGGGATTTTTATCAACTGGATGAGAAAGGTAAACCAACGGGTTATAAAAACCTTGATAAACTGCATTATCGTTTACGGCCTGTACTTTTAAGACGACGTAAGCATGATGTAGAAGACGAACTTCCGGATCGAATTAATAATACTTATTTTGTGAGTATGCATAAGGAACAATTTTTACGTTATGATGACTATAAAACAAAACTGGCTCGTTTAGTTCATAAGGCCAGAACTCGTCCTTTAAGTCCGGACGAATACAAAAGAATGCAAATGTATCTGGCTTGTATGCGAATGTTATGTGATACACCTTATATTCTGGATCAGGAATGTCGTATTTCGCCAAAACTGGATGAACTGAAGAAAATTTTACCGGAACAATTAGAAGATCCAGAAAATAAAATCATTATTTTTTCAGAATGGACAAAAATGCTGGATTTGATCCGGGAATATCTGGATGGACAAGACATTGACTATGCGTGGCATACAGGTCAGGTGTCGCAAAAGAAACGTCGTATTGAAATTAATCGATTTAAAAACGAACCTGATTGCCGCTTGTTCTTATCAAGTGATGCGGGTGCAACTGGTTTAAATCTTCAGGTTGCCAATATTGTTATCAATGTTGATCTGCCCTGGAATCCTGCGAAACTGGAGCAACGAATTGCCAGGGCATGGCGTAAACATCAAAAACGACAAGTGAATGTGATTAATCTGGTTTGTGAATCCTCCATTGAACATCGAATTATGTCAATTTTGGCTCAAAAAAGTGCTCTGGCAAAAGGCGTAATTGATGGCGATGGAGAGCCTGATATGGATCTGCCGTCGGGCCGTAAAGTCATGGTCGAACGTTTGGAACAAATGATGGGGGCTCAGTCCTCATTTGTCACAGAGACTGAAACTAAAAGAGATAACTCAGGTTCGTTGCCAACTGAGACGGAAGCACAAATTGATCCAGTGGAAGCGTTTTACCATGAAGTAGAAGCAAAACATCCGGATAGTCTGACCCATCTATCAGTTTTTGAAAATCAGGAAGGGCAGGATACGGTTTTTACAGTAGTACAAGGCAATGCTGAAGAACAATCCCAGGTGTTTCAGGAAATAGTCAACCATACATCCGTCGAACAAAAGAATGAGAACCTTGAGGTGGTTGATGCAGATACGATGGCAACCATTCAGCGTCTTGTTGATGCTGGAATTCTCAGTTTTAATACAGTGAAGAAAACATATCTGAACTCCGATGAAAGTGAACAGCATATTAAAAAGCAACGGCAGAACTGGGTTAAAAATGCTTTGAAACGTTTTGCTGAAGTAGAACGTCAATTTAAAATGTCTGAGTTGTTATTTAATGGTGGTTTTAAACAAGAAGCATTGACCCCGTTAGTTCAAGCTTTAGAATTAACATTATCCTGTTTTTATCAGGCTCTTTCCGGAAAAATAGAAGAAAAAATTGAATTATCTGTTATTCGGGATCAGTTGATTCCGAGCTTTGAATTATCCAGTGATCTGCTCACTATTATTGCCAGTCTCCGGGAGGGCAGTGATATTTATCAAAATGAATCGTTAGTAATGTTAAAGCAATTATCTGAAAGGGTGGATGAACAATTACTGACTCGACTATTACCCTGAACAGGTTTGAGCATACCAGTTGAGAAGACTTTCTTTTACTTCAGCGGCCGGTATAAATTCCTGTTCAAGGCGGTTTTTACTAATTGTTGAATGCCGAGATAGCTGAATTAAATGTTGGTAGAGTTCGGCCTCATCCTCTGTTAATGGGTGAGGAGGCGGTTCTCTGGTACTTTGTGGTTCAGGAACTGCAAATTTCTGATATTTTTGAAAAATACTCTGATCCATTAATAGCGCACTCAACTTTGCTTGTGCCTGACGAGCCATTGCCAGCATTTTCAGTCCCCAGGTGTCAATATCGCCCCAATACGCGATTTGTTTATGTTGAAAATCCGGGTTGCTCATCCAGTTCAGATTAAGTCCGGCCCCCAGGATTGCAATAGTATTGTTTAATGGAGGTAAATGATAACGGCATTGTTCATTCTCAACAATAAGCAAGTGGCTACCGGGTAGCTTTAGTGTGGCTAGTTCTGATGCCCTCAGGCGTAATTGCTGGTAAGGAAATAAATTGTCTGACAGTGGTATTACTAATAGCCACTGGTTTTTATCTTCAGCGGCATCAAGAAATTGTTCCAGACTGGTAATCTGGTATTGACTGGATGTTGAATTCTCTATTTTTTCAGCAGGATTGAAGCGGACATTAAGTAATTTGATTAATGTTTTACGATAGGTTTCCAGAAACTTGGTATCCATGTCCGCAAGGCTTATGGCTCGCAAAGGGCGGCCAGCTGCCATGCCAGGTTGTAATTGCATGGCAACCTCAGCACATTGAATAATGATTTTTACCGGATAGTTTAGCCATAGACTGCGCTGGCGGACCAATAAAGAATGAAACAGTGGTTCGATCTGAGTAACGATTTGAGATAAAACTTCAAATTCATGACTGATGGTTTGATTTCGACAAGCAGCCACCCACTCACTGGGAGAAGTGATCAACCAATAGTCAGGGATATTAACAGGTTCACTGGCTGATTGATAAGAAACGTCAGTCCACTGTATCTGACCAATGCTTTCCTCACGCCAGGATTGTAAATGAGCCCGAACCTGAATAGAGGTGTTTTTAAATTCATTGGCACTGGGACGGCCAATATTTAGTTTGATGGGCCATTGAGATTTTCCTAAAAGGCGTTGTTCACGGTACTTGGCTGATTGCCATTGCCGTGCCAGTTTTTGAGATAATTGTTTGGGTGATTTCATGTGTCCCGGCTTGTTATTACTCGGTTGTGTGAGCTCTGTCGTGTTAACCGTGGTTGAGAGATTGTCGTTGTTGAATGTGCTGATCTATTTCTTCCCAGCTTAAACTGACAGCTTGTGATTGCTTGCCTCGCCGATGAACCAGTACGGCAGAAGCCGTATGAGTGCGTAGTAAACGCATTTCTTTATTGGGTGTGACAAATAAGGGGCGCAGGCCAAACTGCCCGAGTGCGGCAATAATACGGGCAGCCACTGCCTGAGAGCTTTTTGAAAAGGCTTCATCCAGAATGACGCTGGCAAACAAGGGTTTTTTTCGATGCCTGGGGCATAGTGCGTAACTTAAAGAAGCGGTCAGGATATAACTGGCAATGATTTCTTTTTCACCACCACTGCCACCTTGTGAACCGGTACGGGTTTCAAGAGATGTCTCTGTTTTTCGATCAATAATTCCCACAGAAAATTGCAGCCGATAGCGAGGATCCAATAAGGCTAATGCCGGGCGGGTTCTTTTTCTTTCTACGGCTTCATTCAGCTTGGCAATGAGATTCAGTAAAGCTTTATAGTGAGATTCTCCCTGATCATCCTGCAAGGCCGCACTGCGCAAATCTCGTTGTGCTTTCTGTAGACTTTGCAGTGACTCATGAGACACTTTTTGAGGGACTAGTTGCAGGTATCGTCCGGGTTGAAAATCAACTTCCTTCATGGTTGCATTTAATTCTTCTATGCGTTCCTCAATAATGGAGACTTCATTTTCAATTCGGGTTAATAATTGTGTGACACCCTGATCTGATGACTGATTGAGATAACGTAAAAATCTATCCAGTTTTTCCGGTAAAGCCTCTTTAGTTAATAATTCAAGTCGTTCAAGGTATTTTGGTACGTCTTCCAGTTCTGTACCGACTTCGGAAAGGGAACCGGTATCTTCTTTTTGAGCGGAGACCATGAATTTGCCGAGATCAGTTTGTAATTTACTGAGTTGATTCTGCACATTGGTTATTTTTTGTTGTATAGTTTGTAATGCTTCACGTTCGAGTGCAGGCAAGTTTTCCAGCTGCGAATGATCCGGAGTGGGGTAATATTCTGATAATTGATTCAGCTGCTCCTCGGTGAGCGGTTCAGGTAATTGATGTTGAGCCTGTTGAACGTATCGTGTGGCTCGTGAAAATTCTTTTTGTGCCAACTCCTGTCGGACCATCAGTTGATTAATGGCATCCTGAATTTGTTTTTCTGCCTGTCTGGCTGTTTGCCATAACTGTTCTGCTTTGACGGTATCCGATTCCGGGTTTTGCAGATCCTCTAATCGGGACTGAATTTGTGCTAAAAACGTTTCAATGCCGGTGAGATCCAGATCGGAAAATTGCAGGTTTTCCAATTGCTTCAGTAGTACCTGAGTATGTTGTAATTTCTGTCGTTGTTCCTTGTATTGTTGCAATGTGTTTCGTAGGTGCTGAGCCTGAGTTTTAATGGTTTCATATTGCTGTTTTAATTCGCTCAGACGAGCCTGATTATCAAACCCGGTTATCCATCCCTGAGTCAGGGGCTTTTGGTCCTGTTTTTCAAACAATCCCTGTTTACCGGACATAAGACCCTCGCGGGTCATAGCATAAGGCGTATTCTGTAATTGTTCACTTGAATCAACACAATGCCGATCAATGCTGGCCAGAAAGTTTTTTACGATTTGTTGGTGAATGCTATCTTTGTAGTTTAGTTTCAGACAAAAGCCATTGTCCAGCGGGGTTGAAACCTGCTGATAATCAGCACTATTGAGTAAACGAACGTGAACTTTATTATCACGCTGGTTAATCCAGCTCAGTGCAGTTTGCATAAGCTCAGGTGCAATGATAAGACGTAATCGGTGACTGCCTATAGCGCGTTCTATGGCGCCTTGCCAGGGCTTATCATGGATTTCTATGCATTGTGCAATATAGGGTACTTCAGCGACCGGAATTTGAAGTTGTTGTGCCAGTTCATACTGGAAACGACGAAATTGACGGGGAATGTTACTGTCAGGTGCTGCTAAAACATCCGAAATCTCCTCAGCCAGTTCTGCTTTTTGCTCTTCCTTATTTAAGGTTTTTTGAGTTTGTTGATCCTGAACCTGTTCGAGTTCGTTTTCCTGCGTTTGTAACTGGATCAGTTTTTCTCTGGCAATCTGCTGATTATTGATGAGCTGGGCAGGGCTGAGCTCAGCATCCAGATCGGTATTTTGACATAATGACTGGTATTCAAGGATCTTTTGTCTGATATGGCCCTTTTGCAGTTGTTTCTCACTGAGCTGACGTTTTAATTCTTCAATGCTGGCACCACCTAATTGCTGATAGCGCTGATAGGCATTATCAACCAGAGCCTGTTGTTGCTCTAAGTGTTTATGAGTTTGTTCCAGCTCAGTTACACAGACTTGTATTTCTGTTTGTTTTATCTGTGCCTGTTGTGTCCAGAGCTGAACGGCATGGTGAGCAAACCAGTAGGGGATCAACTTATTTTGCTGGCTCAGTTGTTCATGACTGGTTTGTGTTTTCTGATGCTTTTGGTAGTTTGTTGCAATTGGGAGCAGAGAACGTTGCTGTTGTTTTGCAATTTGCAATTCGGCATGAATTCCCTGTAGTTCATTAAATTCATTAATCACTTCACCGGCTCTGTCAAAAGCGGAACGATCATCCAGAACCAATTCTCGAAATAGTGCATCAATATTATTCAGCTGTTTTAGACCTGCTGCCCTATTGAGTAAGACAAAGGCATTTTCTCCGACTTCAAAAAAACGCCGACATTGCGCTAAATAGGATTTTTTGTTATCCGTAATTAAAATACCTTCTATTTCTTTTAACTGAATTTTTAAGCCTCGGGCACCAAGTTCCTTATGTTGTTCCAGATAATCACTGAGTCCCTGATGCTTCTGCTCAAGGGCTGTGCTTTGATCAAAAATCCACAGGCGTTTCATATCACTCTGGCTGGTACTGGTGCTGTCAAGCCACAAAAGTGCTGTGAGACAAACTGTTTTTTCTGCGCAGGAAAACTGGGCACTGATACCTGTGATAGTTTGTGCTGGACGGGCAATATGGGCGGCTTCATCTTCACCACCGATGCCTGTCACACCACGAATATATGAAATTAGATCGCGGTCTGACTCATGACCGCCGGTAGAGGCCAGATTATAACGGGGTTGAGCACAGAGCAGTGTCATAATGGCATCCACCAGAGTGGTTTTACCGCTACCGGTTTGACCGATTAAAGAGCAGCCTTCAGGGTCAAAATGGATCCGGTGAAGACCACTAAATGGACCCCAGTTAAAAACTTCAAGTTGACTCAGGCTATAAGCATCCACTTTGGGGAGGGAATGAATATCATCTGACTTTTCACTTTCTGTTAAATCAAAGAGATTCTGTTGTGATTTGTGCTTGCTTGTCATAAAAAATTCTTATTAACTGCTTTTGTTATCAGTTTCAGTTTTCAGGTGTTGTTTAAGTTCAGCAATCAGACCTTGAAGATGCTCGGGATTATTTAAATGTGCAATCAGTGGCCGGATCGTGACTTTGTCATTATCATCAATTTCAGAAACCAGAGCATAAGACCTGAGTTGTTCAAGCAAATTACGCAAGCGTTTTTCATCCCGTTCATCGGAACCACTAGCACCAAGAAATTGATTTAATTGTGGTAGAAGATCATCCAGGTGAGCAATTGCATTGAGAGCACCCGTTCCTGCGTCCTGTTCATGAGCCAGATAGTGCTGACGTAAAATAGCCACCATCAGACTTTGTTCGAGATTCATACGCTGACGTCTGACTAATGGATGCTGCCAGGCATCATTATGTTCCAGTTCATCCTGATGGATGATATTTAAAAATGCCAGACCTCGGGTGTCATCAACTTTCAGCTGTAAATCCAATGGTGCCAGTATATGATTGATTACCTCTTGATTATGCAGACAGATTTGATATTGTTTTGATTTATGGCTGGCCTCAAGTAAACCAAACTTAATGAGTTCCTGAGTGACAATTTTGATTTGGCGATCATAAAATATTGACTCAGTGGTTTCAGAAGCAATGGTTTCAAAGTTATTTGCTTCATTCTTTGTTTTAGAGACAGGCGGCTTATCCATTGTGGTTTCATTGTTATCCATATTGTTATCCACATTGTTATTTACACTGGCAAGCTGGTCAAATATATTATTCATCTAATTTTATACTTCAAAATCTATATTGCTCATGGCCGCATGATTAAGAGCCACTTTTGGGGTTGTAAACCGGACAGTTTTGTCTGATTGATTGTTTTCATCGGCTTTAATGCAGAAGCTTTCTGTTTTGTCCGACTCGACAGTATCACTGGCCATGGCCATACTGAGCCATAGGCTAATGGACTCTAAATCATGACTTGGCGGTAAGTGTTCAGCAATATCAGCAATACTCATGTTTCCTCTATGGCTTGCCAGTAGCTTCGTCGTCTGGCTAAAAAGTGCAGCTTGATTCAGACTGTCAAAACTTTCCCAGAATTCATCGTCCATATCATCCAACTGACCATCTTGTGGTAACAAATCCAGATCTTCTGAGGTATTATGACTGAACTGTTTAAAACGTAAACGTTCAACCAGAGGTAAACCATTATTAGCCACTGCAATGGGTGGCAGCGGACTGGGACTGCGGCGTAAATTCTGGCTGCTCCAATCCAGTGCCATTGCCTGAGAAAAGAAATCATTAAGTAGTTGACCGACACGATGATGTTCTGCTGCCAGACCGGTTTTAAGGAAATTTCGGACATCTTTTTCACTGCGAGCCCGGGCTTTAACGACTCGCTCGGACTCCATGACCAGGCGCATGATCAGCCAGCGTAAATCGGATTGCTGGTTCGTGCTTAATGCTTTGCTGCTACTGGGGTGGGCGGCAATGGTTCTTAATTGGAGCTTCATTTTTTCCAGCTCCAGAGCTCGGCCCAGTTGTTGATGAAAACCATTAAACACCTTGCCTTCAGCCGTATTAAGCAAAGTGTCATGGTTATCCAGCAACTTGTCAACAATTTCACCCCGGTTATTTTGTTCGGTGATTATTGATTGTCTGAGTTTTTGATCGGCCTCACGATAAGAATCTTCAACGCGACGAAAATCATGAGATAGACTGGTGGACAGGGCATATATCTCCCGAATAGATTCAATGGCCTGGCTATCTGATAAAACTTCAACCTGACCTTGCTCTACAGCCGTTAATTCAGTCTGAAGTTCAGCTATTTTATTTTTTAAAAATATTGCACGTTGTGCGGGGTTACCATTGAGATTGGCTTCCAGGTGTTCTATTTCACGTTGCACAATGGCCAGTCGTGAGGCAGAACTGCTCATAATTCGCTGATCCAGTCCCTGTACAAATCTCAGGGCTGATTCCAAAGCATCGGTGGCAATAATTCGTCCCTGACGTTCCAGCAGCAATCCTCGCTTAATCCAATGTCGGATTTCTCTGCGTGCTTCCTGATGATAGTTAGTGTTATTACACTCCATTTCACCATTTTCACACTGTTGACGTAGCATTTGAGCCAGTTCCAGAACAGCAGTATCAAACTCGGTGCCATCAGGGGTGTCTTTAAATAAATCATGTAAAACTGAAATCACCAGTGGGCCCTTAGTTGCCGCTAATAGTTGCCAGGCAGGGTGATGTTTACGTAATTGATAAGTGCTGGAAGAATGCATAAGATTAAATGAATCTGTGATTTTATTTTTATAAAGATTTTATCATAAAAGTTAATGATTTTATTTTTTATTTGATGATAAGATATAATATTGGTATTCATATCATTACTCACTTATTGGC
>JALSUJ010000257.1 GCA_027071355.1 Gammaproteobacteria bacterium | reverse complement strand
ATCGGTCTACCCAGTCTGCCAGATAATCGACCATTTCTTCTGAACTCAGGGATTTGTTTTCTGATGCCAGAATATATTTACCGTCTTTATAAAATTCAGAACTGGCGGCATCAATACCAATATAAATATCTTCACCAGCTTTATAACCTGCAGCTTCAATCGCTTCCAGAATCACTTCAATAGCCGCTTCATTAGAGGGTAAATCAGGAGCAAAACCACCTTCATCACCCACTGATGTATTCATTCCCTTACTGCTTAATACTTTCTTTAAAGCATGAAATACTTCCGCACCATAACGAACAGCCTCAGCCATAGATTGAGCACCCACAGGCAGGATCATAAATTCCTGAATATCGACATTATTATCCGCGTGCTCACCACCATTAATAATATTCATCATCGGCACTGGCATAGTAAACGGACCTTCACCACCGAGCTGCTCATACAATGGAATATTTCTGGCATTAGCTGTAGCGTGTGCGCTGGCCAGTGATACAGCTAAAATTGCATTAGCACCCAGACGATCTTTATTATCTGTACCATCCAGTGCGATCATTTTATTATCAATACCACTCTGATCATCGGCACTCATACCCACAACCGCGTCTTTAATTTCACCATTTACATTATTAACCGCATTTAAAACGCCTTTACCCAGAAAACGTGATTTATCTCCATCACGTAATTCAATGGCCTCTCTGGCACCGGTAGATGCACCGGAGGGTACAATAGCACGTCCCATTGCCCCGCCTTCCAGAATAACATCAGCTTCCACTGTTGGATTACCGCGTGAATCAATTACTTCTCTTGCCTTTACGTCAACGATTGTTAAATCTGACATTTGTTTTCCTTAATATTTAATTTAACTTATTTAGTAACTATATTTAGGGGTTATTTATAAGGTATCTTCTGCAAACACTGTAGATTTAACCAGCTGATCAATGTCCATTAACATTTTGATTAAATCACTCATCTTATCCAGTGGCCAGGAATTAGGGCCATCACTTAAGGCTTTTTCGGGCTCAGGATGCGTTTCCATAAACAGGCCAGATACTCCACTGGCAACAGCGGCCCGGGCCAGTACCGGAACAAATTCCCGATTGCCGCCGGAACAGCCGCCTAAACCACCGGGCTGCTGGACTGAATGGGTAGCATCATAAACTACAGGACACTGAGTTTCCCGCATGACAGCCAGTGCCCGCATATCAGAGACCAGATTGTTATAACCGAAACTAACGCCGCGCTCACAGGCCATAATCTGCTGATTGCCGGTTTCTTTAGCCTTGTCTATAACATTTTTCATATCCCAGGGAGCAAGAAACTGGCCTTTTTTTATATTAACGGGTTTACCCACAGCCGCAACCCGTTTAATAAAATTGGTTTGTCGGCATAAAAAAGCGGGTGTCTGTAGCACATCGACAATATCCGCAACTTCATCCAGAGGTGTGTCTTCATGCACATCGGTCAGTATCGGCAGCTCTAACTCTGTTTTTACTTTTTGTAAAATCCGCAGTCCTTCGGCAATACCCGGTCCACGATAACTTTGACTGGATGTTCGGTTTGCTTTATCAAAAGAAGACTTATAAATAAATGAGATAGCTGAATTTTCTGTTATTTTCTTTAAGTGTTCGGCGGTTGTAAGTGCCATCTGTTCACTTTCAATAACACAGGGACCGGCAATCAGAAAAAGAGGATGCTCAAGACCTGCTTCAAAGCCACATAATTTCATTAAAAGAGTTTTCCTTCTTTATTTACAATATCCAGACCGGCATGGGTGCGGGCTGAATTGATATAGCTGGTAAACAGGGGATGTCCATCTCTGGGTGTGGAGGTAAATTCAGGATGAAACTGGCAGGCAATAAACCAGGGATGGTCAGTCACTTCTACCACTTCTACCAGATTTTCATCCAGAGAAATCCCGGAAAAAACCAGTCCGGCATTGGCCAGAGGTTCACGATACTGGTTATTAAATTCATAACGATGACGATGACGCTCAACAATCACTTCTTTACCATATATTTCTTTTACTCGGGAGCCTGCATCCAGTTTACAGGGTTGTCCACCCAGGCGCATAGTACCTCCGAGATCGGTATTCTCATCACGTACCTCAATGGTACCATCTTCTCTTTGCCACTCTGTAATCAGGGCAATAACCGGATTGGGTGTTTTAGGATCGAATTCTGTACTATGCGCTTTATCCAGTTTTGCCACATGGCGGGCGTATTCAATAACGGCTACCTGCATACCAAGACAGATCCCCAGATAGGGTATTTTATTTTCACGTGCATATTGTGCAGCCAGAATCTTACCTTCAACACCCCGGTTGCCAAAACCACCCGGAACCAGAATCGCGTCCATTTCCTGCAGGCAGTCTGTACCCTCTTTTTCTATTTCTTCTGAATCCAGATAAATAATTTTTACTTTTGTGGAAGTATGAATACCCGCATGAATCAGGGATTCAGATAATGATTTATATGACTCAGTGAGATCCACATACTTACCCACCATAGCCACTTTTACAGCACCCTGAGGATTTAACTGAGCCTTAACCACCGCCTGCCATTGAGATAGATCCGCATCAGGTACTTCCAGTTTCAGCTTTTCCACCACCAGTTGATCCAGTTTTTGCTCATGATACAGCAGAGGGATACGATAAATACTATCTACATCAATGGCTGAAATAACACCTCGTTCTTCTACATTGGTAAACAGGGCAATTTTACGACGCTCTTCATCTGGAATTTCCCGATCGGCACGACACACCAGAATATCCGGACGAATACCAATCGACTGTAATTCTTTAACAGAATGCTGAGTGGGTTTGGTCTTTAATTCACCGGCTGTAGGAATATAAGGCAACAGGGTCAGGTGCATAAACAGGGTGTTTTCACTGCCCATTTGAATACCCAACTGCCGAATCGCTTCCATAAAAGGCAGCGATTCTATATCCCCTACGGTACCGCCAATTTCAATCATGGCAATATCAGCATCTGCTGCGCCAAGATGGATGCGCTGTTTAATTTCATCGGTTATATGCGGAATAACCTGTACGGTAGCGCCCAGATAGTCACCTCGGCGTTCTTTGGAAAGTACACTTTCATAGACTCGACCGGCAGTAAAATTATTGCTTTGACGCATATTAGTCCGTACAAAGCGTTCATAATGCCCCAGATCCAGATCGGTTTCGGCACCATCCTCAGTAACATATACCTCACCATGCTGAAATGGGCTCATGGTTCCGGGATCGACATTAATATAAGGGTCAAGTTTCAACAGAGTCACTTTCAGACCTCGTGCTTCCAGAAGTGCAGCTAAAGATGCAGAGGCTATACCTTTGCCCAGTGAGGAAACGACACCGCCGGTGATAAAAATATATTTGGTCATTATGTTAGATTGGGCTCTTAGATCGTAGTTTAGAATAAGTATTAATTTTACCGTTTATTGAGGCCAATTTCATCCACTTTTATCCACAATTAGTCACGCTTCCAGCAAATAATTACAGAATTATTTTTGTCCTTTGTCAATAAACGATGACTGACAATAGTATTACCTACCTGAATCAGCTCATCTGCCTGATAAATCAGGGGGATATAATCCCGCTCCCAGGGTGGAATGGCCTGTTCCTGAAACCAGTGTTTTAATAATGTAGACGAAGCCTGAGGATACTTTCTAAAGCGTTCCCCTCCCCGTCTGAAGCGTACCATTAAATCCTGCGACTCTGAGCCTGCTGCTGACTGAACTTCAATGTTACCAATACCGGGAATATGCAGAAGCTGATTGGGTAAAAGCAGATATTCCCTGTCCAGAGTATCTCTATCAGGCAGTATCTGAGCCGTAGTATTTATGAGATAAACTGACTCTCGATACTTTCTCAATTCACATTGAAAGTGATCCCGTTTCCAGCGTACCAGAGGGGACGCATCGGCTCGAGAAAAGATGACATTTTGAACAATCTGTTCCAGGATTTTTCTGGAAGGAAGAGGCAAATGGTTGATATGTATCCAGTACCTTAATAGATTATGCAAACGTGACAGCTTAAACTGGGTCTGTTGTTCATCTATTTCTAGCAGCGCTCTGGTCTCCTGCAAAGCTATTTTAGTATAGACTGGTGATTTATGATCATCCTCTAAAACCTGTCTGAGATCCGCCTCTGCCATTTTATCCAGTAAATATTGGGACTCTCCCAGCACCTGTGCGGATTTGGCCAGATTACGCTGAGCAGCAGGCCAGCGTTGTTCCAGCTCAGGTAAAATAGTATGACGCAGAAAATTCCGGTCAAACTGCTGTTCCTGATTACTTTCATCTTCCACCCACTGCAGCTGATGTTGCCGGGCATAAGCTAAAATAGCCTGTTTTTTATCATCCAGCATCGGGCGACAAAGCCAGCCCTGTGCAAAAGGCTTTATGGTCGGCATAGCGGATAAACCTCGGGTTCCGCTGCCGCGTAATAATTGCAGCAATAAAGTTTCTGCCTGATCATCCAGATGCTGTGCTGTCAGCAGATATTCGCCCTCTTTTAGTATTTGAGCAAATGCCTGATAACGGGCTGTCCGTGCAGCTGCTTCAGGACTCTGACCATTTTCTGCCCGGCCATTAACTTCAATAATAGTCAGGGGAATATCCAGTTCAAAACAGATGTGCTGACAATGCTGCCCCCATTTTTTGGCATTGGGACTCAGACCATGGTCAATATAAACAGCTGAAAATAAGTGACTGCAGCCGGAAGGAAGATTTTTTAATTGCGCACAGAGATGTAATAACACATGAGAATCGACACCGCCGCTATAAGCGATTAGAAAATTTTCGGCATCACCTGCCAGTCGGCTAAGGTGATAATGAAGGGTTTGTGGTGTTATGGACATTTATTATACCTCTCCCTCACCCTCTACTTCAGGGAGAGGAGAAGAAATAAAAAGTTAGACTCTGACTAACGACTAACGACTAACGACTAACGACTAAATTATCTCTAACTTTCTATAAAATTACCATATTTCATCAGCCGTTCATAACGGTCATCCAGCAAACGATCCGTTGGCATTTCTGATAAATGCTCCAGTGTTTCAAGCAAAGTTTGCTTTAGTTTTTTCGCCATGGCTTTATGATCACGATGTGCGCCACCTATAGGTTCCTCAACAATTTGATCCACTAGTTCCAGTTCTTTTAAACGTTCTGAAGTGATACCCATTGCTTCTGCTGCTTCAGAAGCCTTATCCGCACTTTTCCATAAAATAGACGCACAGCCTTCGGGAGAAATAACGGAATAGGTACTGTATTGTAAAATATTGACCCGGTCACCAACGCCTATGGCCAGAGCCCCACCTGAACCGCCTTCGCCAATAACAGTACAGATCACCGGTACTTTCAGCTCGGACATTTCAATTAAATTACGCGCAATGGCCTCACTCTGACCTCGCTCTTCAGCATCCACTCCGGGATAAGCACCAGGGGTATCAATAAAGGTCAGAACAGGGAGTTTAAAACGCTCAGCCATTTTCATTAAACGTAAGGCTTTACGATAACCTTCCGGGCGCGGCATACCAAAATTTCGTTTCACTTTTTCTGCAGTATCTCGGCCCTTCTGATGACCAATGACCATCACCGGCTTACCATCCAGTCGAGCCAGTCCGCCTACTATTGGAGAGTCATCTGCAAATGCACGATCCCCGTGCAGCTCTTCAAAATCGGTAAACATATGCTCAATGTAGTCAAGAGTATAGGGACGAAGAGGATGACGGGCCAGTTGAGAAATCTGCCAGGGTGTTAAACTTTTAAAAATAGATTCGGTCAAAGAACGGCTTTTATCCTGCAGAGTCGCAATTTCTTCTGATAAGTTCAGCTCAGTATCATTGCCGACATAACGAAGCTCTTCAATTTTCGCTTCCAGTTCTGCAATGGGTTGTTCAAAATCAAGAAAATTTGGATTCATTGTGTCATTCTTATATTTTAATTTCTGTAACTATTTATTAGCATAGATTTATTAGCATAGATTAGCGTATCAGGCTATAGCCGCTATATTTCCAGAGACATTTCCAGAGACATTTCCAGAGACATTTCCAGGGGTGCTAAATAGCTTAATTTACAGCTGATAATTAACCTTGATTATAACATTATTAGCTCATAAAGTAAGCTATGATTATATAACGGAAAAATTTTCCAGCACTGATGTACAGCAGGGCTTTAAGCCAGGATATATGCACCAGTCCGGCCACCAGGCAGAGCGGATCCCCGACTACGGGTAAAAAACTGAAAAACAATACCGGTGCACCATGTCGTTCCAGCCATTTTTCTGCCCGGGCACGGTGTTTATCAGACGTATTATTTTTAGATTTATAGAGTCCCTTACGAATTAACAGACCAATTATCCAGTTGCTCATTCCGCCCAGAGAATTCCCCGTACCCACGACCAGTATTAATAGCCATACAGGTGCTGTCTGCTGGGACAGCATCAATGCAAACAGGGCTTCAGAGCTGCCGGGCAGCAAAGTTGAGGAGGTAAAGCCACTGAAAAACAGGGTCAGCAGATTCATTGGCTAATCAGATCGCTGAACTAGCGATAAATGATCTTACATTCATGCCCGGTCAGAGTTCCCAGACGATGAATAAGTTCTTTATTCAGATACACTTTCCAGTCATCTGATAAACGCAGTACTGCTCTGGCTTTTTCACCCCGATAATAACAGACCACCGGACATTCTCCACCTTCTGAAAAAGTACTCAACACATCCTTAAACTGCTCAATAAATTCAGCATTGATCTGTTCCTGCTGTAATGATACCGCCATTCTACGAGCAAAATGGTTGCGTGCAGCATCCAGATCATAGATATGATTGACATTGATCCGGGCATTGCCAGAATAATGATCCAGCCCCAGTTCACCGGAAACCACAATCACTGAATCTTTTATCAGAACCTCGCGAAACATTTCATACTTATCAGAGAAAAGAGCAATTTCCTGACGACCGCTGCGATCATCTATGGTTACAAAAGCCATTTTATCACCGCGTTTGGTATTCATGGTTCGCATGGCAATAATAAGACCCGCAATAACAATATTATGTTTCTTATCCGGATTGAGTTCTACCAGACGGTGGGTAATAAAATGCTTCAGCTCATCCAGATATTGATCAATAGGATGGCCGGTAAGATACAGACCCAGGGTATCTTTTTCAGCTCGCAGGCGTTCATCTTCCGGCCATTCCTGTAATTGTTCAAAACCGGCTGTTTCCGTCGAGGTACTGTCCAGTGAGCCGGTGTCAAAAAAGTCACCGCCAAATAAATCATCCTGACCGACAGCCTGAGCTTTAGAAAACTGTTCAGCGGCTTTGGTTGCTTCGGGAAGCGCTTTCATCAGGGTGGCCCGGGTACAGCCCATTTCATCCAGTGCACCGGATTTAATCAGGGTTTCAATGACCCGTTTATTACATCGCCTTAAATCTACCCTGTTACAAAAATCCTGAAAATCTTTATAGGAACCACCGCTATTACGGCTTTCAATAATGCTTTCAATGGCCCCTTCACCCACACCTTTAATAGCACCCAGACCATAGACAATTTCATTATTATCACTGACGGTAAATTTATATTCAGATAAATTGACATTGGGTGCCACCACGATAAGCCCGGAATCACGGCACTCTTCAATAATAACCACGACTTTATCCGTATTGTCCATATCTGCAGACAATACCGCAGCCATAAAGGCTTCAACATAATGAGTCTTTAACCACAGGGTCTGATAGGAAACCAGCGCATAAGCAGCCGAATGCGATTTATTAAAACCATAGGCGGCAAATTTTTCCATCTGGTCAAAAATATGTGTAGCCACCTCTTTATCGACATTATTATTAACGGAACCATCTTCAAAGATAGAACGCTGCTCCGCCATCACTTCCGGTTTTTTCTTACCCATGGCACGACGCAGTAAATCTGCACCACCCAGAGTATAACCGGCCAGTACCTGAGAGATCTGCATAACCTGTTCCTGATACAAAATGGTACCATAGGTAGGCTGTAAAATAGGTTCCAGTGAAGGGTGTGGGTATTCTACTTTCTGCCGGCCATGCTTACGATCAATAAAATCATCCACCATGCCGGATTGTAAAGGTCCGGGTCTGAACAGCGCCACCAGAGCCACAATATCTTCAAAACAATCCGGCTGAAGGCGTTTAATCAGATCTTTCATACCCCGGGATTCCAGCTGGAAAACCGCCGTAGTATTACTGGCCTTAAGGGTTTCAAAAGAGGGTCGATCAGTCAGGTCAATCTGGGTAATATCTACATCATCCCTGCCTTCCTTTTTACGCCGGGTATTGATAATTTCCAGTGCCCAGTCAATTACCGTCAGCGTTTTAAGCCCCAGAAAGTCAAATTTAACAAGACCAACGGTTTCCACATCATTTTTATCATATTGCGTGACAATACTCTGGGAACCCTGTTCACAATAGATAGGGGAAAACTCATTAATATCACTGGGAGATATTACCACCCCGCCCGCATGTTTACCTACGTTACGGGTAATACCTTCCAGGGCCAGAGCCATATCAATTAATTCTTTGACCGCGTCATCACTATCATAGCGGCGTTGTAATTCCTGTTCCTGCTCCATGGCTTTGGAAATAGTGATACCAATATCCATAGGAATAAGTTTGGCAATGGAATCAACAAAACCATAGCCCTGGCTCTGTACCCGCCCCACATCTCTAATGGCCGCTTTGGCTGCCATAGAGCCAAAGGTAATAATTTGTGAAACCCGATCTCGGCCATAGGTTTCAGCTACGTATTGAATCACTTTATCCCGGCCTTCCATACAGAAATCAATATCAAAATCCGGCATCCCCTGGCGCTCGATATTCAAAAAACGCTCAAATATCAGACCGTGGCGAATGGGATCAATATCAGTAATCCGCATGCTGTAGGCCGCCAGACTACCGGCCCCGGAACCACGGCCCGGCCCCACGGGAATCCCCTGCTTTTTGGACCAGTTGATGAAGTCGGCCACGATGAGGAAATAGGCCGGAAATCCCATGGTCTTGATAACCCCGATCTCCATATCCATACGCTGACGATATACCTTCTCCTGCTCATCGGATAACCCAGCATTGGCCCGAATCTCCTTGAGCCGTTCCTCCAGGCCGTCCCTGGCCTGCTTTTCAAAAAATGTGCTTAAGGTATAGCCCTCCGGCGGCTCAAAAAGCGGAAAGCAGCTTTCACCAAACTCCAGTTCAAGATTACAGCGGCCGGCGATAACAGCCGTATTTGCCAGGGCCTCCGGGCAATTGGCAAAATCGCGGGCCATATCCGCCGGTGACTTAAAATAGAGTTCATCGGTGGAAAATTTAAACCGTTTAGGGTCATCCATGGTCTTGCCGGTCTGGATACAGAGCAAGACCTCATGGGCGGCGGCAGCCCCCCGGTTAAGATAATGACAGTCATTGGTGGCCACCAGCTGGATGTCAAGCTCCGCCGCTATCTTTTTCAGGCCGTCATTAACAATCTTCTGCTCCTCCAGACCGTTTTCCTGGAGCTCAAGATAGAAACGGTCGCCAAAAAGATCCTTAAACTCGGAGGCCGCTTTTACGGCCGCCTTCATATCCCGGTTATGCCCTACCTGATAGGCCACCTCACCATGCAGACAGGCGGAAAGAGCAATAAGATCAGCACTATAAGCCCGCAGCAGCTCCTTATCAATCCGCGGCTTATAGTAATAACCGTCTAATTGAGCGTAACTGGCCAGTTTAAGAAGATTTTGATACCCTTTTTTATTCATGGCGAGGAGGACAAGATGATAATAAAGCACCTCGCCAGCCACCTTGCCGCCCTTGATCTTACGGCTGTGAGGGGCAACATAAAATTCACAGCCGACAATAGGTTTCAGTTTATTCTTTTTAGCTGTTTCATAAAATTCCAGGGCTCCAAACATCGTGCCATGATCGGTAATAGTCACGCTATCCATGCCGAATTCATGGCATTTATCGTAGAGATCCTTGAAACGGATGGCTCCGTCTAAAAGGCTGTATTGGGTGTGAACATGAAGATGAACAAAATCAGC
>JALSUJ010000256.1 GCA_027071355.1 Gammaproteobacteria bacterium | reverse complement strand
TTTTTATATTGCCTACTATGCCACGCAGCAGGCAGGGGCCGCTGCGCATTCACCACGCGCCTGTATTCCCGGTGGTGGCTGGAAAATAGATGATCTGAAAACAATTCCAATTAAAGGTATGTCGATTATGGGTAAACCGCTGTTCGTCAATCGGCTGGTGATTAAAAAAGGCGATTATGCCCAACTGGTATATTACTGGTTCCAGCAGCGTGACCGGGTGGTGACCAATGAATTTCTGGTGAAATGGTATTTATTCTGGGATGCCTTAACTCGCAACCGGACAGATGGCTCACTAGTGCGCCTGACTACCACTTTGTCACCGGGTGAAGATTTACACAAAGCTGATGCTGTGCTGCAATCTTTTCTTAAAAAGGTTAAGCCGGTTATGCTTGATTACATTCCCGATTAATACCCCGATTAATACCAGGAATTAGAATAATAAACTCATTAGATAGATTTATCGTTGTGGTTGTATAAACATGGTAAATGAAACCTCAGGCTTATATCTGATTATCGCTATCCTGGCGATGGCGGTCAGTATGGCTATCATTCCCATTATGATTCGTCTGGCACCACGGCTGGGGATGATCGACAAGCCTGACCCGCGCAAGGTACATGTTAAACCCATTCCCAGAGTAGGGGGGGTGGGTATTGTGATTGGTTCGCTGGTGCCTCTGCTTATCTGGCTGCCTTTCGATCCGTTAAATAATGCCATTTTACTGGGTACCTTTATCCTGCTGATTTTCGGTACCTGGGATGATATGAAGGAACTCGGCCACTATGTGAAATTTGCCGGGCAATTTGCTGCGGCGATTGTGGTGGTGTATTACGGTGGTTTATATGTCAGTCATTTTCCATTTATGGGGCTGGATCTGCTTAACCCGGCTATTGGCAAACCCTTTACCGTGTTTGCCATTGTCGGTATGGTCAATGCCATTAACCACTCTGATGGTCTTGATGGTCTTGCCGGTGGTGAAACCATGCTTAGTCTGGCGGCAACTTCCTATCTCGCCTATTTGTATCATGGTACTGAGGTATTAATTATTTGTGCTGCCACCATTGGCGGGTTATTTGGGTTTCTACGTTTTAACTCGCACCCGGCGCGGGTATTTATGGGCGATGGTGGTAGTCAGTTTCTGGGTTTTGTAGTGGCCATTCTGGTGGTTATGCTTACCCAGAAAGTCAATCCGGTAATCAGCCCGGCCTTGCCAGTGTTACTGCTGGGCTTACCGATTATTGATATTCTGGCGGTATTCTTTTTACGTGCCAAACATCATATGAATCTGTTCAAGGCGACACGTAATCATATCCACCATCGCCTGCTTGATCTGGGCTTTTACCACTACCAGTCGGTTATTATTATCTACTCTATCCAGATCCTGTTTGTGGTTGCGGCGGTGTTACTGCCTTACGCCAGCGATATGCTGATTATGGGGCTTTATCTGGGGGTGTGTTTTCTGGTATTTTTTACGCTTACGCTGGCGGAGCGTAAGGGCTGGCGTATTCATCATGTACGCAGTCAGCCGGTGGAATCCCTGTCGCAGTTGATTCATCAATATGAGCAGTACCGTTTGTTGCCCGCGCGGGTTCTTGAGGCGGGTATTTCGCTGTTTGTGATTGCGGCGGCCTTGCTGGCTGATTTTATACCTGCTGATTTTGCGTATTCTTCTGTGCTGTTATTGATTGTATTGTTACTGGCGGTATTCAGCAACTGGCTGGGTGAGACCATGTTCCGGCTGGTATTGTTCGTTACCATTGCTTTTTCGGTATATCTGGTATCGAACTATCCTACCGAGCTATTGCTTAGAGAGATTGATCTGGTGTATCTGTTTTTCGCGGTGATGATGATTACCACTTTTGTCGCGGTGCGTCTGGAGGCATATCAATATTTCCGGATTACACCGCTGGATTATCTGGTGATTATTATGGCGTTAATTATCGGCCTGGGTTCGAGTATGGGGCATACCTCCAGCAAGATGGTATGGATGATCGCGCAGATAATTATACTGTTCTATGCCTGTGAGCTGGTGATTCAGCAAATGCAGCGCCGGGTGAGTCGTTTTAGTGTATCGTTTGCGCTGGCGTTGGGGTTGATTGCCCTGCGGGGGATTTTTTGATAATGATGAATGTTGAATGCTGAGTGCTGAATGTTTAATGTTTAATGTTTAATTTTGAATGATGAATGCTGGATGCTGGATGGATAAAAATATAGTACTTGATAAATCTTTTCTCGTTCCCATGCTCCCGTGTGGGAATGCATACAGTGACGCTCCGCGTCACAATTAGACAAGCTACGACAAAACTGGTCTGACATGTACTGTTCTTAACTGCTTATCCGGGTTGGTTTTGCTGGCCTCTGTTTTTCGCCTTCGGCAAGTTACTCTTTTGCCTGCAGCTGCGAAAGAGTAACCAGAAAAGAGCCGCCCAACAGCCTGCCCCCGGAAAACACCGTGGGTTCCCGAGCATTGTAGTGGATTTCATCGGTTATGGTGGGTTTGGTAACCAGTGTGCATGCGAACGGGCCACCCGGTTTGGCATCCCTGCCAATCCAGGCTAAATTCTCATCCTTGAGAATTTTCCCTTTGGTCGGTGCAATGCTCGGCAGTCTGTAAGGGGAGTGGTAAAACAGAACAGCACACTCAGCTGATTTCTCGTTCCCACCGCTCCTGCGTGGGAATGCATACAGTGATGCTCCGCGTTACAACTAGACAAGCTACGACAAAACGGGTTTGATATGTATTGTTCATAACTGCTTATCCGGGTTGGTTTTGTTGGCCTCTGTTTTTCGCCTTCGGCAAGTAACTCTTTTTTATGGATTACATCCCTGTATTCCACCTTTCAGGCCAGCATAGCTGTTCAAATTTGCTCCTGCAAATTTAGTCAACAGCTGCAGTAGTGCGACAGGGATGTTGCGGTTACGAACCTAAGG
>JALSUJ010000255.1 GCA_027071355.1 Gammaproteobacteria bacterium | reverse complement strand
TGTCAGGATCATTCGCATCCAGCAATTCACAGACACCGGCCATTTCCTGCATAATCTCCATTGCCCAGGACTTTAAGGTCTGCAGCTTTCTGTTTCTGGATAATTTCAGACCGGGCTGGCGGCCCCTATGAGCAGTTATCATTTCATTATGGTCAATTTCAGCCTGTTTCGGGATTTCAATCACAGGGCTTTCCTGCAACATACAGAATAGTAAAAAGGCTTCCAGAAAATAAAGTTGATCTTCATTGACGCCCACCGGATCATAGGCATTAACATCCAGGGAACGCAATTCAACATATTTGACCCCTCGATCTCTTAAGGCTATCGTGGGTTTTTCATTACCCTGTAAAATTTGCTTGGGACGTATGGTTGAGTAATATTCGTTTTCAATCTGCAGAATATTGTAGTTTAACTGCTGATACAGCCCGTCTTTGAGAAAACCAAATTTTTTGTAAGCTTCATACGGAGTATTAATTGCCCACTCCAGACTGGAAATATAACTGTCTATATTTTTGTAACAGGCTTTGATCCCGGATTCATTTTCCTTATTATTCTGATAGCCGATATCCCCCATCCGCAATGAAGTGGCATAAGGTTCATAGTAAGTACTTTCATCAAATTCAGCCAGGGTAGTGGAACCGCCCAGTAAAAAGGATTTACAGACCGCCGGCGATGCACCAAAAAGATAAGGCACCAGCCAGCCCATACGCTGACTATTACGGATCAGATCAAAATAACGACTGTTAATATAATCCTGCAAAGGCTGCTTATCCTCTTCAACAGCCTGTAATATCGGCCAGAAGGATTCCGCCAGAGAAAAATTAAAATGCACCCCTGAAATCACCTGCATCACACGTCCATAGCGATGACCCAGGCCTCGGCGATAAACGGTTTTCATGGTTCCCGCATTGGATTTGCCGTAACGTGCCAGAGGAATACTGGACTCACCCGCCACTACACAGGGCATACTGGTAGCCCATAATATTTCGTTTTCCAGGTTTTGATAGACAAATTTCTGGGTATTTTGTAAAAACGCCAGAGAGTCTTTAACACGAGTAAACGGCGGGGTAATAAACTCCGTCATTGCCTCTGAATAATCAGTGGTAATATAGGGATGAGTCAGAGCCGAACCTAAAGCTCCGGGATGGGAAAGCAGGGACAGAGTGCCGGTATGACTGACGCGCAGACTTTCTTTTTCCAGACCAATCTGATTACCCTCAAACAGGGGAGCTGTACAGGATTTTAAGGCATTTAAACGGCTTGTTAAAAGTTTATATTCGGGCATGATCAGTTCATTGATCCTGAGCAGGTGGTTTAATGTCGTACAGTCCGCTGGAGACATAAGTCTGATAAAGATAACGCAATAATACCATCACCACAGCGGAAACCGGCAGGGCAATTAAAACCCCGACAAAACCATACAACTGTCCGCCTACCATAATGGCAAAAATTACGGCCACCGGATGCAAACCAATACGATCCCCCACCAGTAAGGGTGTTAACAACATACTTTCAATTAACTGACCAATACCAAAGACAATGGCAATGGGTACAAACAGGGTCAAATCATGAAACTGCATAAGCGATGCAATTAAGGCAGCCATAATACCTACAATAAAACCCAGATAGGGTACAAAACTAACCATTCCGGCCAGTAAACCCACCAGCAGAGCCAGTTCCAGCCCGGCTACCCATAAACCCACAGAATAAATAATACCCAGACAGGCCATAACCAGAAGCTGACCGCGCAGGAAGGCAGCCAGAACTTCATCAGATTCTTTAGCCAGCCGCGCCACCAGCGGTTCTATATGACGAGGGATAAGATGGTCAATTTTTGCCACCAGAATATCCCAGTCACGCATAAAATAAAATGCGATTACCGGGATCAGAACCAGATTGGACAGCCAGGCTATAATCATTAAACTAGATTGGGAAACCGAGTTAACCAGCTGCCCGGCCAGACCGCCGATACTCTGCCAGTTATCCCGTATGGCAATTTTAACACCGGATAAGTCCAGCCCCTGTTCAGGATCAATATGGCTCAGGCTGAGGATATAAGGAACCACTTTTTGCTGAATAAAATCGATAAAATCCGGCAGTTTTCTGGATAATGCTGCAATCTGATTTTGCAGCAGAGGCATTATTAATACCAGCATGATCAGAAAACAGGTACTGAATACCACAAATACGATAGTCACTGACAGTGTTCGGGATAGTTTGCGCTCTTCCAGTCTGTCTACCAGCGGGTCCCCAAGATAGCCCAGAAAAGCAGCCACCAGAAACGGGGTTAATATGGGTGACAGCAGATAAAACAGCCAGCCTATTATTAGTACAATGGACAACAGCATCCATTTTTGAGATTCAGTCATCACAGAATCCTTATCGTGCTAACCAGTATTCCAGCTCAGGAACCAGCTGACGGTCAACTTTCTGCCCGAGCCCTGCGGCATTAATATCAGAGCTTTTCTGTGAGTCTGCTGTCTGCCCTGGCTGCTGATCAGCATTCATAGCATTAAGTGCTTTTGCTCTTTCAGACCCGGTGGAAGAACCCGGCTGTGAATTGTCTGTCTGATGAGTTCCATCCAGAATAACCGGTTTAAATTCACGGGGTTCATCATTATTAGCATAATCAACCCGGCTACGCTCCACACTATTGAGTAAATCCCCCAGTCGAATTTCCTGAAGCAGGGCATTTTTATTTCCCCGATAACTAATTTTGTAAAAGACCCTGTCCTGTTGAGTCTGCATTAAAGCCAGAGATTTGACGGTGGCCAGATTACGCAGATAGTCGTCCAGTTCCTGAAATTCACGAAAGTTAGTCACATTATTAATCTGCACCAGAACCGAATTGGCATCGGTATCTGTATTGCTGCTGCCTGACTGTGCAAACTGTCTGGCCAGATGATCCGCCAGTTCATCAATACCCGCTGCTAATAAATGCGGCTTATCCTTATCCTGCAATTGCCAGCTTTGCACCTGTCCAAGCATCAGCAAATTCCACTGGCTGTTCCAGATACCATTTTTACCCTGTTCCAGACGAATAGTTAAAGCCGCCTGAGACTGGTAGCGTCTGGAAGCCAGTAATATGGCATCATTAAAATTACCCCAGATATCTGCGGCAGAAATATTGTTCTGATCCTGTAAATCCAGAAACGGGAAAGTCAGGGGAATGCCGCGATATAAAGCCCGTTCTTTAAAGATCTGATAGACCTGAGGCTGCTCATACTGGCTTTGTAAAACACGCTTACCGTTAATATCCTGAGCGAACCAGATCAATGTGTCGGGTCTGACTTTACCCCAGATGGGCAAGTGAGCCTGCTTAAGCATAGTATCAATAATACCCGGATTAAAACGCACCCAGAACCACTTTTCTTTTGCGCTTTCTTTTGCTTCTGTTTTTGATTCTAAGCCTTGTTCATCGGGCATAGAAGCGGCTGTTTCAGGGACTTTATAATCATAACGAAATTGGGAGATAGCGTCCTGTGCTTTAACTAACAAGGCAGAATAGGCCGGGGAAGCAGTAATATCTGAATGTCCGGTGACCTTAATCAGTACATGAGCAAAAGATTCGGCAATAAGCTCTTTTTCGGTCTTATCATCTGCTACTTTAATACTGGATTCATATAATTTTCCAGTACTGGCTGCCAGACTTTGTCCGACCAGCATTAGACTAAATAAAAATAACAAACTCAAAAATCTGAAATGAGGGTATTTCAACGTCATATTTCCTTTTTTATAAAACAAGCAGTTCAGCCTTCAGAAGTTCAAATTACATGCCCCGATAGGGTATCAAAAAATGCCGTGATAGTATATCCATCTGGATTCCATAAGCCAATTTGCAGTATAATGCTTTTTTATTAAAACAGTTATTTAAGCAGTTATTTTTCCACTAGCCAGGAGTACCAGGTGAGTAAACAATCGCTCAGTTATCGTGATGCCGGGGTTGATATTGATGCAGGCAATTCCTTAATCGAACGCATCAAGCCGTTCACAAAAGCCACTCATCGTCCCGGTGTTCTGGGCGGTCTGGGTGGTTTCGGTGCCCTGTTTGAACTGCCTCTGGATCGGTATAAAAATCCGGTACTGGTATCCGGTACTGATGGTGTAGGTACCAAATTAAAACTGGCACTGATGATCGGCAAACATGATACTATTGGTATCGATCTGGTTGCTATGTGTGTTAATGACCTGATTGTGGCCGGTGCCGAGCCACTATTCTTTCTGGATTATTATGCCACCGGCAAACTGGATCTGGATACAGCGACTGATGTCATTAAAGGGATCAGTGAAGGCTGTACTCGTGCTGGATGCGCTCTAACGGGTGGTGAAACCGCAGAAATGCCCGGTATGTATGAAGGCGATGATTATGATCTGGCTGGTTTCAGTGTCGGTATTGTTGAAAAAGATCAAATTATTGATGGCTCCAAAGTCCGTCAGGGTGATGTATTACTGGGACTGGCTTCCAGTGGCCCGCACTCCAACGGCTATTCTTTAATTCGTAAAGTAATTGAAGTATCAGGGGCTGATGTAAATAGTTCTTTTGATGGTGATACCTTAGGCCGCCGACTGCTGGAACCCACCCGGATTTATGTTAAATCGCTGCTGGCTCTGGCAAAGGTTGTAGATATCCATTCCCTGTCACATATTACCGGCGGCGGTTTACTGGAAAATCTTCCTCGCGTTATGCCGGCCAATACTCAGGCCATCATTGACGCTAACAGCTGGCAGCGGCCTGCGGTTTTTAACTGGCTGCAGGAACAGGGCAATATAGCAGCCAGTGAGATGTATCGTACTTTTAACTGCGGTGTAGGTATGGTGGTGGTGGTTGCTCCTGAAGATCAACAAAAAACCATGGATGTTCTCCAGCAGCAGGGTGAAACAGTGTTTACCTTAGGCACGATTGAAGCCAGTGATAGCGAAACACCCAGCGTCACTATTACTGAATAAGATCACTGAATAAGCTTTAAATTAATCTGAGTTCCATAAGAGTACCCCATTCTTTGAAACATGCTACTGCCACTTCCCGTCCGTTGCCAATTGTTGTTCTGCTGTCCGGCAGCGGCAGTAATTTACAGGCCATCATTGATCGTATTGCTGAGGGTAAACTGAATGCTGAAATTATGGCGGTGATCAGTAATAAGGCAGATGCCTATGGTCTGGAACGTGCCAGAAAAGCCGGGATACCTACAGAACTCATTGAGCACAGTCAGTTTGACAATCGTGAAAGTTTTGATGCCCAGTTAATAAAAACCATTGATAAATACCAGCCTGAACTGATTGTACTGGCAGGCTTTATGCGTATTCTCACCAATCAGTTTGTGGACCATTATTATGGCAGGATGATTAATATTCATCCTTCTTTATTACCCAGACATCGTGGTTTACATACTCATCGGCGAGTTCTGGAGGCCGGCGACTCTGAACATGGCTTAAGTATCCATTTTGTCAGTTCAGAACTCGATGGCGGTCCGGTAATTTTACAGACCAGGGTACCTGTACTTGCTGATGACAATGAAGAGACACTGGCCTTGCGAGTATTAACCAGGGAACATCAGTCCTATCCCGAAGTTATTCAGTGGATTGCTGAAAACCGGCTGCAGTTATCTGGGGATCAGGTGTTACTTGACGGAAAACCAATATGAACGCATACCCGATGGCTCCAGCATCCGGATTATGGTCTGCTTTTGTTGCCATACTAGTGCTCGCTTTTGGCTGTCTGCAGGTTTTACCAGCCAGTGACAGCCCCCCTCAACCAGCTCAGCTCCTGAAACCCTTTGTTGCTACCTATATGGTGACAGCTATGGGGCTTGAGGGGATTAATGTAACCAATTCTCTCAGTGTAGATAACTTAGATAACTTAAATAATCCGGGCGAAAGTCGTCAGGCTTATCATTTCAAGTCCTATTCTATGCCGGTAGGCTTACTGGCTTTTAAAAAAGATGAAACCCGGAATGAGCAAAGTGAGGGTTTTATTATAGATGGTGTTATCCGCCCCCTTAAATACAGTTTTTTGCAGATAAGAAATAACCGTACCCGCAGAAATGTTGAATTGATTTTTAACTGGGATAAAAAGCAAGTCACAAATTATCACAAACATAAGAATAGTAAGTGGGTAATGGCGATCCCGGAAAATACGGTAGACAAACTGTCTTATCAATTAGCGATGATGCTGGAATTGTCCGGACATCCAGATAAAACCTTCCGCTTAAATATTGCTGACGGTGGAAAAATTAAGGAATATGATTTTACCGTTGAGGGAGAAGAACGGGTTTATACTTCTCTGGGCAGTTACAAAACTGTAAAAGTACATCATCACCGTTATAATAAAGAAAAAAATATCACCCTCTGGTGTGCTCCAGAACTGGGCTATCTACCAGTTAAAATTGTGCAGGAGGAACCCGGCAAACCAGACTTTGTTTCTACTTTAATATCCTATCAGGAAGGTATGACCGGCAACTAGGGGCTGTTTAAAGTCCGCCGCCCGTCTGACGATTTTTCTCTTCAATCATTTCATCCAGCAGACTAACCACCTGATCACTGGCATTTTCTGTTTTTTCAAAAGCCTGTATTACCTGATCTTTCAAGGCTTTATTATGTTCCCAGTTTTCCCCAATAAGCCGGATCACTTCATGTACTGCGCTATGCACAATAGAATGAGGTTTTTCTAATAGTTTAAAGGCATTAATAGTACTGAAATTCTCTTTTCCATGGCCTTCATAATACCACTTACCCAGATTACAATTATGGTGATCGACACTGACGGCTCTGGCTTCTTCTGAATCCTGCCCATGGCTCATAGCCAGATAGGCATTTTGTTTAAACACCAGATGATCCACTTTAACCAGTGAGGCAAAATTGACCTGCTGTGCATAACTGATTTTTTCAAGTGTCACCCGGGTAGACTCAGCAAAGGATGAAAAACGTTTTTCAAAAGCAGTGATCTGCTGCTGTGACCGGTTAGTCATTTCTCTCATCTGTTTTGAATCCAACATCATGGTATGACTGTCACTGGTAATACTGGCAATCATAGTGGTAATTTCATCGGTAGCATTTTTAGTATTAGCTGCCAGAGTTCTCACCTCATCGGCAACCACTGCAAATCCTCTACCCTGCTCTCCTGCCCTTGCTGCTTCAATAGCAGCATTTAAGGCCAGTAAATTGGTCTGTTCTGCAATCCCGGCAATCATAGTGATCACATCATTCATTCTGGCACTGCGTTCATTGAGTTCTCCAATGGCATCACTGGTAATATCTACCCGTTTCATAACACTATCCAGAATGCTGACAATTTCTACCAGTTCCTGCTGGGCATCTGAGACATCCCGGGCATTTTCCTCGGCAATATTGACTACATCAGACATCTGCTCGGTGATGTTTCTCATATCACGTTGATTGAGTTTTAAATTGGCCAGCATTTTACTGATATTTAAATTGCTTAAGCGGGATAACAGGTCATTACGATTAACATATCGGGCATTATCTTCCATGGTATTCAAAGCTTCATTCAAATTTTCCAGTGAGACTTTAAAATCCCCATGTAATCCATCAGCCTGTGTTTTGCGGTAAAATTTCCCTTTTGAAGCCGATTTAAAAGTGGTATTCACTTCTCTGAAAAAGGGTTCAATTTGATCCAGCATGTCATTAATATGCCAGGCCATATTATAGAGTTCTTTTTCTACATTGATATTGGTAATACGCTGGCCAAAGTAGCCATGACTTGCATCGTCCATAATTTCAGTAATTTGTGCCACCATCTGAAAAGGACGTTTTATAAAATATAAAGTATAAACCCCGTACACACTGGACAAAATCCAGAACCCAAGATACCAGACATTAAAACCATGTTGATAAAAAATCACCAGTAATAAGCAAAGGATCAGAACATTAAAGCCATGAATCATCAGCTTTAATTTAAATTCCAAGGATAAATTCTTCATAGCTGACTCCCATAGAGTTTAAGGTATCCACTAAATAATTAATGGAATAATCCATCTGATCTCTGGCATGATGCTGCTTTTCAATGTCCAGCATTTTCTGATAAACCGGTTCAATGGCGGCAATGGCTTCAGGACGAGGTTTTCGTCGTACGGAAAGATAGCCGGTAATATGACCTGAGGGGTCATGATCCGGGGTAATATTGGCAAATACCCAGTAGTATTGGCCATCTTTTGCCAGGTTTTTAACATAGGCAAATACTTCATTACCCCCGGAGAGGGTATCCCAGACCAGTTTAAAGGCCCCTCTGGGCATATCGGGATGACGGATAATATTATGCTGAACCCCTAATAATTCTTTTTCTGTGTATTTAGCCATATCCATAAAGATACGATTGGCATAGGTTATCCGGCCTTTTAAGTCCGTTTTTGACACAATGTAAGAATTATCAGGTAGTTTTCGCTCTATATCCAGGGCCTGTATTTGGTATTTCATCGCATTACTTTCATCCTGCGTATTAAAATTTCCGCTACCATACGGTATAAAAATAACTATTACTTATTTGAGAATAGGCAATAGAAAACGTTTTATCAAATTATAAGTTTTTATTTTTTACAGATTTTTAATGCAAAAAAGCATTATTGATATTTATAACGGCAGAAGCCTAAAAAACTTCTGTCTTTTAACAATATCTTACGGCTGGGGCTGTTAAATCAACAACCCAGAGAGAGTAAAAGTGTCGTTATTAAATTGAATTATACCGTGGAATCCAGTGCTTCCATCAGAGCATCTCTAAGCTGAGGTTGCTGCTCAATATCCTCAATATGCATATGGCGCTGCGCAATAGCCTGAATAATGGTTATTTTTTTCTGGTATTTCCAGTCCTTTTCAAAGCCCTGAAAGTCAAAACGCCCCTCACTCAGATGTTCAGCAGCCAGGCCGCAGGCCTCACTAAAAGACACATCACTGGCCAGCATTACTTCATAAACATAGGAATAACTGTCAATGTCACCATTTTTAGCAATCATATTATAAATAGACATGGGCACAATACCGGGTTCCAGTACCTGAGTTTCGCTAAAAAAATTATCCAGATCAATTTCTACAGAAGGTGAAAAGGTTTCACCTTTAAAGGAAAAATTAATAGTGGCGGTAATTTTATTAGTCATTTTCGTCAGTAAGTTTATGGGTTACAGAGGTTTGTTATTAATTCAATACGGTTGCTTACTCAGGTCCTGGGCGTTACTACCCCGGTCTGTCCCTGATATTTGCCATTTTTATCTTTATAAGAAATATCACATTCTTCATCTGATTCAAAAAACAGCATCTGAGCAACCCCTTCATTGGCATAAATTTTTGCCGGCAGCGGTGTGGTATTGGAAAATTCCAGCGTCACATGTCCTTCCCACTCCGGTTCCAGAGGCGTGACATTTACAATAATGCCGCAGCGGGCATAAGTTGATTTACCCAGACAAACAGTCAGTACTTTTCTTGGTATACGAAAATACTCAACGGTTCTGGCCAGTGCAAAAGAGTTGGGGGGAATAATGCATACATCAGATTCAACATCCACAAAACTATTGTCATCAAAGTCTTTAGGGTCAACAATAGCTGAATTAATATTAGTAAATATTTTAAACTCTCTTGAACAACGTACATCGTACCCATAGCTGGAGGTACCATAGGACACAATTCTCTGTCCATTGACTTCTTTAACCTGAGTTCTTTCAAAGGGCTCAATCATCCCTTCATTTTCTGCCATGGATCGTATCCAGTGATCGGATTTTATGCTCATTAGAATTTATGTCTCAAAAAAGTGTGTCGTTACATTATCAGCCATAAAAAAAGCGAACCATGCCGCTTTTTTACCCGCACTATTATCTATTTGATAAGTCCTAAAAACAAGCCCGTTAAGGACAGTTTTTAAGTCATAGACTAAAGTGAACTGAATTTTACTGTTTAAGTTACCGGTTCTGATTTGCTTTTAAGGTATTAACTTCTTTTTGCGCCCAGATTGCCCGTTCTGTCTGTTCAATAAAGTCCCGGCTGGCATTTTCATGAACTTCCGGGATTTCATAATATGTTTCTGATGCCATTCCCATACCTCTTTTTATTTTATCTAATAAAAAGATTAGCAATAAACAGTTGTAATTCAT
>JALSUJ010000254.1 GCA_027071355.1 Gammaproteobacteria bacterium | reverse complement strand
TTTGAAAAATACGCAGAACTGATTACCCGTGTTATTGGTGGAAAAAGTGAACTACGTAACATAACAGAAAAGGATCAGCAACAGATTGATGGTATGGTAAATGAGATAAGCCATGCCGCGACTGAGTCAGGTATGGACAGGAATTATGCGCTGGCAGTATTTTATCGGTGGTTATGGATGGTTTACAGAAAAAGAAATAAGCCGATATGGCTAACCAGGCGTGCATTTATTCTTGATGAGCCCTCCCCTTTTAATAAAGAGACCCTGCTGAAATATAAAACAGTAAAAAAACTCAGGCAATCTTTTCTGAATTACCTAAAACAGCAACAGCTTAATCATTCGCCTGTATCACCTGAAAGAAGACTGGCTGAAATAACACTGTCAGCGGCGTTATATGAATATATTGGTAGTGTCGAGAGCTTAAAGGATGTACCTAATGCTGTTATTAATCACTGCTATTGCCATAACTATAATAACCATCAACGGCTTTTTATTGATCTTGTTGCAACAAAAGCCAAACAAAATGTGAAGAAACGGAATGTCTTTCGGTGGCATCCCGGCAGTTTATCGGTATCGTTAATCGCTGGTCTGTATGCAACGATGCAAACAGTCAAGAAGGAGCAGAATGAAGCGATACCATTGGTGAGGGTGGTATCGTCCATCAGGGCGATTCTTAATGAAATGGGAGTAGCCAAACAAAAGGAGGTATGGCCCTGTATGACTGATTGGGCGATAGCGGCACAGTCAGTAGAGTTACCGGGTTTTTTGCGGAGTGTTGTTAGTGGGCAATTGCTCTCGGTGTCCCTGCCCATAGACAGTTATATGCGAGTAGTTTCAGGCAAGCGCCTGGTGCGACAGAAAAAAAACAGGTCGAATAACCTGGTGATTCCAGATATACCCTGGAGCGGGATGATTATCAACGGGGTAAAAAACTGCAAACACAAACAAATTGAGACATTTATCAGAAAATTTTATCACAGCTTTGTAGAGGCATTAGCCATTGAAGCCAAAAAGGACAAACTTGCCAGCAAGCGATATAAAGAATCGTTAAAAAATAATATGCAGCAACTGGTTGGAGATGGCACTATCTGGCCTGAGATAGCTAATCTGATTGCCTGCTGGGTTATACACCTGTGTGTCAATAAAACGCAACATGGAAACCGGATAGTTTTTGGCACAATAAAAAATTATGTTTATCTGCTACTTCGCCCCCTGTTAATTGAGTTCAGAGAGAAATCAATCCTGTCTATGGAGGCCGATCAATATGAAGAAGCCTATTGCCGATTGATACTACGTTGTAGAAAAAATTATCGTTATGAGACAGCAAACAGGTTGACAGAATTTCACAGTTATCTTCAGCATTACTGGTCAGTGGATGATCCTGACTGGAGTGCTGTGTTTGCCTTAACGGAAAAAAAATCAAAGCGTGTATTGCCCAATGCAAATATTATCAGAGAAGATGAATATATATTAGCGCTGAAACAGATAATGCATGACACATCGAATGATGAACTATTGAGGATACAATATGCAATGATGCTTATCCTCGGCTATCGATTTGGTCTGAGATTCGGTGAGGCGTACCGTATTATGTGGCGAAATATTCAGTATTTGAATATTAATAATGACATTAATATCGGCATTGAAAATACGGCCTACGGTGATACTAAAACAATATCAGGCATCAGGCGGGTACCGATGCTTACCACATTAACCGACGATGAAAAACGGATTATTACTGCATTGAAGAATCGTTTTGAGGCAGAATTTGAACAGGACCCGTTGCAGGCATTAATGGCAGAGTATGGTAAAAAAAGAATTCTTATCGATCGTAGTTACTGTTCCCTGTATATTATAGAAGTAATGCGAGAGGTAACGGGTGATGAGGCACTACGATTTCAACATCTTCGGCATAGCTTTGTTAATAATATAAAAAGCAGCAGGGAATTATATTCGATGGTATTGGATAATGCTGATAAGAATATGGATAGCGGCAATGCCATTTCGCTGCGTTCACTGTCAGTTATTACCGGCCATGCCAATGAGGAAACAACCATTACCAATTATATGCATAGTATCAGTGACTATATTGAATATTATAGCAAAAAAAACTCACCGTTAATTTGTGCGCGTATACTGGCTTATGCCGCAAATATGGATGAAAAAAATGCCGGACAGAAACTATGGCGAAATAAGAAATCCAATGCATCTATGTGTGATATGTTAAATATTAAAAAATGGATCCCTGAACCGGATACAAAATTTGCTAGAAATAAATCCATTACGAGGAAAAATATAAAACCAGAAATCCCTTCACTATCTCTAAACCTGATTAATGATATTATTCTGTTTGCAGAACAGCCATTCGAACTGGATAAAAAAACCGGCGGATTGATTTAATAGCGAAACGTTTTATGTTGCATTCTGATACTGTGAGGAAAATTATATTAACAGCATCAGATGTTGAGCGCCAATCAGGCTATGATGTTTTTGATCTTCAACGTTATCATCATGATGAGCTGATTGGTCAACAGTCGGTAAAATGCTTTTTACATTCCAGTAATATAATGGAAAACAGACGCGTACGTGAACAGCTTGTAGTGATACAAAATAAATTAGCCAGGCTGAAGCGCAGTAGAATTGAAATCATTAAAAATGGTATTAGCGTTTGGATAAATGCCGGTAAAACCAGGGCGGGCATTGTTGTCACACAGATTGATGAGTTCATGGCTTTTCTTAATGCAATGGAGGAATTAGGCTATACAGAAATGCGGTATGAAATTTTATTGGATACATTAATGGACAGTGAAGTTGTCAATAGAATAAAAAAACTAGATAAAAATATAACACTATTAGCCGGTGTAGAAAAAAGTCCTTTTGAGAAAACACGACGGCGTCGAGCATCAAAAATTGAGATCAGGACGCATCCGAAAAATACACCTG
>JALSUJ010000253.1 GCA_027071355.1 Gammaproteobacteria bacterium | reverse complement strand
AGGCTGACCAGCAGACGCCAGGCACGCTCCGCAGTATAGGTAAAACGGGATTTATTATGAAAAGGAGCCAGATTATCATCGGGGACAGAAACAATCCCCCGCAATTGATTGATCAGTTCAGGCAATAGAAAATTAGTAAGACCTTCCACAAACATGATCAGTATCAACAGATAAATTCCTGTATCCAGATTGAAATACAAAAAAGTTAACAGGCTCACTCCAACCAGTAAACGATAAAACCGATTACTCATGAGCCCCCTTCTATAAAATACCCACTGTCCATTTCTGTTAAAATTACCTTATTAGATTTACAACGTTCTTAAAATCGGTGTAGCAATTGAACGATCAACAGTCTCTGGTACTGGATCTGGCTAAATTCGGTAAATCATCATTTAAACCAGTACCCATCAGTCCCATTGCCCGTTTGATCATGAGCTGTTTCAGCGGCTGAATTTTATCTGCCAGATTAAGACCCGTATTACGCAGTAGTTTAAGCGGTGTAATATCATTACTGAACAAGCGTTTAAAACCATCCATGGCTGCTAACATGGCAATATTATCCGCTTTACGTCGTCGCTCAAAACGTCTTAAAGCAGCCAGCCCGCCAATAGCCCGCCGCTGCGCCAGGGCTCGCTGTATTTCTTCTGCCAGAACCACGGCATCCAGCAGCCCCAGATTAACGCCCTGACCTGCCAGTGGATGAACCGTATGAGCGGCATCGCCAATCAGAGCCAGATGCGGCTGCACATAATGACTGGCATGGCGTAAACGCAGCGGAAAGCCGCCCCGTTCTGAATTTAGCTCAATACGCCCCAGCGTACTGCCGAAAGTAAACTGCAGCTCCTGATTAAACTGCTGTTCATTCATATTCAGCAGAGCCTGTGCTTTTGCTTCTGTGGTTGACCAGACAATAGAGCTGATATTATCCGCACCGGCATCCTGTCCGTCCGTCAGTGGCAGAAAGGCCAGTGGTCCTTCCGGCATAAACTGCTGCCAGCAGGCATGCTGATGAGTTTCCGAAGTCGTTACATTACAGACTACCGCGGTCTGATGGTAAGCCCAGCTGCTTAAAGAAATATTCATTTGCTGACGCACCCAGGAATTGGCACCGTCTGCCCCCACCAGCAGATCCGCACTCAGCTGCCGGCCATCTTCGGTACTCAACAACACCGCCGGCTGCTGCTCATTGTCTAGCTGCAGGCTTTTAACTTTAACCGGTATCAACAGCTCAATATTATCAAAATCCGCCAGTCTGTTTTGCAGCGCTTTCTGGATAACCCGGTTTTCAACAATATGCCCCAGATTCATCTGCCCGATATCAATACTATTAAAATGGATCTGGCCCTGACCACTGGCATCCCAGACATGCATCTCACTATAGGCACAAACGCCATCTTTCTGCATCCCGCTCCAGGCTCCAATATTTTCAAAAATATGCTGACTGGCGTGAGTCAGGGCACTGACCCGAATATCATGGCTGCCGGGCGGCCAGTTATAGTCACTTTGATGCGCTTCTATTACGGCTATTTTTAAGGCGCTGTCACCCAGGGCACAGGCCAGAGTCGCTCCCACCATACCGCCGCCAATAATAATCAGATCATAATGTTGTGTTGCTGTCATATTGTTATGGTATCCGCTTAACAGATTGACTGGCCTACGGCCATTTTACTGAGCCGGCCCTGTAACAGGCCATTACCCATCGCTTCAGCAGCAATAGCATGTCTTAATGGCGCTATAATATCAGTCATTAACAAGCCGCTGTCTCTTAACACCGTCAGAGCCCTTGAGTTATTGGAAAACAATTTAATCAGACTATTGGTAATCGTGGTGACCTGGCGAATATCCGCCTGTCGCCATTGCCAGTAATCCGCAAGTAATAGCGCATCTCCAGGATCACCAGCTTTATGCTGTATTTCACCGGCAATCAGTTCAGCCAGCGCAGAGATATCTCTTAAGCCCAGATTAAAGCCCTGCCCGGCAACAGGATGAACGCCGTGTGCAGCATTGCCTATCAGGGCAATTCGGGGCTGTCCCAGCAGAGTGCGGTTATCAACCGCCATTAATAGCAGCGGGTAGGATGAACGTTTGCCAACCCGCTTAATCTGTCCCAGACGAAATCCAAAACGTTCCTGCAAGGCCGCACGAAACAGCTGATCATCAAGGGCCATAATATCTTTAAGCTGGTGATCCTGTACCGTCCAGACCAGAGAACAGCGATTGTGCGATAAGGGTAATACCGCCAGAGGTCCTGAGTCTGTAAAGCGTTCATAGGCGACATTCTTATGTGCAAGCTCGGTTTCAATATTAGCAATAACAGCGCTCTGAGCATAAGAACGTTGATGCACACGAATATTCAGGCGGTCCCGGGTTTTAGAATTAACACCATCTGCAATAATTAATAACGCACAATCAAAATGATGGACTTTTTTTCCTGCTTTGATCTGCAAACTAACTTTTTCAGTACTGGACTGATTATCAAGCTGTTCAATATGTGCCGGACTAAAAATCCGGATATTGTTATGGCTTTTTAACTGCGCCAGCAAGGTCTCACCAATCACCCGGCTTTCAAGCACATAACCTAAAGCTGGTACACCTTCTTCCTGATGGTTTAAACGCACCGCACCAAAATGACCACGATCCGAAACATGGATCTGTTTAATAGCCGCAGCGCTGCCACTACCCTGTGCAGTACTATTTCCGCTTAGTTTATCCCAGATACCCATAGCAGAATAAATCTGTCGGGAACTCCAGGATAAAGCCAGACAGCGGTCATCAAAACTGGGCTGAGTTTGCTGGTGTTGATAGGGATGAGCTTCAATCACAGCAATACTTAATTGCAACGGAGCCAATGCCAGCGCCATAGTCGCACCAGCCATGCCGCCGCCCGCGATTACAATATCAAAATATTCTGCCGTTTGTCCTGCCATGATGTTTACGACCTTAGAGTTTTTCGGAT
>JALSUJ010000252.1:479-2963 GCA_027071355.1 Gammaproteobacteria bacterium | reverse complement strand
GTATAAAAACCCGCAATTGACTCATCATACGATTCGGAACTTCCAAGCCCAAACAATAAATGAGATGGAGAACTATACCATTCACTAATTAAATTTATTGCCGCATCAAATCGGCCTGACAAGTCATCGCCCATTCTATCCACTTCCCAACGAGCACCTTCTTTCGCGGTATAGTCACTTGTATATTCTTTCATAGCCCAATAACTACCCCCAGCAATAACTATTCCTGCAAATACCAGAGGAACAAGCCTTTTAATATGATTTATGGGTCTACTTATTGGTAGAAAAAATATTGATAACAATATCATCAATATGAATTGTCCTCGAGATCCTGTTTTTACTGCTACTCCCAAACATATAATCACGATAAGCCATTTTAAAAACCGCCAAAACTTATATTCTTTTTTAAAATTTAAAAGTATAGAAGCAAATAAAACATATCCTGCCATATCGGCAATAGCTAATGGGTTAGCACGCAAATCGACCATCTCAGCAGCCATTACTATTCTTCTATACCCCCACTCTGTAAACAACAAAAGCAATAGAGCAAGGATACCGCCAAATATAATTAAAAACTTAAAAGCCTCATATGCATCTTCTTCATTATTAATAAGTAATGGTGCAAGTAATACATAAAGAAAAATATAAGGCATATAGTGTTGCAAGTTTGACACTGATATATCTGTCACAGGCGACCACAAAACACTTACTGAAGCATACACATATAAAGCTATAACCAATCTAGCCATTGGCGGGTAAAATTTTACTTCTCCATTTCTATTTATCTGATAGAAAATAAGGCCTATTAACACCAGAACCCCTGAGCTTACATTTATCAAACTACCATGTATTAAAAAAAATACATCTTTAGATTGTAGCCACTGCTCAAGAGAAAACGTGCAGAGCATAAACCCAAAGACTATTGATGGCATCCTATAGCTAGTAAAAATAACTAAAGAAACTATTAATATATAAATAGCTACATACATAAATATTTACTATACCTTACCGGATATAAACTATATTTGATCAATAGGATCACAATAATTCCAAGCACCGGCTTTCTGTTGCAGCATTTCATCGTGCTTCATAATATCATTTTTATTTAAAAAACGTTTCCTGATAGCAATCGCAGGAACACCAGCCACAATTGTGTATGGCTCAACATCTTTAGTTACAACTGCACCAGCAGCGACGACAGCTCCTCGCCCAATTTTAACACCCGCAATTATTATTGACCGCGCACCTAGCCAAACATCGTCTCCTATAATCGTCTCGGGAACACCTGGTCGTTGAGTAAAATACATTGGGATTCCAGGCTGATTAATATCATGATCCGACCCAGTAATCATAACCCTTGGGGCAAACATGACATAAGCACCCACTTTAACCTTAGGACAAATATCACAACCATAATTCATAAAAGTATACTTCCCCGCTACAAAATCCTTACATACCCTTGACCTTCCTCCCATATAAAATGTTTTATCCACATTCTTTAACCCATACCTTATTCTCAGGATAAGCATCTTTATATTTCTCACAAACTGTCTAAGCTGCGAATTCGACCTGATTAGATTTAAGATCATATTTAATGACTCATTCGTGTCTAACTAAAATCGAGTTATTACCCTGTACCATATTATTTATAATTTTTACTTGATTCCATGGGTTATAAAACTCATCAATAACACTATAACAGGCTTTCCGTATTTCCTCTCTTGATTTTTTTTGATTTAACCATCCTTCAATAGTATTAGCCAAATCTATAACATCATCATACTCAAAAAAATCACCTGAAACTCCAGATCTAATTGCCTCATACTCTGGCATCTGATAATCAGGTTTGTTATGGGTAATTACAGGAGTACCATACACAAGTGAATGCATGCAAGTTAACCCTACTTCTCCCGGTGCCACACAAATATCCGAAACAGAAATAAGTGGCCCCAACTCCTCTTCTTTGTGAGAAGCACCATAAAAAAAAACATTTGGCTCAAGATTTAACTTGGCAACTTCTTCACTAAGTGACTCACGTTCTGGCCCATCGCCTACAATCAATAAGTTGACATGAAAATCTCGTGAATTGAGCTCATCCATAGCTTTTATAATCATGCTTAATTTCTTTTGAGGGGTAAGCCTCCCTATCCACAATAGAATTGGTGCTGATGCTTTATTAAACATTTTATTACGCAAACTAACTAACGCATCTTCCTGAATATTAGACCTAACCTTTCTTTGCATGGCTACATCAAGCGAGTTATATAGCACGTCTAGCTTTTCCGGCGAAAACCCTCTGTCAATAAGCAATTCCCGTGCACGGTGATGATACAACAACATTCCATTTGCCAAACGATAAAAAACACTTCGAATCATCCCTTTTAAACCTGGCTCTTTTCTTAAAAAACCATGACTCCACATATAAACTTTTTTACCTGCCAGTCTTGCCAGCACACAACTAACCCATGTTGATATATGATAAAC
>JALSUJ010000252.1:0-469 GCA_027071355.1 Gammaproteobacteria bacterium | reverse complement strand
CACTTGACACACCTAAGTTGACAATATCTTCCTGCCATAATATTTTTTTCTTAAACCAATGATTTTTAACTATATTCCAACGTAAACCACCTTCCTCTACAGGCAACCTGGATTTGGCCACATCAACAGTTTTTAAAGCAGGGATACAATCAGCTTCGCCCGAAAATATTGTATATTCAATATTTTCCTTCGTACTACACAGCTCATGGAATACAGGCTCTCGATAATGAGCTATGCAATGATACACAATTGCAACTTTTATAACCTTATTATTAATTTTACTCATTACTATAAAACCTATATCATGAAATTATTGACTATATTCCAGCAAAATATCTAACCACTTATTGTATGCTACATCTGGTTGGTACTCCTCATCATAAAGTTTCGATATATTAGAAGACATACTTGTTAGTAGCATCTGCTGATTTTTAATTTCACGGACATGAGCAGCTATATTTTCATAATC
>JALSUJ010000251.1 GCA_027071355.1 Gammaproteobacteria bacterium | reverse complement strand
ATATAAGCATCAGAAACCTGTCTTTTTTATAATTTTTACTATCACCTGCTTACTTTGGGTCTTTTCAGGCCTGGTTGGTCACGAGCCCTGGAAACCAGATGAGGCTTATAGTTTTGGTATGGTTTTGCATTTTATTAATGGTGGAAACTGGGTCATTCCAAAAATCGCAGATGTTCCATTTATGGAAAAACCACCTTTTTTTTATATTCTGGCCTCTTTTTTTGCACAATTATTTCACCCCTGGCTGGAGTACCACGATGGAGCCAGGCTCACCAATGGTTTTTTTCTGCTATTAACGTTATTTCTACTAGCTTCTACCTATAAAGAATTTTATTTAAAAAAATGGTCTCACTCTTACACGCCTTATATTACTATTTTACTCTTTATTAGTTGTTTTGGACTGGTTTATCGTGTCCATCTTTTAATCACCGACGTCGCTTTATTGACCGGCTTTTCTTTATCACTATATGCTTTAAGTTTATTTAGAAAAAAAATAGTATTGGCCAGTTTTATTTTAGGCACAGGCGTTGGTCTGGGCTTTATGTCAAAAGGAATTCTTGCCCCTGGTATTATTGGAAGTATCTGCCTGTCATTACTATTACATCAAAGTTTTAGAAACCAACGCTATGTAAAATTTCTCTTTCTGGCTTTATTATGGTCCATGCCCTGGTTATTAATCTGGCCTGCTGAGCTTTATAATCAATCAGAAAAATTATTCTGGCTATGGTTCTGGGATAATAATTTTGCCCGTTTTTTTAGCACTAACCTGGGGCCTCAAGCAGATCAAGGCTATTATTACAAGACGCTATTATGGTATGCCTTTCCAGTATTACCTTTAAGTTTAATCTACTTATGGCAAAGTGCCGAAAATTTTGTTCACAGAAATCTGTTTTTTATAGTTATTATTTTATTCAACTTTCTCATAATAATATCTGGTTATCACAGATTTTATGCTCTGCCTTCTGTTTTTGTCCTGTTATTTATGGCTTATCGTCTTCAGGATAAAGGCGATCATTATATTATTCCCATTCATTTTTTTGCTGTTACCCTGTTAATATTGAGTCTTTCTGCAACGGCCAGAGAGCTCTATGCTCTTCCATTGCTATTACCGCTGGCACTAATGGCCAGCAGCTATTTTGAAAATAACTGGCGATTATTCGATCAATGGCTTAATAAAGCAGGGATCCTGATATTCAGTGCATTAATCCTGTTTTTCTGGTTGCTATGGATAGCAATAATCTGGCCAGATTTCCCTTATTTAGGTGCTTATTTACAACATAAACAACCCGGGTTTATTTATGAGTTTTCTTATCTTTCATTCGGCATTGCTTTTTCCTCAAGTCTGTTCTGGCTATTTATTATTCGTCTGAATTATTTTACCTTTAAACCGGTTATTGTTTTTTCCTATGGTATTACTGCTATCTGGTGCTTATTATCGATCTTATTACTACCTTATCTGGATTTTGGGATGAGTTATAAAGGTATGTTACAATCCATGCAACAAAAAATGCCCTCACATTATAATTGTATTTCAAGTTATCGTCTTGTTGAGGCCTATCCGTCACTGGTACATTATTATATTGGTGAAAAAATGCATGCATTAACAGCACAGAATAAAAAGAATAATTGCAATTTACTTTTAATTGACAAAAACGACTCAACTCTTCTTAGTCCTGGTTGGGAAGAAATATGGTCTGGCAGCAGACCCGGTGATAAACACTTATTTGCTCTTTACCGAAAAGAAAAACCTGATGCCTGTTTAAAATTTTAATACTTATGCTAATTCGTAATTATGCTGACTCGTTTGTATCTATTCAGTATAATTTTAACTTTGTAATAGTATCACTCGAATATACCTCATTGCGGAATTTAAACTAAAGGTAATCCATGTCTAAAAAATTCAATATTACTATTTATTTCCTGTGCACATGGATATTTAGCATCTATCTCTGTAGTTTCTTTATTCAAAACGTACCTGCCAATACCCTTCGAGATTACAGCCATAGTTTATTAATTCTTCTCACCTATGCAATGATGTACCAGTTTCCCGCTCTTATTGCTTACTGGTTATTAAAACGTTGGCAAGGTATTGCTATTGCTATAACTGTTATTATTACCATTACAAGTCAAATCCTTATCTTTCTAGATAGTCGATTATATGATCTGTATGCTTTTCATATTAATGGATTTGTATGGAATTTAATTACCACACCGGGTGGCATTGATTCACTGGGGGCTGATCAAACCAATATAAGCCTGATCTTTACCTACCTGTCAATATTGATGGCAGTTCATTTGCTAGCACTTTTTTTAGCACATAAGTTTTATTTTATTAAAATTCAATTTCGTTATATTTTAGCCAGTTTTTTAATTCTTACTATTTCTGAGCGATTGATTTACGGCTATAGTCTGGCTCAGTTATATGCCCCTGTATTAGAGCGTGCTGATACCTTTCCGCTTTATCAACCATTGAAAATGAGTCATCTCCTAAGTTCGTTGGGTATTGACGTTAAAAAAGCCTCTAAACTTAAATTGTCCAGCACTAAAGGTGAATTACTTTATCCTAGAAATATTTTAAAGATAAAAAAAATAAAAAAACCGTTTAATATTGTTATGCTGGTCAGTGAATCTTTAAGGTGGGATTTATTAACTAAAGATATTATGCCTAACATCTTTAGTTTTTCTAAGCAGGCATGGCGATTTGAACATCACTACTCAGGTGGTAATGGTACTCGTCAGGGACTATTTTCTTTGTTTTATGGTCTGCAGGGAAATTACTGGGATATCTTTTTGCGTAATAATAGAGGTCCTGTCTTTTTTGATATATTAAAAGACTATAACTATCAGTACTTCATTTATACCAGTGCCAGTTTTACCTATCCGGAAATGGATCAAACGATATTTGCTCAAATACCAAAAAGTAAATTAATTGAATTTAACCAGGGTGAACCCTGGAAAAGAGATGCCGTTAATACAACCTCATTGATTAATGCCATTAAAAATAAAGCTAACAACCGGCCTTTTTTTGGTTTTATTTTTTATGAGAGCACCCATGCTCGTTACTCATTTTCAAAGGATAAAATTCTGCGTGATAATTATTTAAGAAACCTTGATTATGCCGGCCTTTCACGAAAAGAAATAGCACCCCAGATTGACGGTATGAAAGCTAGATATGAGAATGCCGCTTATGGTATTGATGGACAAATTAAACGCATACTGGACTACTTAAAGAAATCTAACAAAATGGATAATACCGTCATTGTAATCACTGGCGATCATGGCGAAGAATTTATGGAACGTGGGCGCTGGGGTCACAATTCCGGCTTTACCGACTGGCAGGTTCGCGTTCCCATGGTTGTCTGGATCCCAGGCACTCAGCCTAAAGTAATACACCAAAGAACCAGCCATATGGATTTTGTACCAACCATATTAAAACGACTTGGAGTAACGAATCCTGTAAAAGATTATAGTATGGGTGTTGACCTGACATCACCCGTTAAAAATCGAAATGTAATTGTTGCGAGCTGGAGTGATATCGGTTTAATAAATGATGCAGGAAAACTGGTTATCCCTTTTAAATCAACATCACAACATAAAAATCTGGCCACTGATTTAAATGATAATGTCATTGATAGTAAAAAACTCACTCAAAAAATCAGACCTCTCATTATGCAGACATTATCTGATGCAAAATATTATATCAAATAACATGACTATGAAAGCTATTATCCTGAATAAATCAGTTGAACCGACTGATTAATTCAGGATAATAGACTTAAAAAGCAAACTTACTTTTAAGCCAGGCTGATTAGATTCCAGTATTAAATCAGCCTGATGCAAATCCGCAACTGCTTTAATCAAACAAAGCCCCAAACCGTTGCCCTCAGTGCTGCGAGAAGTATCCAGACGTACAAAACGTTGTAAAACATGCTCATATTCTTCAGCGGGAATACCCATTCCAGAATCACTGACCCTGAGTAAGACCTGATCATTTTGTCTGGATAGTGTTAGTTCTATATTGTCATTATCGGAGCTATATTTAAGTGCATTTTCCAATAAATTATTGATAGCCTGCCCTAACAGATGAGGATTACCCTTGATGACAATATCTTCTTCAATGGATAACTGAATATTTTTATTGTCTTCTTCTGCCGCTTCTTTAAATAATATACCAATGGATTCGGCCAACGCACTCAGATCGACCTTAAGCCATTCTCCTCGATAACTTCCTGATTCTACCTGAGCTATTTCCAGTAAAGCATTAAATGTTTTAATCAGGCCATCAATATCGGTTAGTGCAGAATTTAAAGTCTGCTGGTAGTCAACTATGTCACGGGATTTTAACAGACTTACTTCAATACGATTACGCAAACGAGACAGCGGGCGACGTAAATCATGTGCCACATTATCGGTCACGTCTCGCATACTATTTATTAACTGCTCAAGTCGTTTCAGCATATCATTAAGATGACTTGCCAGTTCATCAAACTCATCATCCTGCCCAGTTAATGGTACCCGCTGATTAAGTTCACCCTGCCCTATTTGACGGGCAACAATATTAATGGTGTTGATTCGATGCAATATGGTTTGACCCATGCGCCATCCCAGTAATAACGTTAAGGCAATGGAAACCAATAAAATAATAACCATGGAACTGAGGGTAAATTCACGGAGGTCTTCTGCCTGAACAAGACTCTGTGTTAATAATAGCCTTGAACCATCCGGTAATTTTGTTGCAATAACAGGCCAGTAACCATCATAATCAGAAAACTTTTCTGGTATTAAATGGCTATCAAGCCAGTCATTTCGAACCACCTTGTCAGCAATAATACCTTCTGGCCAGCCATTCAAATTACCCGCCAGTTTTTTTCCTTGCCTGGATATTAGAATGGTATAAAGCTGATTTTTGCTGATACCTGATGGTCTTTTGTTCATATAAGTCAATAATTTTTGACGTCCCTGCTGTTGGTCCAGAGAGACCAGAAAATCCAGTTGATATTCAAGATTTGAAGTAATTTGTGCATCAATATACTGACTACTTGACCAATATAAGCCCCCTAATCCCAGCATCAAAAGCAGTGCGAAATACAAAGCATAACGCAGGGAAAGTCGTATGGCTGTGGTACGGAATAAGCGCATTTTATGATTCACTGATCATAAACCCCTTGCCGCGAATGGTGTGTAATAATGTTGTTTCAAAATCTTTATCAATTTTTTTTCTTAAGCGGGATATTTGAGTATCAACAATACTGGTTAGCGGATCAAACTGAAATCCCCAGACATTTTCAAGCAACAGGCTGCGTGTTACCAGTTGGTTTGCATGACGCATAAGATATTCAAGTAAGCGTAATTCCCTGGGTTGTAATCGAATAAGCAGACCGGCACGCATCACATCATGGGTCTGTAAATTCAATGTTAAATCACCGACTTTTAACATATCCTGGTAAACTTTATTTTGACTACGTCTAAGCAAAACTTCCAGACGGATCAGTAACTCATCAAAAGCATAGGGTTTTGCCAGATAGTCATCGCCCCCTGCACGTAAACCTGCAATTCGATCATCAACCTCACCCAGAGCACTTAATATTAAGACCGGTGTGGTACATTCTTCATTCCTTAATGTTTTGATAATGGTCAGACCATCATATTCAGGCAACATACGATCAACAATAAGTATGTCATAAACCTGTGTCATAGCTTTATCAAGACCTGTTTTTCCATCTGCTGCAAGATCAACTTGATGCCCACTTTCTATTAAACCGTCCATTAAACACAGTGCTGCTTCCTGATCATCCTCTATTAATAAAATATACATATCAGTTCGCTCTTATGATTCATTTATGCCGCCATCTTTCAGTAACAACATAAATAACAGGTAATAAATTCAGAGTTAATAATGTCCCGGCTGTCAAACCACCAAATAGCATAATACCCAGAGGCTGTAAGAGCTGCGGGCCTTCACCCAGACCAATTGCTGCCGGGATTAAAGCCAGTAAGGTTGTTACATGAGTCAGTATCATTGGACGGGTGCGCAATCTGGCGGCTTCACGGACAGCGCTATAAGCATCCATGCCCTGATGTCGTAAGTTTCGGGTAAAGGTGAGTAACATAATACCATTGTTGGTTGATACCCCGACTAAAGTAATAAAACCAATGGCCACCGTCAGATCAATTGCCTGTTGAGTCACAAACAAAGCCAGTGCCGCTCCCATAAAATCCAGGGGCAGTTTAATAAGAACAACCAGGGGGTCCAGGAAATTGCCCAGTTGCAGGGCAATAATTGCAAAGACCAGTACGGCTGAACCCATTAAGACTCCCAGCATTTGCAGGCCGGTATCAATTAACTGTTGATATTCACCGGTATAGGCTACCTGTATATCGTCTCCAAGATTTAACTGGGCAATTTTATTATTCAGAGTTTCTATCACACTGACAGGATTACCATCAATTTCAGCACTCAAAGTCAGACTTCTTAAACCGTGTTGATGTTCAATAATGGGATGTCCCAGAATGTGTTCAATACTGGCTATCTGTCCCAGAGGGATATTCTTACCTTCACGGCTGGGGACGGGAATACTGTGCAGATCATCCATTTGTTCTCGAGACTGAGCCTGGAAACGTAAATAAATGCCTATGGCTTGCTGATTTAAAATCACATTGCTGATAGTTTCACCCTGTAATGCCAGTTTTATGGCTCTTGAAGCACTACTGGCCTGAACATTACGTAAAGCCAGCTTGTCAGAATCAAGACGAATGAGGATTTGATCGACAGGAATTTTAGTATTATTGACAACACTTTCGATACCACTGGTTTGTTTCGCCGCCTGTTCAACTTTATTTGCAGCAGCGTATAGCGTGTTCAAATCGGTGCCATAAAGTGTGATACCAAACAGAGTTGGCATGCCAGAAAAGGATTCATCCAGCTTTTCACTGGTCGGATCAACAACCTGGCCTATAATGCCAGGTTTTGAAGCCAGTAATTGTTCTAATTTTTGTTTGATTTGTAAGGCATTGACCTGTTGACTTGTATTAAGTCGAACAACCAGTTCACCCTGTTCAGGTCCTTCAAGATAAAAAGAGGATTCTGGTGAACCTGTTCGTCTGAACACCGCCTGAACTTTAGGCATACGTAGTATGGCCTGTTCCAGTTCCAGACCAACCCGATTACTCTCGCTTAATGAAGAGCCAGGAGCCAATTGATAACTGAGTAATAAGCTATTTTCATCCAGCAAGGGTAAGAAACGAATGGGATTAAAGAGCAATAAAACAGAACTGCCAGCCAAAATAATTACGGCCAGCAACAGGGTACTCTTTTTATAACGCATTAACTGATCCAGCAAAGTCAAATTCATCTTTTCCAGCCATTTTAACCAGCGTTCACCAGGTGTCAGGTTATTTTCTGTTTTTTGTTTTGCTGGTCTCATCCAGTACACTGCAGCCAGAGGAATAATGGTCAGTGACAATAAGAGTGAAAATAATAATAAAATACTAAAACTCAAACCAAAGGGATGAAACAATCGGCCGGCTAAACCACTGACTAATACTAAGGGTGCAAACGCTGCCAGGACAGTTAATGTGCCTGAAATATCAGCGCCGATTATTTCCCGAACACCAATTAAGGTGGCATCCCAGGGTGATTGCCCCAGATTACGATGTCGGTCAATATTTTCTAACACCACAATTGCATCATCGGCAACCATACCAATGGCCACAGTTAATGCCCCCAGTGTCATTAGATTCAGACCCAGGTTAAGACTGTGCATAATCCCAAAAGTGGCTAAAACTGTTAACGGAAAGGTAATCGCAATAACATAAGTGGTACGATTATGACCTAAAATAAAGATCACCGATAAGATTGCCAATATGGCTCCCATTAATAAGTGATTACGCATATTTTGATAGGTCAAACCAATAATCTCAGCCTGATCATAAAATTTGCTTAAATGAGCACCTTGAGGAAGATGTATTTCAGACAGTGTCTGATCAACCCTGTTTGATACATCCAGACTACTGGCACGGGGCTGTTTTTGAATGATCAGTGCGACTGCGGGCAGGGTATTGGCAGTAATATTGTATCGTTGTGGTTTTGTCCCCTGATAAATATCAGCAATATTGGCCAGACTGATAATAACGCCATGGTTACTTTTACCAACCACTACTTTTTTTAAATCAGCTAAAGTTAATAAGCGGCCATCGGTACGAATTAATAAATCACGCCCCTGTTGTTCAATATATCCTCCCGTATTTAAAATATTCGCATGATAAATGGCATCACTTACTGTGTTAATATTCAGACCGCTCTGTTGTAGCTTTAAAGGATCAATATCTACCCGCCAGGCTCGTTCACCGCCGCCCATTACCTGCACCCGAGCCACCCCCTTTAAAATAGCTAATCGTGGTGCCAGTTGATACTGTGCCCAACTACGTAAAGCGACGGGATCATCACCTTGCAGAAGATAGGTTGACAGCATGGCCAGTGAAGAACCAATATTTTCCAGTTCAGGACGGGCATTTACGGGTAATTGAGCACTAATCTGAGCCAGACGACTAAAAACCCGTTGTCGTGCCTGTTCAGCATCCAGACCCCAGTTAAATTCCACACTAATCTGTGAGAAACCAGGCGCTGAAGTAGAACGAACCCGTTGTAAATCATTTAATCCCAGCATAGCCGTTTCAATGGGACGAGTAATTAATTGCTCCATGTCCTCAGACGTACCTGCCGGATAGTGTGTAATGATATTTATTAAGGGATAATTAAGATTTGGAAAGAGATCCACCGGCAGCATTCGTAATGACGATAAGCCACTCAAAGCCAGTAAAATAGCTGCAAAAATAAAAATAACCGGGCGTTGTAGACAGTATTTAAACATGATTAATCAACAAAATGAATGAGTGATTTAAGGTCATGGTATAATAATTCATAGGCCCCCTGAGTGACTACCTGCTGGTCTTTCTGGAGACCTTTTAAAACAGGAATCTGATTGTTCTGCGCCTGACCGACCCGTACAGGAACGGCTTTAATGTCCCCGTTATTTTGCTTCAGCAAACACCAGGACTGACCGTTTCGAGAAACAACCGCACTTTTGGGCACCCATAATACCTGCCTGGCTTGTTGCAGATGTATTACTCCCAGCCATTCACCATCCTGTAAACGATTATCTGGATTATCTGCGCTAAAAAATAGCATGGATAATCCTGTTGCTGGATCAATAACAGGGGGTTGCCGGGTAAATTTTAAAGGAATTTTTTTGTTGTTTTTTAATAAATAAGTCTCACCATTTGACCATAAAGACACTTTTTCGGGAGCGATATAAACAGCAATATAGACCTGCTCAATATTTTTCAGCTCGACAATGCTTTCTCCCGCCTCGTATCGGTAGCCGGATATGGGCAGACGTGTCATAAGACGAGCAGCAAATGGTGCGTATAACTGACTCAACTGAATAGCCAGATCCGCAATTTTGTCTTTATCTAATTGTTTTTCTATAATTAATGGTTGCGCTGATTGTCCTAATTCATTCAGATGGGTAGCCAGAACCAGCCAGGCATCAGTCTTCTCTTTTTCAACTTGTATATTAGCGGTTTCTACAGGAAAAATGTCAAGATGTGGTTCTAATTTTTTTTTTATATTCTTGTTGAGATAAAACAATTGCTCCTTAAGCTTTAATTGCTTTTTACGAGCAATTTGGTAACGCTCAAGATCATGTTGTATTACATTAGCATGCACCGCTAATAAAGCCTGTCCCTGCTTAACTTTATCCCCTTTTTGTACAAAAGTTTTTTTAATTTGAATGGCAAATGATAACTGTAATTTTATTGAGCTATTTGCCTGAATTTGTGCAAAAGCCTTGCTAATGGGTTGCCAGATACCGGCCTCGACTGCGTGAGTCTGTATACTGGTATTTGAATTATTACGGGCATAAACATTTACCATAAGGGATGATAATAAAAGGAATAACATCAATATACCGCTTAAATGGCCAACTTTTTCTTTGCTTATATCTATCACTATCATATCTACCTGAATATTAAACCTGAATTAATCAGTCAGACCTGCTGAACTTCCATAGCATGGAATCTACAAGACTATTTTAAATCAATTTTGAGTGCTTTATTGTTACTATCTGGTAAGTTTTCCAGATTATCAGAAAGGCTGCCTTGAGCCATTAATTTTTTGTGGATTTTCTAAAATGTATGCCCATCGAAACTT
>JALSUJ010000250.1 GCA_027071355.1 Gammaproteobacteria bacterium | reverse complement strand
GTTTTGTAGTCATTTGATGCAGGGTCACACCAGTCTCAGTTTCACCATTGACCAAAACCCAGTTTATAGGTGCACGACCACGATAACGAGGTAATAATGAGCCGTGCAGATTCATACCGCCCATTGGAGCAATATCCAGAATAGCCTGGCTTAACAGTTTACGATAATAAAAAGAAAAAATAACCTCAGGCTGCATTGCCTTAATTTGTTCTATCCACAAAGGATGACTCACATCATCAGGCGCAAAAACAGGAATATTATTTTCAGCAGCAAGTTTTGCAACAGAATCAAAAAAAATAGATTCTTTGGGATCATCAGGATGCGTGAACACAGCAACGATTTCAAAACCATTCTGAATCAGGCTTTTTATACCGCTACATCCCATATTATGATAGGCAAAAACAACTGTTTTCATTGGAACTCCATATTAAAAAATTAAAAAATTAAAAAAGATTGTCAGAAGATATCTATATCGCGGGATAATCAGTTTTTACGCCCTACTATCTCATGAATAAAGTAGCGTGGTCGAGCACGGACATCATGATAAATACGGCCGACAAACTCTCCTAGCAGACCAATCCCGATGAATTGTGCGCCAATAAAAATGAATAAAATGGCAAATAGCGGAAAAACCCCATTAACACCCCATTGAGAACCATATATCAGTCTCATAACAACCAGAATCAAGGAAAAGAGAAAACCTAAAAGAGCAATTCCGCCACCAATAAAACTTAATAAACGAAGCGGTAACGTTGTCATGCTGGTTAATAAATCAAATTGTAAATTAATCAAATCAAAAAAATTGTATTTGGAGCTACCTAAAGTTCGTTCTGCATGAGCCACATAAATTTCGGTACTATTACGAGAAAAGCTGTTAGCCAGAATAGGAATAAAAGTACTGCGTTCATGACATTGCAACATGGCCTGAACAACATTCCAGTGATATCCACGTAACATACAGCCATAATCACTCATACCAACGCCAGTAAATTTTTGCACCATTTTATTCACTAATTTTGAGGCATAGCGACGAAAAAAAGTATCCTGACGATTTTTTCGAATGGTGCCGACAACATCATGCCCTTTTTCAAACTCATTGATAATATTGGGAATTTCTTCCGGTGGATTTTGCAGATCGGCATCCAGAGTAACAATAAATTCACCACGCACATGAGCAAAGCCTGCCATGATCGCCGAATGCTGACCATAATTTTTATTTAAAAAAATGCCAATTACTTTATGCGGATGTTCTGTTGCTGCATGACGAATAATTTCTACAGAATTATCCTTGCTGCCATCATCAATCAGAATCAGTTCAAAGGCTTTATCAAGAGACTCAAGGCTTGATAAGGTTCTCTGAATAAGCTGGTCAAGCGCCTGTTCTTCGTTGTAAACAGGAATAACAATAGAGACCATGCCTTCTTCCGGGCAAGACTGTTGACAATATTCTGGTTGCGTTTCTAGGTTCATTTATCTTGTAATTATCTCTTTTAAAACTCTTTTAAAACATGGCTTTAATGGTTTGAATCACATGCAGTGGATCAGCTGGCTGCATAGCCGGAAATAATGGTAGTGAACAGATCCGAGCCGAGTTATATTCTGTATTAGAAAGGTTATTGATACCGGGAAGTGGATTGTCTCTATAATATTTCTGTTCATGAACCGCACGAAAATGCAAACCGGTACCAACGCCCTGCTCTTTTAATCGCTGCATAAATTCATTACGGCTAAAGCCTGTTATAGATTCGTCAATTCGAACAATAAACAGATGCCAGGCATGTTCCATTTCATAAGCAGGGATCTGTAAGGGTTCAATTCCTTCAATTTCATTAAATGCCTGTAAATATTGATGAGCAATTTCTTTTCGGGCTGTATTAAATTTAACAATCTGCTCCAATTGACCAAGACCCAGTGTGGCAGCAATATCCGTCATATTATATTTAAAGCCTGGTTCAAGTACTTCTGCCTGAGGTGTACGGCCCTGAGTTTCTCTATCATAAGAATCTACGCCTAAACCATGAAATTTCAGCCGCCGAATTTTTTCTGCCAGATGATCGTCATTAGTGCAAAACATTCCACCCTCACCCGTGGTTATATTTTTTATCGGGTGAAACGAGTAAATAGCAGTTCCCTGCTGACCTATGTGATGATTTTTATAATAAGTACCAATAGCATGAGCGGCATCTTCGACTATCGGAATATCATATTTTTTACCCAGGGCATAAAGCTCATCAAGATCCAGTGCAGCTCCCGCAAAATGAACAGGTATAATTAAGCGTGTTTTTTTTGTGATTAATGGCTCAATTAATTGAGCGGTTGTCATCAGTGTATCTTTATCAATGTCAACAAAAACCGGAGTCGCTCCGGATAAGGTGATTAGATTGATAGTGGAAACCCAGGTCATCGATGGCGTAATAACTTCATCGCCTTCACCAATATTATAAGCCTGAAGTAACAAATGCATGCCCGCAGTGGCAGATGATAAGGCAATCGAATGTTTACAGCCTGTAAAAAGTGAAAATTGTGATTCGAATTCTGCATTTTTTTTACCCGTTGTTATCCAGCCTGAACGTAAAACTTCTACCACATCATAGATTTCCTGTTCACTGATGGACGGTTTTGAAAAAGGTAAAAAACTGCCTGACATAATTATTTTATAATCCAGAATATAAAGAAATGTATCAGATCAAATAATCTATACATGTTCATTAAAACAATAATAAATTGTTTTTTTGTAACTATTCAGCATGAATTACCGTATCAGCCTGCAGTAATTGTATTTACAGGGACGCTCAAGCACATCCCTGTGTCGCTTTATCTCGGCATCCTGCCTCCATAAACCCCGTAAATACAGGTACTACAGGCTGACAATATTACAAATTTAAAATGATACTGAATAGTTACGTTTTTTTAAGACTTTAACTTAATCACCCTTTAACTTAATCACCTTAAAGTAAATGTTATTTACAAGCTATAATATTA
>JALSUJ010000249.1 GCA_027071355.1 Gammaproteobacteria bacterium | reverse complement strand
CACTATTGTGTAAGTAAATTAATTATTATCTAAGTAAATTAATTAGTGTCTAAATAAATTGATAAATGTCAATTTTATACCAAAAAAAAAAAAAAAAAAACCATAATCTTAGGATTTACTAATATTTGACTTAGTCTTAGAGTAAGTTCGCAATTTTACTGCATGGAAAGGCTGCTATTCTCTACTGTAAAGCTTAAAGATTCGTTATAATAACCATTCAAGTGCAAATGCATGTAATAGAAAAAAACATAACTATTTCAGTATAAATTACCGTATCAGGAGTCGGCAAAGCTTATGGCCAGACAGGCATCAGTAAAACGTGATACCAATGAGACCCGTATTGAGGTCGATATTAACCTTGACGGTAGTGGTCAGGGCAGTTTTGATACCGGTGTTCCATTTCTTGAACACATGATGGATCAAATTGCCCGTCACGGCATGATTGACATTAACGTCAGGGCTAAAGGTGATCTGGAGATTGATGCCCACCACACGGCTGAAGATATCGGTATTACCCTGGGTATGGCTATGAGCAAGGCTCTGGGCGATAAAAAAGGCATTACCCGTTATGGTCATGCCTATGTACCACTGGATGAAGCATTATCCCGAGTAGTCATTGACTTTTCTGGACGCCCCGGCCTGGAAGATCAGGTGATATACCCCCGTGAAACCGTCGGACAGTTTGATACTGAGTTATTTCATGAATTTTTCCAGGGCTTTGTCAATCATGCCCTGGTGACTCTGCATATTGATAATATCCGCGGTAAAAACAGTCATCATATTGCCGAAACCGTATTTAAGGCGTTTGGCAGAGCGGTACGTATGGCTATCAGCCACGACCCGCGTATGCAGGGCACTATCCCTTCTACCAAGGGTAGTTTATAATGCCTGTTTTTTTAATCCTTGAATTTAAACCAGTATTATGTCCAGACAAATAAACATTGCGGTTATTGATTATGGAATGGGTAATCTGCACTCTGTCGCCAAGGCATTAGAGCATGCAGACTCTCATGCATCCGTAAAAGTCACTGCTGACAAACAACTTATTGCCAATGCCGATCGGGTACTTTTGCCCGGTGTCGGTGCCATGCGCGACTGTATGGGTGAAATGCAGCACCTTGACCTGATCGATACCATCAAACAGGCTGCTGCCAGTAAACCTTTTCTGGGCATCTGCATTGGTATGCAGGCTTTAATGACCCATAGTGCTGAAAATGGCGGTGTGGATTGTCTGAACATCATTCCCGGTGAAGTGGAACGTTTTGCCGATGATCTTAGCGATCCCACCTCCAGTTCTACCCTGTCTCATAATCCACACCTGAAAATTCCACATATGGGCTGGAATCAGGTGAATCAGCAGATAAAACACCCGCTGTGGCAGAATATTCCGCAAAACCAGCGTTTTTATTTTGTCCATAGTTATTTTGTCGTACCGCAAACACCTGACCCGGTAGCCGGTTCGACTGTCTATGGTCATCCACTTTGTGTGGCACTGGCGACTGATAATATCTTTGCCACCCAGTTTCACCCGGAAAAAAGTGCCGATGCCGGATTGCAGCTGTTTCACAATTTTATTAACTGGGACGGCAGTTATGACAGCTCCAGTTGTGCGTAAATATCCTGCCTGATAACTTATACGAGATTAAGAGAAACTAATTATGATTTTGATACCTGCGATTGACTTAAAAGACGGCCAGTGTGTACGTCTGCGCCAGGGCCGCATGGATGATGATACTGTTTTTTCCGATAACCCGGTAGAAATGGCTGGTCGCTGGTATGATGCCGGTGCACGTCGTTTGCATCTGGTGGATCTTAACGGTGCCTTTGAGGGCAAACCGGTTAATGGCGAGATCATCCAGGAAATCACTAAAACCTATCCGGATCTGCCGGTTGAAATTGGCGGCGGTATCCGCAGCATTGAAACGGTAGAAGCTTATCTGAACGCCGGTGTCGCCTATGTTATTATTGGAACCAAAGCCGTTGAAGATCCTGGTTTTGTCACCGAATTATGCAAGCAGTTCCCCGGTAATATCATTGTCGGCCTGGATGCCGTTGATGGTAAAGTGGCCATTAAAGGCTGGGCAGAAGTTTCTGATGTAGATTTATTTGATTTATCCAGACGTTTTGAAGGTGATGGTGTCGATGCCATTATTTATACTGATATCAGCCGTGACGGTATGATGCAGGGTGCCAATGTAGAAAACACTGCCAACCTGGCTCAGGCTATAAATATACCGGTTATCGCTTCCGGTGGTATTCATAATCTGGGTGATGTAGAAGCCTTATGTAAAGTGGCTCACCATGGTATTTCCGGAGCCATTACCGGCCGTGCTATTTATGAAGGTACTCTGGATTTTGCCGAAGGTCAGAAACTGGCAGATAAGCTAACCACTTAGGATAAGAAAATGTCATTAGCAAAACGAATTATCCCCTGTCTGGACGTAGATAAAGGCCGGGTGGTAAAAGGTGTACAGTTTGTCGATATCCGTGATGCCGGGGATCCGGTGGAAGTAGCTCGTCGTTACAATAGCGAAGGGGCTGATGAACTGACTTTTCTGGACATTACGGCCACCCATGAAGGCCGGGATACCATTGTACATGTAGTAGAACAGGTCGCCGGTGAAATTTTTATCCCACTGACTGTTGGCGGCGGTATCCGTACGGTGGATGATGTCCGCCTGATGCTTAATGCCGGTGCTGACAAGGTGGCCATTAACTCAGCAGCCGTAGCCAATCCGGATTTTGTGCGTGAAGCCGCTGAAAAATTTGGTAACCAGTGTATTGTCGTTGCTATTGATGCCAAACAGGTCGCCGGTAAACCCGGTACCGAGGCCGAAAACGAATCGCCTCGATGGGAAATTTTTACTCACGGCGGGCGTAAACCTACGGGAATTGATGCCATTGAATGGTCTAAAAAAATGGTCTCTTACGGTGCCGGAGAATTATTAGTCACCAGTATGGATAATGACGGGGTCAAAAATGGTTTTGATCTACCCTTAACCCGAACTATCAGTGATAATGTCGCGGTACCGGTCATTGCCTCAGGAGGTGTTGGAAATCTGGAACATCTGGCCGAAGGCGTTATTAAAGGCCATGCGGATGCCGTACTGGCTGCCAGTATTTTTCACTTTGCTGAATACAGCATAGCAGAAGCCAAGCGTCATATGGCAGAGCGTGGTATTGAGGTACGTCTGTGAAGCCGTCAGCTATAAACCGCCATTGGCTGGATGAATTAAAATGGGATGATCAGGGTCTGATCCCCGCCATTGCACAGGATGAAAAAACCGGTAAGGTGGTGATGTTTGCCTGGATGAACAAGGAATCTCTGGCGATGACACTGGATATGGGACGTGCCGTTTACTGGTCCCGTTCCCGCCAGAAGCTCTGGCCTAAAGGCGAAGAGTCCGGCCATGTGCAGAAAATAAAATCCATTCGTGTGGATTGTGACAAGGATGTGTTATTGTTAAAGATTGAACAAATTGGTGGTATTGCCTGTCATACAGGCAGAGAAAGCTGTTTTTACTTTGAACTGGATCCTGAGACGTCCCAGTGGCAGGCGGTGGAACCGGTGTTAAAGAACCCTGACGATATTTATAAATAAAGAGAATGAGATAACCGTGGACAATGATATTCTGGCACAGCTGGCCGCCACCCTGGAACAGCGTAAACAGGCGGATCCAGATTCTTCTTATGTAGCCAGTCTATATCATAAGGGACAGGATACGATTTTAAAAAAAGTGGGTGAAGAAGCCACTGAAACGGTTATTGCCTCTAAAGGTGGTAAAAAAGATGAAATTATCTATGAAACCGCTGATTTATGGTTTCATACCCTGGTGATGCTGTCCTATCATGATTTAGGACCGAATGATGTGCTTAATGAACTGGCTCGTCGTTTTGGAATATCGGGAATCGAGGAAAAAGCCTCCAGGAAAAGTAAGTAATAGTTTTGTGATGACTCAGCATGTTTAGCAAATTTTAATTTAAAGTCCGTATCAGATATCAGTGTCTGTATTGTGAAGATGCCGTGAATCCTTCCATGGAGGCTTTTCGGCAGCGTCCATGCTGCCGAAACTTCACAATACAGACACTGATATCTGATACTACGTGCATAATCGCCAGGTGCTTGATTAAGTTAGGGGGTGTTTAGAAAATGTCAGATTGTCTGTTTTGCAAAATTATTGCCGGGGACATCCCTGCAGATATTGTCTATCAGGACGATAAGATTCTGGTTTTTAAGGATATTAATCCCAAAGCCGATGTACATTTACTGGTGATCCCTAAAGTGCATATTGAATCGCTGGTAAAATTAAATGAATCACATCATGACCTGATAGTCTATATGATGTTAAAATTACCAAAGCTTGCGGAGGATCAAGGATTATCCGGTGGCTTTCGGACTATTATCAACACCGGAAAAGAAGGTGGTCAGGAAGTATTCCATCTTCATATCCATTTACTGGGCGGTAAAAACCTGCCTGGTTTTTAAGTACTCTGCTTCCACTTTTTTCACCTCAGGGTGGCTAGTTTTGGTAAAGTGAAGGGTTTAAGTATCTATTTAATGACAGGAGAATCCGATGGGATTTGGCGTTACTGAATTATTAATTATTCTGGCAATTGTTCTGGTTTTATTTGGAGCCAAAAAACTGCGCAATATCGGTGGTGATCTGGGTGGTGCCATCAAAAACTTTAAAACAGCCATGAAAGAAGAAGAAAACAATCCTGAAGGCACTGCTAAAACTACCGACACCCCACTTGATAATAAATCCGGTGCGACTATAGAAGGTAGCGTAGAAAGCACCTCTGAGAAGAAAGAACAGGTTTAATTAATAAGCCTGTCCACTTCTAACCTCTTTTTATTTCGATAAGTTTATTCACGAGTGATTGTATGCCTGTGGCACACTTACCGGAAAACAATTATCCAGGGTAAATTCTTTAGATATGTTTGATATTGGCTTTTGGGAATTATCTCTTATTGGCATAGTCGCACTGCTGGTGATCGGCCCGGAGCGGCTGCCCGCAGTGGCTCGTACCGTAGGCAAATATGTGGGTAAGGCTAACCGCTTTATCAGCAATATTAAGGACGATATTAATAAAGAGTTAAAAGATGAAGATTTAAAACGCATTCTGGAAGAACAGCAGAAACTGGCCGATGAGTATAAAAATGCGGCCAGTGCCGTGAATTCAGCTATTTCTTCTGAAACTGAGTCCTTACGCGAAGCCACTAAAATGGATGATTTGCTGGAAATCCAGGAACCGGATGAGCACAAGAGTATGACTGCTGACAGCTCTGTTAATCAAAGCTCTGTTAATAAAAATGATAACGCAGCTATTAACCAGACTTCATCTGATCCCGACAGCCAGAAAGCATCTTAGATTCAGCCCTTATACTAATTACTAACCGCAGTTATTTTATACCTATATGAGCACAGACCAGGACACACAAAGCGAACAGCAAATGGAGCATGAGCAACCCTTCATGGCTCATCTAATTGAATTGCGCGATCGCATTCTGCGGATAGTGGTGGTGGTTATCGCCATCTTTGTCGTACTGTTCTTTTTTGCTAATGACCTGTACCATATCGTGGCCGCGCCACTACTGGCACAGTTACCTGAAGGCAGCACCATGATTGCCACCGGTGTTGCAGCCCCCTTTTTAACACCTTTTAAACTGAGCCTGGTTACCTCAATTTTTATTGCCATCCCCTATATTTTCTATCAATTCTGGTCATTTGTCGCACCGGGACTGTATCGCCATGAAAAGCGCCTGGCGCTGCCGATGCTGGTATCCAGTGTGTTTCTGTTTTATTCCGGCATTGTATTTTCTTTTTATGTTGTTTTTCCGTTGATGTTTGCCTTTTTCACCGCCACCACTCCGGAAGGGGTGTCTATGATGACCGATATCAGCCAGTATCTTGATTTTATTTTAAAAATGTTTTTCGCTTTTGGCATGGCTTTTGAAGTACCCATTATCACCATTGTACTAACCATTACCGGTGTGACCAATGCCGATAAACTGGCCGAAAAACGTCCCTATATCATTGTGGGCTCATTTGTCATAGGCATGTTATTAACTCCTCCTGATATTATCTCCCAAATCCTGTTAGCTATTCCTATCTGGCTGTTATTTGAGCTAGGTGTAGTCTTTTCTCGTATTATCGGCAAAAGAAAAACCGAGCAGGAAGCACAGGAGCAGGCAAATAATCCCTCCAGTGGCAGTGCTGCCGGTACGGCGGCTGCTACCGCCACTGTGGCTACTGCAGCAGCGGCAGGCACAGCCTCCGAAGAAACAGTCGCCAGTGCCGAGACGGACATGGCTGATGAGTCACGCTATAAACCTATGACTGATGAAGAAATGGAAGCTGAACTTGATGCCATTGAACGTGAAGAAAACGAGGAAGGACCTTAGGCTGACTGACACTCAGAATAAACGCTATTATATTTTCCTCGTTGCCACGCTCCTGCGGTGGGAATCTATACCTGTCTATCAATATCTTACAAACTAATGGACTTGATTTCGGGTATCGCTTTTTCAGGCCCCACAATTAACAGCCCTGCTTTTTTAACCGGCAGGGCAACTACCATTAAACCATTTTCTTTTGCCTGGTAACGCCCTTCCTTTGCTACTTTCATACGCACCACCGGGTTACGAAAAAAAACTTTTTCTGTAACTGCATATTGAAACACAATATGATTGCCTGTTCTGACTGCGTAGGCTGTAGCCGGAGCACCGCCAATACTGGTTTCCCAACTGGCCAGAACCCTGGCATCCGGCCAGCTGGCCGGTGCATTAACCCCCACTTTGCTTTGCAGGTTAAATTGTCCGGAAATACCCGCACTCTGATATTCTGCCAGCACCTGAGCCACCATCGGAATAGTTTGCTGATTATCTGACGGTTTTAACGGCAGCAGCAACACCAGCATCAGTATCAGGGCAACCGCCCAGCCACTCAGAGTTATTAATGGTTTTATCTGAATGCGCGTATTAAAGCCATTACTCAATACCTTCCAATGATCCCGCACGGTTCTTTTTCCAGTCATCGGAAGTGGCTGCTCGGGGATCCTGTCCAGTTGCTGCTGTAAATGTGCAGGCAGCCGAGATAGCGGCAGGTGATTCAGTCTCTGGCTGATCTGCTGCTGGCGTTCAACATCCATCCGGCAAGCCTGACAGCCCGCAAGATGAGCCTCTACAATTCCTGTTTCCGTTTCATTCAGGCTGTCATCCACATAACCGGCCAGTAAATCCTGAATTTTCAGATGCAGGGCTTTTAAATTTCTGTTATCACTCATTTATAAATCCCCTTCGTACTCTTATCGGTTTGCGGTAATTTCCCCTGCCTGTCTGACCTGTTTAAAATATTACTTAATAAACGCCGTCCTCGTGACAAACGACTCATAACGGTTCCCTTTGGAATATCCAGAATCCTGGATAATTCCTGGTAACTCAGGCCTTCAATATCCCGCAATAAAACAACTTTGCTAAAATCATCCGGTAAAGATTGTATGGCCTTTATCAATTGCTGATCGGTCTGTTGCTGCAACAACTGCTCAAAGGGGCCCTGATAAGGGCTCTGCTGTTCCTGCAGAAACAGTTCCTCAGTCGAAATAACTGGTGCAAGCTGCTGTCTCCGGGAGTCTTTTCTTATATCATCCGCAATCACATGATCCAGTATTTTTAATAACCAGGCATAAACCGCCTGAGGATCCGCTAAATCATCAAAATCCTGCCAGGCACGCATAAACGTTTCCTGAACCCAGTCTTCCGCCCTGGCAGAAGTACGGGTTTGTCTCAGAGCCACATTATAAAGCCGTTCTCTCCACGGCATGGTCATCTGCTGGAAGTACTGCTGTCGATTTTTTTTCCGTTTAAAAAAATGCATTGTATTAATTTCTCATGCAAGCCTGAATGCTTAACTACAGGGCGTGATCAAATCAAAATTTATTCCCTGATAACAGCAGAAACCACTTTTTTTTATTTAGCGGGAATAAAAACCAGCTTCCTGACGCCCTATAAGTCAGTATAAAGAAAGTTTTTTCTTTTTATTTTTATTTTTATTAAACCTGTTATTAGTCAATAACAAACAACGAATGGATACCAGAAAAAATGAACACAAAGTTTTTTAATCTTGCTTTTGCCAGTGCCGCTTTACTGACATTAAGTCATACCCTTATGGCCGGTGATATTGCCCAGGGGAAAACCAAAGCCGCAGCCTGTGCAGGTTGTCACGGAAACAACGGTATAGGATTAAGTGAAGAGTTTCCCAATCTGGCCGGACAGAAACAGGCTTATATTATTAAACAACTGTCGGCTTTTAAAAATGGCAGCCGCCAAGATCCCACCATGAATGCAATGGCAGCCAGTTTGTCCACTCAGGATATAGCCGATCTGGCCGCCTGGTTTTCCAGCCTGGCCAAAGTAAACGCCCAAGCCGCGCCCAATACCCCCATAGTAAAAACCAGTCCTGTCAGTCGTCGAGAATTTCCTGAAACTGTTTATATTTCAATGAAAAAAAGCGCCGCCATTGAAACCTTTCCGCAACAGAACAGCTGGCAGGGTGGGCCCAATATGCTTTATACAGCTATTACGCCGGACAATAAACTATTATTATCCACCAGCCCCTCCACTAACAGCCTGTATGTGTTCAATACCAGCAATGGCAAACAGGTGGCTATTATTAAAACCGGTAAGGCACCTAAAGGGGTTAAAGTCACTCCCGACGGACAGTTTGCTTATGTGAGTAATCAGGGTTCCGGGGATCTTACTGTTATCAAGCTGGCCACGCTTAAGGTTATCGACACCATTACAGTAAAAAAGGGGCCGCATAATGTCCGTTTTACCAACGACGGCAGTCTGGCCTATGTAACCCTGCAAGGAGGTGACGGTATCGCCGTTATTGATACCAGAACCCGAAAAATGATTCGTGTTATTGCTGTGCCCGGTATTACCGGCCCTCACAATCTGGATTTATCTGCTGATGAAAAAACCGCCTTTGTGCGTGATTTTGTTCATCATGTAGCTGTAGTGGATTTAGCATCAGGCCGTGTTAAAAAAGTCATAACCGTAGGCAATGGTCATGGCGGGATTGATGTTCTTCCCAATGGTAAATTTGCCGCTACCGCCGCCATTGGTGATGATTATATTACGGTCATTAACACCCGCACTCTAGAAGCCAGAAATATTAAGGTCGGTAAAGGCCCGCACGGTATTCGAGCCAGTAAAGACAGCCAATGGATATATGTTACTTTAACGGGAGAAAATGCTATTGCGGTTATTAATACCAACACCATGACTCTGGAAACAAAAATTGCCAGTGGCCAGTTTCCTTTCTGGATCGCAGTGAATGGAAATCCTTAAACCTTGTATAAATCAGTTGAACCCTGCTGATTATTTTTTTTCTTAACTACTTTAAAAGTCACCCGTTCAAACGAATCGGTGACTTCTAAAATATGTTCTATTTTAACCCGGTTTAGTTTCTGATTGTGCCAGACTTTAATAGTACTGCCTATATCATATATTCCTGCTGGAACAAGTAGATGCAGACGATCATTTCGATCCCGAGTATCATTTTCTGCAATTAAAAATGCTCTATGAAACTGTCCCCCGGCTCCAACCCCTTCTTCGCCCTTAACAGCAACCGGTCTGGATTGTACGGCTATCAAATGCAAACCAATGGCCATACCCTTATGAGGGTTTATTCTTAACCATTTGACGCTGGCCAGACAATAGGCTTTTTCAACCGTTAAACGATAGGCCACCAGCATTCCGACGGCTATGGGCATTTCAATATCATTTCGACTCACCAGCAGCATGCCATGTGAACTTTCATTTCTTTGCTTCCAGGTATGCTCCTGCATTTTCTGGCTAAGCTGTTCATGAGATTCTTCCAGATGCGCCTGTACTACTGATGATGCATAAATCTGCTCCCACTCATCACCCACTATATCCACTTCGGCCATAAAAGGATTGACAGACTGCAGCTCGCCCATGGGATTTTTTTTATTGAGTAATTTTTCTTCTTCCAGAAGATTAATAAGATTTATTTCAGAATTATTCTGCTCCTGGGACTGTACTTCCTGTAAATTCTGCTCCTGCCATGCATGTATTTCTCTCTGAGGCTCAAAGGGTTTTCGATGACTAATAAAAAAATGGCAGGCTCGCAAACCGGAAACCAGTCGAATTTCGTTGCCTGAAAGTACCCGTTCTTCACTTCTGTCATTAAAAATTTTTAATTCATTTTTTATT
>JALSUJ010000248.1 GCA_027071355.1 Gammaproteobacteria bacterium | reverse complement strand
ATATCAATCTTTCAAATTATTTCTGATTTTTATTATTTTAAGATAAGAAAAAACAGTAATAACTCACTGAAACCAGCGGTTGTTTTATTTATTCAAATCATTATAGAGAAAAAAGTAGAGAAAAAACAAAAATTCCCTAAATGAATGATTAAAAAAGTAATAACTAGTTTAATATAACAGCAAGACGCTATAGCATCAATGTGAATTAACATAAATATTGCATGAATACCAAAAAAATAACGCATTCAGTCCATTTTGTTGAAATTGATGCTCATAATGCCGGTCAGAGAATAGATAACTTCCTGTTTAACCGTTTAAAAAGTGTACCCAAAGGTCATATTTATAAAATTATTCGCAAAGGTGAAGTGCGGGTAAATAAAGGACGTATTAAACAGACCTATAAGTTGCAATTCGGTGATCAGGTACGCATTCCACCCATTACTCTGAGTGAAAAAAAATCACTGCCGGCTCCCGGTCGTTCTTTGCTGGCATTATTGGAGCAATCTATCCTCTATGAGGACAAGGGGTTGCTGGCCATTAACAAACCCAGCGGAGTGGCAGTACATGGCGGTAGTGGTGTCAGTTATGGCATTATTGAGGCTCTACGGGCTCTGCGGCCGGAACAGAAATTTCTGGAGTTAATTCATCGTCTGGACAAAGATACTTCGGGGTGCCTGTTAATTGCCAAAAAACGCAGTGTTCTGACCGGGATACAGGATTTGCTCAGAGAGAGAAAAACAGATAAACGCTATCTGGCTCTGGTTTGTGGTAAAACGGCTTTTAAAAATAAAAAAGTAACGGCACCATTATTACGTGAAGCATTAAAATCTGGTGAACGCTTTGTGCGTGTTGATAGGCAGGGTAAGGAATCTACCAGTTTTTTTACAGTCATTGAACAATATAGTGATGCCAGTCTGATGGAAGTTAAAATTTTAACCGGTCGTACTCACCAGATACGGGTGCATGCTCAGTATTTAGGTCATAGTGTTGCCGGAGACAGTAAATACGGTAATTTTGCCTGTAATCAGCGCATGAAAGCCCGGGGTTTAAAACGTCTGTTTCTGCACTCCTCTCAGATTAGTTTTAAATATCCTGAAACTGGTCAGAATATGACAATTGAAGCGCCTTTAAGTGATGAACTGGAGAACTTTCTGGATACTTTAAACAAATGATACCTGATTATCAGCTGATTATTTTTGACTGGGATGGCACTCTGATGGATTCTCAGGCAAGAATTGTGGCCTGCCTGGAGGAGGCTTCTGAGGATCTGGGCGCAGCAAAATTGTCACATAAGCAATATAAACATGTGATCGGTCTGGGATTGCGAGAAGCTATTTTAAAACTTTATCCAGATTTTAATGAGGCTCAAATTAGTGACTATGCCGATCGTTACCGGTATTACTTTGTTACGGCTAATGATACTCCCAGTGCTTTATTTAACAACGTTCGTGCTATGCTGGAAGACCTGAATCAGGCAGGTTATATGCTGGCCGTTGCTACTGGAAAAGCGCGCAGAGGTCTGGAGCAGGTTTTAACTGATACGGATCTTAAATCCTGCTTTCATGGCAGTCGATGTGCAGATGAAACCCGCTCAAAACCCCACCCTCAAATGCTTGAAGAATTACTGGATGAGTTTGGATTATCCGCACCACAGGCTATTATGGTGGGGGATACTGAATATGATATGCTAATGGCCCGAAGTCTGGATATGGATGCTCTGGCGGTCAGTTACGGGGTGCATAACCGGGAAAGTTTGCTGAAACATCAGCCGGTTGCCTGTGTGGACAGTATCGCTCAGCTGTCTTCATGGTTATTGAATAGAAAATGTAGTGTTTAAATTATAACAGGTGAAATTGGATCAATGGATAAAGACGAACAGAAGTTAAATGAAAAACTGGAGAAAATGAGTCGTAAGGAAGACTGGGAACAGAATCTAATTAAGGAGCTGGCACTTTCATCGCTCAAGGAAAAACGCAGTAGTCGACGTTGGGGAATTTTCTTTAAATTTGCTTTTCTGGCCTATCTGGTGGGGGTGCTGTTAGCCTTCGTTGCCCCGCTTGATAAATCGGCTCTGGATAAGGTTACCAAGGAGCATACTGCACTCATTGATGTAGAAGGTGTGATTTCAGCAGATTCCAAAGCCAGTGCAGATTATATTATTAGCGCTCTTCGGGATGCCTTTGAGGATAAAAAAACCAAAGGAGTGATCCTGCGTATGAACACCCCGGGGGGCAGTCCGGTACAGTCTGCTTATATTAATGATGAAATCTATCGGCTGCGAAAAAAATACCCGGATATTAAACTGTATGCGGTTATTTCTGATATCTGTGCATCAGGCGGCTATTATATTGCCGCTGCGGCGGATGAAATTTATGCTGATAAAGGCAGTATGGTAGGTTCTATCGGGGTATTAATGAATGGTTTTGGCTTTGAAAATGCTATTTCTAAAGTCGGAGTGACCCGTCGTCTTTATACTGCTGGAGAACATAAGGGCTTTCTTGATCCATTTTCCCCGCCTAAAGAAGAAGATATTGCCCATGCAAAGACTATGCTGAAAAATATTCATCAGCAATTTGTAGCAGTGGTCAAAAAAGGTCGTGGAAAAAAACTTAAAGATGATCCCTTATTATTCAGCGGATATATCTGGACGGGTGAACAGGCTTTAAAACTCGGCCTGGTTGATAAGCTGGGTAGCAGCAGTTATGTCGCCAGAGAAGTTATTGGTGCAGAGACAATTAAGGATTTTACGGTAACGGAATCTTTTATAGATCGATTTGCTAAAAAACTGGGTGCCTCTATGGCCACTAAAGTAGCAGCCTTAAGCGGATTGGGTCTCAGCCCACAATTGCGCTAGTTTTGCTTGAATCCATCCCTCTGACTTTGGAGACGATTTATGCTCTTTTATCTTGTTTAGGAGCATGAATTAAAGAGGGGGGGAGGGCTACCCGTCTGGGTAGCATTTATCGTGGTAGACTGATAGCTGTTTCCATTATGCTGGCATTAATCCATAAATGTACCCAGATACTTGCAGCATAGCCTAAGGCAATGGCCCATGACCATTTCAGATGGGCAAAAAAGGTATAGGTGCCGCGAGCCTGCCCCATTAATGCCACACCTGCGGCACTACCAATGGATAATAGTGAGCCGCCTACACCCGCAGTTAAAGTAACCAGCAACCATTGTCCAAGTGACATATCAGGATTCATGGTGAGCACTGCAAACATGACGGGAATATTATCCACAATGGAGGATAAAATACCCACCAGAATATTTGCCCCGGTCACACCACTGCCCATAATGCCGGCGCCTAAATAAAGTGATTCTGAAATCATGGCCAGATAACCTAAAGTTCCAAGTCCACCCACACAAAGAATAACACCATAGAAAAACATCAGAGTATCCCATTCTGCCCGGGCAAGAATGGAAAAAATATCATAATCATCCTTTTTAGGGCCTGAATCAGATTCGGTATTTTCCAGCTGCAGGGCACTATGCTGCAGAGATTCATCTTCAATATGACCGATTCTTTTCAGATAGTAAGCATAGAATTTAAGTAAACCCAGACCGGTCATCATGCCCAGTACCGGGGGTATATGCAGGAAGTTGTGGAAACTGACTGCCATGCTGATGGTAAAAAGAAACAGACCGATCATGACAAAACCACCTTTTTTAACAATGGTTTCTGCTTCAACAGGTTCCGGCTTACCTCCGGGAATCGAAAAAGACATGATAATTGCAGGAACCAGCCAGTTAACCAGTGCCGGGATAAGCAGGACAAAAAACTGATCAAATTGAACAATACCCTTTTGCCAGACCATTAACGTGGTAATATCACCAAAGGGACTAAATGCTCCTCCGGCATTGGCTGCAATAACAATATTAATACAGGCCAGTACTATAAAGGTGGTATTTCCGGCACCCACAGCCATGGCAACTGCAGCCATAAGCAGGGCGGTGGTCAGATTATCGGCAATGGGTGAAATTAAAAACGCCAGTGAACCGGTGACCCAGAAAATCATTTTCAGAGAAAATCCTTTGGAAACCAGCCAGCCGCGTAGAGCATCAAATACACCACGTTCTTCCAGGGCGTTAATATAGGTCATTGCTGCCAGCAGGAATAATAACAGTTCGGCGTATTCTTCAATATTATGTTTTACGGCAATACCGGCAGCATGAGGTTCCCCAATCTGGTTATAGGACAGACCGACCAGAATCCAGATAATACCTGCAGCAACCAGTACCGGTTTTGATTTTCTTAAATGTAGATATTCTTCGCCGATAACCAGACTATAAGCCAGTACAAAAACCAGTAAAGCAATAATACCGTAAACGGTACCGGTCATATCAGCCGGTTGTTCTGCATCGACACCTGAAGCCAGTGCTGCGGTATATGAAAAGCTGAGTAATAAAAAGACCAGGATGGATTTTAAATGGAATGTTTTGAGTTTTTGCATAGGGTATTAATCTCTTTTATAAAGGGATAGTAAATTTAAATTAACTATAGCAAATATTGAAAAAAAATCAGGCCAGAAGATTCATGGTTTCTTCAACCTGCTCTTTTGCCTGTTCGAGAACCTTAACGCTTAACTCCGGAGTTAACTGACCCAGTGCCAGTTTGGTAAAAGCGGGTACTTCATTCAGGAGTGGAATATCTTTTATAGTATCGCTGTGACTACTGAGTGCATGCAATTGCGCCACTATAATAATGTCACAATAATCGGGTTTTTCACCCGGTTGTCTCAGCCAGTTCTGTGCTTCTCTGGCGGTTGTGATTAAATCCTCGGTAAACTGCCATTTAGATAAAATGGCTGCACCCAGTTCACCTTTTAAGGTTTCAATTAAAAGTTCAAAAGCCTGCTGATTGGCCAGCACTTCGGGATGTTTATCTGCAAAGGTAATAATTGGAATAGCACCGATATCATGTAACAAACCAGCCAGGAGTGCATGTTCGGGATTAAAACCTGGTGTGATTTTAGCTAATACAAAACTAAGTGCTGCCACTTCCCGGCTGTGGTTCCAGACTGCCTGCATCTTTTTCTTTAACGCCCTGTTTTTAGTAGTAAACAGTTCTTTCATACTGAATGATGTCACCAGTTGTGAAGTGACTTTAGTGCCCAGTCGGGTAACCGCCATCTGACAGTCATCAATTTTATGAATAGAACGATATAGAGCACTATTGGCGGTTTTAATTATCTTGGTGGTAATAGCCGGATCAGAGGCAATAATATTGGCAATTTGTCTGAAGTTAGCGTTTTCATCGTGTAATGCATGGCGAATTTTCAGGGCCACATCGGGTACACTGGGTAATTTAAGACGGTTATTACTGAGGTCTCTGGTGAGCCGTTTATATAGATAATGGTTGCGGATTTTATCAGAGGGATCATCAGGAACAGCACTTTTGCTGGCACATTGCAGCATAGTTTCCAGATCCACCATCACCACTTTAACTTCACCTACAGCCTTAACGCTATAGCGACTGGGACGATATCGGGAAAGTGGATTGCGGGCATTTTCAGTGCGGCAATGGATCAGCCATTGTGTGGCACTCTCATCACTGATTTCTACAGAACCATCAATCAGAAAAAACTGATAGGGACTGTCGCTATAGAGCTGAATAAAGGTGGTATTGGCAGCAATGGTTTTAATTTGTATTAAATTTCCCAGTTCAATTAGCTGGTGATCGCTAAGATGCTGGAAAGGCAAAAAAAATTTTAAAAATCGGAGAACCATACACGGTTTATTCAGAGTTATAGGAGTCCTTTAATATATAGCTTATATTGTACGGCTTTGCACGCTAATAATTAGATAGTTCTGAAAATAGAACAGAAATGGTCTTTATAAACAGAATAGCTATACAGCTGCTTATTGATAATACCTTTTGTTACTTGACAATTTGTGACCGTCTTCTAATCTTTAATAAAATATCCTAACGAATCGCAAAATAATTTATGGGCTGTTGATGTTTCATCTCATAGCTGATTTTGGTCAAATTTGCCCTGCGATTATTTTACAAATTCTAAGAATTAAAATTAATTTAAGCAGCTTATGTCCATTTGATGTTTTTTTTTGCTGAGTTTTCCAATACTTTATTTTTTAAAGTTAAAGTTTTTTCATCGGCTGTTATTTTATTGGCCCTTAGTGTGCTCCTATGCCTGTTATTTATGCCTTTATCGGCTCAGCCTTACCCAGTAAGTGAACATGAGAAAGATAAGCTCAAGGTTTCCTATATATTTAATTTTATTCGTTTTATTCAATGGCCAAAGGAAAAAGCACCTAAAAAAAATGAACCTGTGGTGATCTGTAATATTGAGCAGAGTAACCGCTTTGTTAATTCCTTTCAGTCAGTTTCTGGTAAAGTCATAAAGGGCCATCCTCTGGTAATACGTAAAATCAGTCTGAAAGATAGTCTGGAATCCTGTCATCTATTGTATATCAGCCCTTCAGAGCGGACAAAACTGTCCATGTTATTACGCCAGGCCAGTCTTTATAAAGTTTTACCCGTCAGTGATATAGCTGCCTTTTGTAAAAAAGGGGGTGTTATTGGGCTGGTGGTAAGCAGGATGAGATAAAAGTTGAAATAAATTTTAATGAAGCCAGAAAACAGGGCTTTTCCATCAGTTCTAATTTACTGGAAGTGGCCAGAATTGTGAGCAGCCAAAGTGAATAAAAGAAGGCTGTCTATCAGTAATAAGCTGATTTTGATGATAACAGTGTCATCAGTTATTTCCTTATTGCTGGCTATTGGTACCATATCGTATTTTAATATTCTGAATATTAAAAAGCGGGCCATAGAAAACATTTCGGTTTTAGGAGAGGTCATTGCTGAGCGAAGTACAGCAGCACTGGCATTTATGGATGCTCGTCAGTCTGAACGAAATTTATTAGCATTACGTCATATGAAACATATCGTTACAGCCTGTTTATACAATAATGACTATCTGGTTGTGGCGCAATATATTAATCCGCAATATAAGAATGGCGCAGCTCAAACCTGCCCTCGACAAATTTTGTCCGATCTAAGTCATGGTGTGTATAAGGCTGATAATATGATCTGGGGAAAGAAAATTTTTCTGGATAATTCAGTAGTGGGTTACATCTATATCAAGGCGGATGATTCATTTGTATATAATGAATTTTATGAAGGTATAAGTCGTTATCTGATCATAATTCTGGTGGTTATCAGTTTTAGTCTGGTGGTTGCCAATCGGGTACAGAAAATTGTCTCCAGACCCATTATTGAACTGGAACTGACAGCTCGAATTATTGCAGCCAATAAGGATTACTCTATACGGGCAGAAAAAATCAGTGATGATGAACTGGGTGATTTTATTGATGCTTTTAATTCTATGCTGGAGCAGACAGAAAATAATGAAAAAACACTGCTGATTCAAAAACAGCAGCTGGAATCTCATCAGCAGCATCTGGAAATGATGGTTAAACAGAGAACCAGTAAATTACAGGAATTAAATAATGAACTTAAAGAAACTCTGACTCAGGTTGAAGAGATGCAGGAGCAGTTAATTGAGTCAGAAAAAATGGCCTCGCTAGGTGCATTGGTTGCGGGCATAGCCCATGAGGTGAATACTCCTATTGGTATTTGTCTGACCGCAGCGTCTTTTTTAAAAGAACGCTATGATATTTTACTGTCGCTATATAATAAAGATGCTATGACTCAGGAGGCCTTTGAAGAGTTTTTAAAGATAGTAAAAGAAAGCGCTGAAATAATGTTAAAAAATATTCAAAGAGCCACCGATGTCATTCAAAATTTCAAAAAAGTTGCAGTGGATCAGAGTGTTGAAGATAAGCGTTGTTTTAATGTTAAAGATTACCTGTATGAAATTATTAAATCTTTGCAGCCCAGATTAAAAAAACATAAGCATATTATAAACATACAGGCACCCGAGCAATTATCTATTATGAGTTATCCGGGTTCGTTTTATCAAATCTTTTCAAATCTTATTTTAAATAGCTTAATTCATGGCTTTAGTGCAATGGAACAGGGCGTAATAGATATCAAAATAAGTTATGATAAACACCGGTTAGCCATTGTGTATACAGATAATGGTAAGGGTATGACTGAAGATGTACTGATGAAGGTATTTGAACCATTTGCTACTACTATGAGAAATAGAGGTGGAACTGGTCTTGGAGCACATATTATTTACAATATAATTACCCAGCAATTACAGGGAAAAATCAACTGTGAAAGTCATTTAAATAATGGCGTCAGGTTTGACATAAATATTCCAGTGGTTTTGTGTGAAGGAGAATCCTGATAATGGACAGGATAGCTTTTGCCAAACCATTACCGAGAACAGAGGATAATAACACCTTAAATGAGAATGAGATTACTACTGGATGCTGGAAAATAATCATTTCTGATGATGAAGAACAGGTTCATAAAATTACCGAGCTGGCACTTAGTCATTTTGAGTTTGAAGGTAAAACCATTCAATTTATCAGTGCCTTTAATATTGATCAGACTATTGCTGCCATTACTGAGAATCCGGATACTGCCATTATTTTACAGGATGTAGTCATGGAAACGGATAATGCCGGGCTGGATATTGTCCATTTTATTCGTCAAACGCTGCACAATAAACATGTTCGTATTATACTTCGAACCGGTCAGCCGGGACAGGCACCTGAACGTCAGGTTATTGTTGATTATGATATAAATGACTATAAAGAAAAAACGGAGTTGACCTCACAAAAGCTGTTTACTCTTATTTATTCATCATTACGATCTTATCGGGATATTATAAATATTGAACGAAATAAGTCAGGTCTGCAGCGGGTAATTGACTATACTTCTGAAGTCTTTAGGCATGATAGTGAGGCGGACTATATTAAATCAGCACAGGACAAGCTATCAGCCCTGATTCTACAGGGTGAAAATCAGCTTTCTTCATTATCCACAGTGCAAATTGTAAAAAACAATGGCCAATCGGTTGTTCAAGCGGCTACCGGTTGCTATCAGCATGAAATCGGAAAGCTGCCTCAGCAGATATTTAATAATGACACAATAAAGCATATTAAGTCCTGTTTCAGGCATCGTAAAAATCTTTATACGCCGGAACTTTGTCTGGCTTATCTGTCAGGTAGAAATGATAGTGAATACATTTTACTGTTCAGCGGGGATTTTATTTTATCGCAAATAGATCAGTCTCTGATTGAGCTTTATTCGCGTCAGATTACAGTAGTTTTTGATAATCTTAGTTTACATAAGGAAATAGAAAAAAGTCAGCAGGAAATTGTTAATATACTGGGTACTTCAATTGAAACTCGTTCCAAAGAGACTGGCAATCATATTAAACGGGTTGCAGAATTTTCTGTCTTACTGGCCCGGAAACTGGGCTTTTCCAGCAATAAAATATGCCTGCTCAGACTGGCTTCGCCATTGCATGACTTTGGTAAAATAGGGATCCCTGATTCAATTTTGAATAAGCCAGGCAAACTGGATAAAGATGAATGGGATATTATGATGACTCATGCCAGAATAGGTTATGATATGCTGATTCATTCTGATTCTGATATTTTACAGGCAGGTGCAATTATCAGTCATGAGCATCATGAAAAATGGAACGGCAGTGGTTATCCTCAGGGAAAAAAAGGGGAAGATATACATATTTATGGCCGTATTACTGCGGTGGCCGATGTCTTTGATGCACTGGCCTGTAAACGCTGTTATAAAGATGCCTGGAAAATAGAGGATATCCTGACGTTTTTTTCTGAACAGCGTGGACAGCATTTCGATCCGACACTGGTGGATATTTTATTTGAAGAACTGGAGCAATTTAAAGAGATTCTAGAGCTTTATAAAGATTAATTGTAACTACAAACCCTATAGGTTGATACGGCAATTCAAGTTGAATAAGTTATGATTGACTAAAGTGATATTTTTTCATAGTCATTAACGACTAAATCTATAATAAAACTAACACTGTTATCCTGATAATTATTCCTGGCTTTAATATGTCCCTGATGGTACTGACAGATCAAATTCGCAATATATAATCCTAGTCCAAGATGTGCTGCTCCATCCTTTGATTTTTGCTGGCGAAATGAAGTCAGAGAATTAAAAATATTTTCCAGTTGTTCTCTGGCAATAAATGGCCCCTTGTTTCTGACTTCAATCAATAGATGGTTTTTCTTCCGAGAAACCAGTATTTTAATAGGGGTTTTTGTAATATGGTAACTGACGGCGTTATTAAGTAACTTATCCATAAGTTGTGCTATCAGGTCAGGTGATATATTT
>JALSUJ010000247.1 GCA_027071355.1 Gammaproteobacteria bacterium | reverse complement strand
CCTTTCATGAATATTAAATTATTGTAATGTTTCGCCCTGTGACTTTAGGTATATAATAAAAATAGATTTTCAGGATGAAATTTTAACTATGAATATTAAACAATATTTTTCCCAGCGATTAATGTATTTTATTTTAATTATTATTTTATTAACCATGGTTTTTTTAGGGTTTAAATCCTATGGTGTTATTGATCTGATTCTGGATACCGAACGCTTTAAGTTTTATCTATTATCGATAGGATTCTGGGGCGCTTTACTGGTAATTGCTCTTATGGCTTTTGCTGTTTTATTCAAATTTTTACCCAGTGCTGCCGTTGCATTAGCAGCAGGTGCGGTATATGGACATACCTGGGGTACTATTTATATTATTATTGGTGCATGGGCGGGGGCTATTATTGCTTTTTTAATTACTCGTCTATTGGGTAATAATATTTTATGTCAACTGTCCGGATATCGTATATTGGTGAATGAGGAAAAATCTCAGTCATGGCTTATGTGGGGACTGCTGGTTTCACGATTTATCCCGGCTATTCCTTATGACCTGGTGAGTTATGCAATGGGGCTGACACCATTAAAACTATGGCGTTTTTCACTGGCCACGCTTATTGGTGTTATTCCAACCAGTTTTTTTCTGGCGCATGTAGGGGGGGAACTGGCGCACACAAGTTTTGATGAAATGCTTTCCGGTATGATGACCGCCGGCCTGGTGTTATTATTACCCTTTTTGCTTATCATGTATTTGTTTTATCGCTTTGGTAAGTTTAAAAATCTGTTCAGTGTATCCCGTTGTAAACGGTATTAGAGTGGTTTAAAAAGTGACATGGTTGAGTAATAGTCAGACAGGGTATTAGCAAGCCCAAATAAATGGGCATCATCTTTTAGAAAATAATAATTTTCTATCTGCTGTAGCTCGATATAATATTGAGCCCATTTTAATTAGGTTCCGGACCAGTCATAAACGTATAGTGGAATTAGCACAGATAAGCGCCTTATTTTTTATTATTTTGAAAATGGGATTTAGTGGAGTAAGAACTAGCTTTCACTGGAAGTTAGTAACTAATAAAAATATAATAAGCGGTATTTGCCTCCGGCACGAGTCCGGAATCCTTATAATCGTCTGAGATATTTGCCAAATATATGAAAATTACAGTCAGTGAGCTTATTGTCCGCTTTATGGAGCGCCTGGGAATTGATCATATTTTTGGTATGCCGGGGGCTCATATTCTTCCTGTATATGACAGCCTGTATCATTCCAGTATTAAAAGCGTACTAGCCAAACATGAGCAGGGTGCTTCCTTTATGGCCAGCGGCTATGTTCGGGCTTGTGGTAAAATTTCAGCCTGCATAACCACCGCAGGTCCGGGGGCAACCAATCTTATTACCGGTATAGCCAATGCCTATGTGGATAAACAGCCGGTTTTAATTATTAGCGGTGAAACATCAACCCATATTTTTGGTAAGGGTGGTTTACAGGAAAGTTCGGGTGAAGGCGGAAGTATCTGTCAGGATACTCTGTTTAAAAGTATTACTCTATACGCCAAATTAATTGAACGTACCGACTATATGGCCAATGTCCTGAACCGTGCGGCTAAAATTTTGCTGGCAGACAGTTCCGGTCCGGTGTTATTAAGTATTCCTTTTAATATTCAAAAAGAATTAGTGGATGAGGAGATACTGGATCAGATAAAAACCAGTAAAAATCACCAGATTCATTATGATGATATTACTGCTGTCAAAGATTTTGTACATTTGATTCAGGCTTCGGGGCATCCGGTTATTGTGGCTGGTTATGGCTGTATTGCTTCCGGGGCTCAGGCTCAGGTCGCACAACTCAGTGAGAGCCTCAATATTCCTGTCAGTACCAGTCTCAAGGGAAAAGGCGTTATTGATGAACATTCGGAACTTTCCCTGGGTAGTCTTGGGGTAACCTCCTATGGTGAGGCCTATGATTATATTATGGAGCAGTCCGATCTGATTATTTTTCTGGGGGCCGGTTTTAATGAACGCACCAGTTATGTCTGGAACAAAGATTTACTAAAAGGGAAAAAAATTGTTCAGATTGATAATAATATTGAACAATTAGAAAAAGTATTTAAAGCAGATGTGGCAATTTTAGGTGATTTGCGTCTGCTTTTGAGTGCGGCATTAAAGCAGCTTGAAGAGCTGGCAATTGAAAAGAAGCAGTTAACTCATATTCTGGAAGCTTATCGCTCTGAAGGGGATAAAAATATCCGCCAGAGCCTGTCTCAGTTTAAGGCACGTTTTCCTCTGGTGGATGCATTTTTTACAGAATTACAGAAACAGCATCCTGAAGGCATCATGGTTTATGATGATAATATTATCTTTGCCCAGAATTTTTTTCAGGTTTCTCTGCAAAACTGTTATTTTCCAAACTCGGGTGTTTCTTCATTAGGGCATGCGATACCGGCAGCCATCGGCGGACGTTTTGCAAGACAGGACAGGAGTCCTTTTGCTATTTTAGGAGATGGAGGTTTTCAGATGTGTTGTATGGAAATTATGACTGCCGTTAATTATCAACTGCCTCTGAATATTATTATGTTTAATAATTCCACCATGGGCCTAATCCGTAAAAACCAGTTTCAACAATATGATAAGCGTTATATTGATTGTGATTTTATCAATCCGGATTATGCCTTGCTGTCACAATCCTTTGGTATGAATCACTATAAAATCACTAAAGAGTCTGAACTGCAAGGTTTATTTGATAAAGTGGATATCAATAATGCTATTAATCTAATTGAAATTTTTATTGATAAAGATACATTCCCAGGGTATTCATCCCGGCGTTAGTTTTTAGTCCTGGCGAAATAGATACCAGAACAATAGAATAAAGCCGACAATCACACTGACTTCAATAATTAGTCAGCCCTGAAAAACATTCTATCCATTTGAAACCAAAGGGATTTATTCTTTTTTTAAGTGACCAAATCGACCAGAAATGCTATAATAAGCACAGATTCTCTGGTCGATTTGGTGAAAAAAATGT
>JALSUJ010000246.1 GCA_027071355.1 Gammaproteobacteria bacterium | reverse complement strand
TTACTTATTTTAAATACTCCAGGTAATCAAGGCTGTGCTCCCTTTACTGCTCTTGGCTGTCAGTCAATCCCTAGTTTAACTCTTATTGAAGAAACAAGGCTGGCAATCAGTAGCATTATGAGTGATCAAGTCACTTATATTAAATTGGATGGTGAAAATTATATTGTCCCTAATATTTCATTATTGGAAGCAAAAGTGAGTGAGGTGATGGGAGGAGGGTAATAGTGACACCATTATTCTATTTTAATAATAGCGTATTCTAAATACCAAAAATATCTTTGCGCTGTGTTACTAAATGAAAAACTTCCTTCATCAGGTGGGGGTTTCAAGAGAAATCAGTCTTTTGACTTTGACTTGCTAAAAATCCTCTTCCTTCAGGTGGAGGTACTTTAAGGCTTTTTCTCAGGGTTTTGTCTGTGTATCTCAGTCTCATTTGTACTTTTTACGTAAATCTTTATGAACATCATTCCAATCATGAAGCTCTAATTTTCCTTCCTTATATTCTTTATATCTTCTATCAAGCTCGCGCTTTTGCCACATTGGCATAGGAATTTCTGAATTGCTGACAGCAATAGAGTCCCATATATCTTCAACAAGTAGGAGTTTTTCAGATAATCCCAACTTTCCGACTTCATCTCTTATTTGTTCTGGTCTCATTTGATAACCTCATTAGTGCTGATTAAATATGTGTGTTTCTTTCTGCCATTCACGGTAGGAACGCCAGTTACCCAGTACAGTCCTAGACGTGCGCTTTTCCCGCTCTTAATCTGTATTGCAACCACGCCTTAAGCATCCGATCTTAATCAGGAGTCTTTGGGGCTTCCCGAGTTCTACAGTGTATCTCTTCTTGCGTGCCACGGCCTGATGACTCCGACGGATCTCCACATCCTTGTCATTGTTGGATGCTTCTGTATTGCCTTCGGTGTGCGTTAAAACCCTCGACATCCGCCATTGGTATTTCGAAGCTGCACCAGCACTTCAGGGTGTGCGTCACCCTACGGGTGGGTGGCTAAGCCTTATGAAGTTGAATTACTACAACTCCCCGACAGAGACTTTCACCCGGCTAGATACACCGAGCTTTGCTCGGCGCTATTGCGGAGAAGCAACCCCATCCCAGTAATATATTGTAACCTCTTTAATTACCTTATTAAACGCAAACAGGTAAATTGTAGTCTCTAATTACCAGCAATGGTGCATTGCAGACCGGAATACGACAGTATGCGTGAGATGATTATTTATGGTGCATAAATTGCGGATATATTAAGAATTGGAATTGATTCAGATTGATAATTAATGCATGAGCGACTAATGCTTTGCCATGCCTGTACAGGTTGTGGTAAGTGATAAGCCATATCATTACTGATAGTAATATCATAAGGAGGATGTTGAGTTAGAAAACCACCATAGGCAACATCATTTTTTTCCGGGTAAGCCAGGATGCATAGCATATTATGTTTTTTTGTCTGATTTGCGGATAAAGGAGCTTCTATCCTTTTCTCTAAGCGTTCAGACAGATTAATAACAGGTATAATATTATTTTGCCAGTGGCTAAACTGACTGCTCCATGAAGAACTATAAGGCAAAGTATAAATATCAGGATGACGAACCACAGCAACCAGTTCAGCAAAAGCAATAGCAACCTTTTGTTGACCATTATTAAGAATCCATACTTGCGCCTGGTCAGTCATAGCTGGTTCTCTATTCTTTGAATGTATTGCATAATATTTTGTGCATGGGACAGATAGACAGGCTTTTCAGTATCTGATACGGCAATAGCAAAAAGCGGAGAGTTTGAGTGAAGCATTACCGGCGGAATAGCCAGTATTTTCCTATTCTGCTGGGAAAAGAAAAACACATCAACTGCATCACAGAGCAAACCAATAGTGTGTTTGTCGTCATCAGAAAGTAATAAAAATAATTTACGTTTTTCAGCACAGGCTGATTCCGGCTTTAACTGGCTATTGAGTATATAAATAGCATTGCCCTGTTGATCCTGCAGATGAGGAATTGGATGAAACATGATCTCAGATTGCAGATCATTGATAAGCCCGATTTGTTGACTTTGACTATTTGGCAAAGCAAAAGAAATACCATCAAGTATAAATACCAGCCATTCATCATTATAGGGAAGCGTACCTATCATACATGAGTTCCTTTATTCAGATACTTCTGTATTAAATCAAGTAATGCCTGGTCCTGGTAGGGTTTGGTCAGATAATCGTCAATACCAGCTTGAAAAGCTCGTTCAATATGAGTCTCTTGTGAACGGGAGCTGATCATAATAATAGGAATATCCCGGGTACTATCCTGTGCCCGAATATGTTCACTTAATTCCAGTCCATTCATACGCGGCATCTCCATATCCACCAGCATAATGCTGGGTAATTGCTCATTGATAGAATTAATGGCTTCAAAGCCGTCACGGGCAGTATGGGTACAGAAGCCGGCATCATTGAGTAATTGCGACAGTGACTGTCGGATGCTCAGAGAATCATCAACCACCAGAATATCCGTTTCCTGAACAGAGTGTACATCTGTTCCTGGCTGATTAAGCTGCTGACTCCAGTTGCTGCTGGCTTTGCGCTCAAGCAGTTTTAAGACATCAATCACAGGTGTGACACGACCATCACCCAGAATGGAAATACCGATAACACCCGGTAGTCTGGAAAGGTGTTTACCCGGGTTTTTCATAACCAGCTCCTGGGTATCCAGTACTTCATCAACAAGCAGACAGACATGACGCTCACCAGAGCGGATCAGCAATAGAGGACGTGTGTCTTCAGCATTGCCCAGTCCATTTTCTGTGGGGTAGTCCAGCAGCTCTGCCAGCTGACGTACTGGATAAGCAGCCTCTTCGGCATGATATACCCAGCTATTGCCAAGTTCCTTAATATTTTTTGCGCCGCTATGAATGACCTGTTCTACTTCATCAACCAGTAAGGCAATAGTATCATTTTCAACACTGACCAGCAGGACATCAATCGTCGTTAATGTCACCGGTAAACGTAGATTTATTTCCAAACCGATACCAGGATGATTAATAAGATCAATCGCTCCTTTAAGTTTAGAAATGCTGTCATTAACCACATCCATTCCCACTCCTCGTCCAGAAGTCTGAGTCAGTTCATGAGCAGTAGAAAATCCGGGAATAAGCACCATTTTTGCCAGTTCTTCATTAGTTACAGGCTGACTTTCCTTTAATCGTCCCTGTTCAAAAGCCTTATTACGAATATTATCAAGATCAAGACCATTACCATCATCAATACAACGGATAAGAATCTTATTACCTTCATTACTGAATATTATGCGGACATTTCCATGACTGTCCTTATTGGCTAACAGGCGTTCTTCCTCTGTTTCTATGCCATGATCGACTGCATTACGCAATAGATGAATCAGTGGTTCTGTAATCGCACCCAGTACGTAGCTGTCCACCATGATATCCTGACCAATAAGCTCTAAAACCACCTGTTTTCCCGTAAGATGACAAGTGTTTCGTAAAGCACGCTGTAAACGTCCTTCAATATGAGCAGCAGGAATCATACGCGCCTGCAAAAGCCCCTGGTGCAATTCTGAATTAATACGAGCCTGATCGCTAAGATGCCTGTTAAGCCTATTTATCTGCTCAGTAAACTGCTCACCCATTATATTAAAATCAGCAAATGACTCAATAAAAGCATGGGTATGACTATGCAGTTCGTTGTAACGATCCATTTCAAGACTATCCAGCTGAGGAGATTGACTGCTACCAGCGGCAGAACTTTTATCCACTGCTGCACCCACACCCTGAATATCAACCAAATCCTGCAGTTGATTAATGCGCTGCTGCAGTGCCGTTTTCTGGTTCAGCAATTGCTGTAGTTGAGTGTCGATATGACTCAGCTGACCCTCCATCTGACGTTGTGAAATAGTAATTTCACCTGCATGGCGAATTAAAGCATCCACATGACTGCTTGCAATATGAAGCGTTGCAGTCTTAGGAGGGTCTGCAGGTAATTTGTCTATTACTGTCTCAGCTTGAGCCACTACCGTATTGGAAACTTCTATAGTGTCAGACTGAGTGGACGCAATAGGAGTTTCCTGCATAGTGACCAAACTCTCCTGCCGGCTAAACTGATCGGGATCATCTCTCTGATCAATACGTCGGGCACAGTCCAACACTTCTGTCAGCAACTCTTTACGCTCAGCAGGTGCTTCCTCCTCACCCATAAGACTGCTGACCATCGCTTCAAGCTGATCGGCAATACGTAGTAATAAGTCGCCAAGTACAGGTGAAGGGCTGATTCCTTCTTGCACCAGATAATCCAGAATATCTTCTGTATGGTGGCAAAGATTTGCAATCCCCTTAACGCCAAGTGTATTGGCAGCCCCTTTAAGAGTATGGATAATACGTCTTGCATCGTCTAGCCTGCTGATCTCCTGCTCACCCTTGTCCAACCCGATCCGAAGCACTTGTTGAATGGCCTGTGAATAATTGGCTGTATGTTCCGGTGCTTCCTGCAGGAATGATTCCAGCAGATCCATGGTAATATCTGCAGCAAACTCCAAAGAGATATCGGCTTCAGTCACCTGTACAGGACGAGCCTGACTTTCCTGTTCAATACGATAAGAGCTATCTGCTGCACCTATATCCTGATGCAGTGTTTCCATCAGTTCAAGAGCCTGCTCTTCTTTTAGTGGAAAAAGCCATTGTTCATGACAGAAGTGTTCAATAAGTTCAGCGGTGCTTTCCTGCTGATGTGGATGAAGCAGCCAGTTTTTCAACAAAGCAGGCCAATCTGCAAGCAGTTGAAGCTGTATGCTTTCTGCTTCCATCTCTGCCACAGCAGCAAAATTTTCCAGTACCATACAGCACAACTGGTTCATGCCGGAGAATTCCAGCATCTCTGCTGTTTCAGCAATACGCAATACCTGAGATGAATAGTTATCAAAGGCATTTGTCCATACCTCTGAACCGGATTCAGTGCTAGTGAGTATATTGAGTTCTTTATTGAGCAACTCATCTGCCTCATTGACTTCATCAGCCAGAACAGCCAGTAATTCTTTTATAGACATAAGGTATTTATCACTTAAGCAGTTTCAGGAAGTGTGAACTCACCCACAGAGTCAATTAATTGTTGTGATAGTGTATTCAATTTATCACTATGCTCACGTTGTTGTTCAAGCTCCTGTTGAGTATTGACTGCGCTATTACGCAGCTTATCGGTATGGACAGAAATTTCTTCATTCAGTGCCACCTGTGCTTTGGTCGAGGTAGCAATTTGCCTGACGGACTCCGACAGTCTCTGAGTTGTTTTCTGGGTTTTCTGCATCTGTTCATAGGCTTGTTCAGAGAGCTCTGTACCACTGACAACCTGACTTACCGTTTTTTCCATGGTAGCAATGGTATCATTTGTTTCTATTTGAATATTCTGAATCAACACTGCAATTTGTGAGGTTGCACTACGGGAACTTTCAGCCAGCTGCTTCACCTCTTCTGCAACCACCGAGAAACCTTTTCCTGCTTCACCGGCAGTAGCAGCCTGAATACGGGCATTAAGAGCCAGTACGTGGGTACGCTCAGTAATATCCTTAATAATACCAATAATACTGCTAATCTCCTGAGAACGTTCTCCTAGGTGCTTAATACGTTTACTGGTCTCCTGAATACCCTCACGAATACGTCCCATACCTTTGGTAGTACTCATTACCGACTCCAGTCCCTGGCTGGTGGACTGATTGGCAGTCCCGGAAATTTTGTAACAATGATTAGCCAGAGCCATCACCTTATTCATTGATTCAGAACCCTGCGCCAATTGTTCAAGAGTTTGTTTCACCGTTACAATATTCTGTTCAGCCACTAGGTACGCTTTATTAGCATGATTACCCATAATAGAAGAATTCGAGTGTACATCACCAGAAACACTTTGTACTTCAAGCAGTACTTTAGAAATATCAGAGGCCGCTGCATTTAAGGAATCTGAAACAGCACCGGTAATATCTTCTGCCACAGGGACATTAATACGCAGATCACGATTGGAAAGCTTACCCGTGGCTTCAAGAATATTAATAATGGAATGGTTAATCGCATTATTTTCTTTTTCAATAGATGCCAGCTGCCCTACACGTTCATCCAGCAGTTTATCAAAAGCATCACCAAGGATCTGCAATTCATCACCACTGTTTACCTTACAACGCACACTATAATCACCATTTTCAACAATACTTAATACGGTATCAGTAATACGGGTAAGAGACTTCATGATCTTGCCGTAAAAGAAATACAGTACAATAGGAATAATGATCAATAATACAATAATACTCGCCAGAATAAAGTAACGTGCCCGCTTCTCATCAAAACCCACCTTATCCGTTAAGGCATTAGTTTTATCACGCCAATAGTCAAGGTTATTCTTGAGTTTGACTCTTAATTGATTTGCTTTTATCAGATAACCATTATTTTTATCAAGCATCAGCAGATTGCCCTGCTCCCGACCTAATAGCAGGTATTGGTGAATCAATTTATCCCCCATTACTTGCAGAATAGCCATCTCCTTAAGAAGACTCTGACTATTGCTATTACTACTTTTATTCATCTGAATTTTTGCTTCTTCAAGAAGAGTATTTGCCTTATTAATATTACCCAAATCACCCGTGAGTGCAGTCTCTTGTATAAGAGAAATCATCTGATTTATTTTATTAAGAGTATGGAAAGAAGCAATACGGAAAACAGACTGTTCTTTCTGCTGTTGATAACTATCATCCACATTATTAAGAAGAATCATACTGACCGTCAGCAGAACAAATAGCATAGCCGTAATGCCGACACCCAGTGCAATCAGTGCCGATTTAAGGTTTAGTTTAATAGTAAAGGGGTTCATCTTAGTTGTACCTTACAATTTTATTATTATGAATAAATTATGAGTGGATCAGTATACCCAGCGATGTTTATCGCCAATAACAGTCACATCGACAAAACTTGAACCACGATGATTTTGTCGATTCCAATCAATCCGAAAACCACCTAAGTTAGTCTTATTCAGTGTATCCAGTGCCGCAATAAAATTATTGCGGGTCAAATTTTTACCCGCCTTGCGTAGACCTTCAACAAACAGTTTAGCCGCAATATAGCCTTCAAGACTGCCATACGTGGGCAGACTTTGCTCAGAAAACATACGTGATACCTTGTTGTATTCCGCAACAATAGGAATACCCGTACTGGCAGGAAAAGGCACAACCTGGGAAACAACAACCCCTTCACTGTCCAGCCACAGATCATTTACCAGAGCCTTACTACCGACAAAGGATACATTCATAAAGGTTGTTTTTTGCATCCCTGCCTTTTTTGACTGACGTATAAATTCAGCACAGGCTGCATACGCACCAATCATAATAACGCCATCAGGATTACTGCTGCTGATAGAATTTACAGCATCACTGACATTCGTAGTATTACGCTGTACGGTACCCAGAGCACCTATCGATAAATTATTATTTTCCAGAGCACGTCTTACCCCTTCCAAACCCGCCTTGCCATAACTATCATCCTGATAAAAAACAGCAATATTACGTTTATTTTGCTGCAACATATGCTCAACCAGAGCCGCTGTTTCCTGATAATAACTAGCACGTACATTATAAATAATAGGATTAACCGGAGTACGCAATAATTCTGCACCGGTATAAGGCGCAAAAAATGGTACTCTATGTTTGCTAACCTGAGACAATGCCGCCTTACTGGTAGGCGTTCCCACATAACCAAAAAGGGAAAAAACATTATCTTTTTCTAATAATTCTTTAGTATTAGCAATTGTTCTTTTCGGCTCATAAACATCATCCAGAGAGATCAAAAAGATACGCCGGCCATTGATTCCACCTTCCTGGTTAATATAATCAAAATAGGTTACTGCGCCACGACGATATTCTCTACCAAGAGCAGCAGCCGGACCACTAAAAGCCGCCGATTGTCCAAGAATAATAGTACTATTTGTTACACCCGGTGTACTTTGTGAAATTTCATCATAGGGTTCCGCACAAACTGATACTGAAGTAAGTGCCAGTAGTAGTGCTGCCAGCCATTTTAAAGCTTTCATTATTAACCTCATTTAAATAGTTGTGGAGAGATAGTTGTTGAGAGTTGAGAGATAGTTATTTTGAAATCTAATTATCCAATAGAATTGGATTCATTTATTCAATCATTTTGTCAATTAAAGCCGTCATATCAAGTTCCAGCCATATCACACCATCCCGCTGATAGGCTGTTTTAAGATGCGGCAGCAGTTCTTGTGAAACAGGGGGTTCCGTTGTTAACTGATGTTGTTCTAAAAAATAATAAATATCAGGACGACCATTGACCAACAGTCCTGCACGTTCGTCATTATGACCCATCACCATCAGCATGGATGCTTCTGTACGCTGTGATAAGTTAAGATAAAGAGCCAGATCAATAATCGGAGCAACTTCGCCACGCAGGCTGGCCGCACCTCTTACCCAGGGCGGCAGATGTGGCACACGATAAATATCAGGAATATCTGAAATTTCTGATATACTGTCAAATGAACAAATCAGATGCAGGTCGGCTACTTGAAAACCAATATACTCAATTTCCGATGCATTCTTATCTGTTTCATCACTATCAAGATATTCCTGTTTATTCAGCCAGGAAAAATCCCTTGCTACCGCAACAATCGGCAGACTTTCAAGTACCGCATCAGCTGTATTACTTATATCGTCTTCAGTCACACTCTTTTGCCTGCCTTCACCCATCTAATTTCATCTTAAAGGTTATGAATCTTGCTCATTATTAACTCTGAATTAACCGGTTTACTAATAAGTTCCTTTGCTCCCACCTGATTTGCATACAGATGATCAACCTTCTGATTTTTACTGCTGACCAGAAACACTGGAATATCTTTTGTTTGTGGATTTTTTTTCAGTTCACGGCAGGTTTGAAAGCCATTTTTATCATCCATGACGACATCAAGAAAAATAATATCAGGCAACTCTTCATTGCTTTTTTTTATTGCTTCCATACCTGATGTAGCTAAACTGATATGAAAGCCTTCTTTGCTCAAAATTTCTTCCATATTTTTAAGATCAGTTGGGGAATCATCCACTACAAGTACTTTATTGATTATCATGAGTTACCTTATTCTATTGTTATTGATATTATTTAATGAAAAACAGGGTGAAAATAATTACTGGCCTGACGATCTGCTAATGCATAAAATTATGTATAGTTAAAAGAATTTACATGATTCACTTTATTTAAACTGTTTGTTTTTTGTTTCATGCGCACAGGAGATCGTTCTCTGAGCAGCTTATTAACACTATTCATTAACGCCGTCTGATCAACCGGTTTGGTTAAATAAGCATTAGAACCAGACAGCTTGCCCCGAACCTTGTCGATAGTTGAACCTTTACTCGTTAACATAATGACTGGAGTGTTGTAGTCGCTACTGGATTTAATGATCTTACAAATTTTATAACCATCTATGTTGCCTGGCAAAATAACATCAAGAAAAATAATATCATAGGATCTTAATTTTATAGTCTGAATGGCCTGTTCTGAAGTTTCAGCTGTTTCTACCTTAAAACCATAACTGTGCAGAGAGGCTTTCATCAATGTACGAACAGTAGGACTATCATCTATGACCAGAGCCGTATAGTTTTGCCAGGATTTTGTACTTGCAGTGGATTTGCTTATATCTTTTATTAACTTGTCATTTATAACCACTTCATCATTGATTGGCGGGACAAACTTCAGATCTTGAACAACAATTTTATCCAGCATTTTCACCAGAAGCTGCATATTCAATGGGCGACAAAACGTATAATCAGACTCAGCTTTACACTCTTTCTTTGATGAATAGATATCAATATGTATTGCTTTAGAATTACCTTTTAACACGAAAGCAAGCTTATTATGTTCAACCAGCCAGATATCAATCTGATTAACATCAGAAATATTTGTTACCAGTTGAAAATACCACTCACGATAACCATGCAACGAAAAAAAAACTTTTAATATACTTATTTCAGTCTGCTTCAAACCAAAAGCACCCACTTTAAAGATCTGTTTGTTTTTCATAGTGACACCTTATTTTCTGACTAAATATTTGTCTATAGAGGTACTTGCAAAACTATTTATCAAAGATAAAAATCAATAAGTTACGACATATTTTGGTTCGTAAGTTATTGATTAATTGTTTTTTTAATTGATTTTGCAAGTACCTCTATAGATTTTTATATATTACTCACCTACCATATTAGTAAGCAGGTACCTATATACCTATATACCTATATAC
>JALSUJ010000245.1 GCA_027071355.1 Gammaproteobacteria bacterium | reverse complement strand
GTATTCTTTTTGTGTGGATTTTAGACGGATAGTGGCAAGCCAGCCTTTTTTCTGGTTCCCGCCAGCATCAATTTTACTCGTTGCCAGCCATTTTTCCGGAACCACTCGCTTATCAGAAGGATCCGGAGACAATAAAATCGTTTTACTCACATTATTATCTTCCTGCTCTGTGAGTATTACGGCTAAAGATTGAATGCCTTCAAAATCAAACCCGGAAGCCGTTACTGATAATAGATATTCTTTCTGTTCCGGATTTAACGGTTTTATTAACAGGCTAAGACGCTGGAATTCACCCTTATTAACAATGGATGCACTACAGACGCTGTGCATAGGATCGCAGTAATTATTAGTCCCCAGCTTAACCACTCTGTCTGAATTATTATCCAGAAAATCTGCAAAATCCTGAATAAAGGAAATGGCCACAATAATAACCAGACTCATGGCCAGCAGGCGTATATATTTATTATTTAGTAGTGCTTTATTCATATGATATTAATTGCTCAATAAGTATTAAGAAAACAGACTGCGTATCCCGGCTATACCTTGAGCACCATAGCTGCGGGCCACATCAACATCCATACGATTCACCCCCCCAAGTGCATAAACAGGCATTTGTGCCTTTGCCGTTAATTGTGCAAATTTATCCCAGCCAAGTTCCGGCTGCTGCGAATGAGAAAGTGTTCTCTGTACCGGTGAAATAGTTGCAAAATCCAGTTTTAAATCATTGGCCTGTGCCACTTCCAGCGCATTATGGCAGGATGCTGCAAGTAGTTTTTCCGGAAACTGTTGCTGATACTGTAGAACCCACTGGGTATCGGCTAAATGAGCACTGGTCAGATGCACACCGGCCGCAATGTCATGCAGCTCAGTATTCAGCGCCATAGCAGAATTAAGTAATAGCCGGACATGAGTACCCTGAGCCAGCTGATATACTTTAGCCACCATCTGTTCAAGACGCTCCCCTTCAAGGGTTTTAAAACGTAATTGCACCAGTGGGTATTTCTGGAATACTTTTTTAAATATTTGCAACTGCATGGTATCCATTTCCAGCAGATCCGGGCTAATGACATATATCTGCGGTAACTGCAGGGCAGTTATAATAGCCTGATTAGCTGCCGGAAAAGCATAATGTTTTAGTTGTGATATATCGACCCATTGCACTGCCTGAGCTTCACAACCCAGAGACATTTCATGTTCCGGGTACTGCTGTCCTTCAAAGTCCTCAATAATATGTGTTTCGAGCAAAACACTTTTGTCCGGATAATGATGCGCTATTTTAATCAATGGACGACTTTTTAAAACCTTAATCGCCAGCTCTTCCTGAATTTCCCTTTCCATTGCCGATAGCAAAGTTTCTCCAGGCTCTATCTTGCCTCCGGGAAATTCCCATAAACCGCCCTGATGAACATGTTCCGGACGTTTTGAAATTAACACCCGGTTATTTTTCACTATAACCGCTACCGCCACATGAACCTCATTGAGACGTTTGCCCATATTATCAGGTACGGTATTCGGAATTGATTTTTACATAGTCATAAGAAAGATCACAGGTCCAGATAGTGGTTTCGGCATTTCCCCGTTTAAGGTCAACAACAATGGTAATTTCATCCTGATCCATAACTGCCTGACCCCGTTGTTCAGTATAGTCATCGGAGCGGCCGCCATTGCGCACCAGACAGATATCATCCAGATAAATTTCCAGAGCATTAATATCCAGCGCCTTCACACCCGAGCGACCCACCGCAGCCAGAATACGCCCCCAGTTTGGATCACTGGCAAAAAAAGCAGTTTTAACCAGCGGAGAATGAGCAATGGTATAAGCTACCGCATCGCACTCCTGTGCATTTTTAGCGCCGCAGATATGAATATTGATCAGCTTGGTTGCACCCTCACCATCCAGAATAATGGCCCGCGCCAGTTGTTCCATTACCTCAATTATGGCATTTTGCAGTATGCTAAATTCAGCCTGTTCAGTCTCTGTGATGGTCTCAATATCTGCCTGAGCAGTGGCCACCAGCATACAGGAGTCATTGGTTGAGGTATCACCATCGACCGTGATCCGATTAAATGAATGATCCGCTGCGTATTTTAATAGTTTATCTAATACGTTTTTAGCAACTGGGGCATCGGTAGCTACAAATGCCAGCATGGTTGCCATATCTGGACGGATCATCCCCGAGCCTTTGGATATTCCGGTGATAGTCACTGTTTTACCCATTAATTTAATTTGTTTTGATGCACCTTTAGTTCGAGTATCGGTGGTTAAAATACCCTGAGCCGCATCCTGCCAGCCATTTTCTGTTAAATTATCCAGAGCAGCAGGCAGAGCACTGACAATTTTCTTAACCGGCAGGCTTTCACCTATGACCCCGGTTGAAAAGGGCAGCACTGCCTGTGAGTCAGTATTACCCAGTTGAGCAAGCTGTTCACAGGTATATTGAGCATCCTGCATACCCTGCTCTCCGGTCCCGGCATTGGCATTACCGGTATTAATAACAAAATACTGATTATTACCCACCTGAAGATGTGCTTTTGCCACATGCACCGGTGCCGCACAAAAAGCATTTTGAGTAAATACTCCGGCAACACTGGCCTGTTTATCAAATTGCATCAGCACCAGATCTTTACGCTCGTCTACCTTAATTCCTGCACAGGTTGTCCCCAGCTTAAAACCGGGAACAGGATGCATTTCTGGTAATTCAATTATTATAGACATTTTCTGATCCACTTAAATTTTTTTGTAACTTTTTAAACAAAAATGCCCACATTAAGCGGGCATTTTTTCTGAAAAAATAACCTGACTGTCAGCTTACTTTCCCGCAGCACTGTTTATATTTCTTACCCGAACCACAGGGACAAGGCTGGTTTCTGCCGACTTTCTGCCCGTCTCTGACAAAAGGCTGTGTCTTGCTCTGTTGTTCTTCATTTTCTGTCTGAACATCCGGTTCCTCACCTTCCAGAGTATTTATCTCATCATGCTGGAACTGCATTTCCGGTTGTTCATGATGTTCAAA
>JALSUJ010000244.1 GCA_027071355.1 Gammaproteobacteria bacterium | reverse complement strand
AAATAATAGGGGGTTGGGAAGATATTAAAAACAGGCTGACTGGACAGTAGAAGAACGCAGACAGAATGCCCGCGTTCCCTTGAAGGAATAAACTTAAATCTGGATCAAAGTCTGGGTAATGGTATCTGCTGTAGTAATAGTTTTGGCATTTGCCTGGAAGTTACGTTGTGCCGTAATAAGATTAATTAACTGCTCAGTCAGGTTAACATTAGAGTCTTCCAGAGCACCGGAATTAATTAAGCCCAGGTTACCGGCTCCCGGGGTATTAATCACACCGGCACCAGAAGAAAAACTCTCTGCCCAGTAGTTATCCCCTAACTGGCTTAAACCCTGGTTATTGGTAAAACCGGTTAAAATAACCTGGCCGAGATTATTAGACTGCCCATTGGTAAAACGGGCGGTGATCACACCGGACTGATCCACATCCAGACCTGATAACTGGCCGGTGGTATAACCATTTTGAGTTAAGTTAGTGACCCCGAAATTGGCTCCAAACTGAGTAAGCCCCGTCAGGGTATAGGTTAAAGACTGAGGGGTAACTGCTCCAGTTGTCGGCGTTGCATCAAAAGTCACTGTATTGGGTGCATTCAATGCCCCGGTATTAGTAAAAGTAAGCGCAGAGGCTGCTGCAAAATTATTATTAGTTGAGCCTAAAGCATCAGTATATTCAATCCCCAGATCCCAGCTGTTCGAACCTGTTTTTCTGAAATACATAGCAGTAGTCATGGTATTACCCAATGAATCATAAGCAGTAAAAGCAGTGGTATGGGTATAAGTGGCTGGATCCGTTGGATCAATGGTACCTGCCCCCAGAGATGGAGCTGATGCATCCAGATTGGCAAAAATATCTGCGGTCGATGTGGCTAAGGGATCAATACTGGTATTGGATAACTGAAGATTGGTCACATTCCCGGTATCAATGGCATTGGTTACAGGATCGACGCCATAACCTTTTAAATTTGAACCGCTGTTATCAACAATAAAACCCTCTTTATCCACTTTAAACTGCCCGTTTCGAGAATAAACCCGATTACCGGACACATCATCCATAGTAAAAAATCCTTCCCCGGTAATCCCCAGATCCAGATTGTTTTCAGTAAAGATAATATTACCCTGGGTAAATTGCTGGGCCGAAGCCGCCAGTCTTACACCACTGCCAATAGCTGTACTGACGGAACCAAATTTACTGGTGGCATAGACATCCGAAAATTCAGCTCTGGACTGTTTAAAACCTACAGTACCTACATTGGCAATATTATTGCCAGTTATTTTCAGGTCAGCCTGTGCCGCTTTTAACCCGCTTAATCCAATTCGAAATGGCATGATATTACCTCCTGCCGATTATCTATAATTATTAACTGATCTCTTTTACTGCAGCAATATCAATACTGCCCAGACCTGATAAGTTTAATTTAACGCCCTGACCACCCTGTCCAATTGACACACTATCCACTCTGGCGCTGACCAGCACATCCTGTGCAACCGTTTCAGTACCCACATCGGCTGTGGCCCGGATACGATAACCTCCGGGAGGTAAATAGTTGCCGTTATTATCCGTCCCATCCCAGGTAAACTGAACATCACCCGCAGATTGAGTACCCATTGAAATAGTTTTAACCAGCTGTCCGTTGGCATCTTCAATTTCAATATTAAGATTAGTGGTTGAAGCAGACAGATCAATTTGTCCCATTACATTAGTGCCACTTTCCAGCTGGGCTATACCGCCCGGGGCCAGGACATTTCGCCCCACCAGACTGGATGCCTGCAAAGCAGAATTTGACTGCATATTGGCACTGAACTTATCAAACGACTTTTGTAAGTCTTTAGTACCGGAAGCTGTTTCAAACTGAGCCAGCTGACTTAAAAACTGACCGTTGTCCTGAGGCTGCAAAGGATCCTGATTTTTAAGTTGTGCAATTAATAACTGCATAAACTGGTCCTGTTTACTCTCTTCGACTTTAGGCTCATTCTTTCTGCTCAGTCCCAAATTGTCATAAAGAGTGACATTATTATCTATAACTGACATTTTCTTTCCCCTGCCTCAAGGCTGTAATATACTCTGACAAGCCTGTTATTTTCCTACTTAGTGTCCATCCGGAAATTGCCTTCCTGGCAATTTACCGGAACGCAAAAGAAAAAGTGTGATTTTTCTTTTGCTCCATTTTCAACGACTTACGATCGTCAAAAATGAGCGGCACATCCTTGTACCGCTAGTGTGCATCAATAAATGGATGCACACTACTTACGACTTTATACTATGACTTACCCAGACTAATCGTTCTCATTAACAATTGTTTGGTAGTATTTAACACATCCACATTGGTCTGATATGAGCGTGACGCATCCATCATATTCGCCATCGCCTCCACCGGATTAACATTAGGCATATAGACATAACCGTCTTCATTAGCATTTGGATGATAAGGCTGATACTGAGCTTTAAGTGGTTCCTCACTTTCAATAATACGATCCACTTTTACCTTTGCAACGGCTGGATCATTGGAAAACTCATCAATAACGGTTTTAAATACCGCCTGACGGGATTTATATGTTCCCTCTACACTGCTTGCTGCACTATTGACATTAGCCAGGTTACTGGCCACCAGATTCATTCTAACTGACTGAGCAGTCATGGCTGAACCGGAAACGTCAAAGGTATTAAAAAGCCCCATAATAATTACTCCGTTGTTAAGAGAAAGTCTTTAGTCATAAGACTAAGGACTAATAACTGTCTCTTACTGCCCTTTTATGGCTCTGGTTAAACTTTGAAACTTGCCGGTCATAAAACGCAGACTGGCACTATAATAAATTGAATTTTTAGAAAACTCCGTTTTTTCAAGACCACTGTCTACAGTATTGCCATCTAATGATGGCTGATAAGGATTACGATATTGTATATCGGGTGAAAAACCGTTTTGCCCCATCTGTAAATGTTTATTATTCGTAGTCACCATTTTTAAGCGGGTTTTACTAAATTCTGAGCGATTACCCGTTGCATCTGCCATTGCCGCTTTAAAATCAAAATCTTTGGCTTTATAACCTGGGGTATCGGCATTGGCTAAATTAGAGGCCAGAATTTCAGAACGTTTTGAGCGTAAGACCAGAGCATCAACCTGCACCCCCATATACTTGTCAAAACTAATTCCCATAATGAGCAACCTTTTAAATTAAATAACTGTAGTTATAACTTTGCTTTCTTAAGCATTTTCTTAATAACAGCTTAAGCAAGTCGCATACCATATTTAATTTATTATTATTTTTCAGATAGTTAAACTTTTTATTACTTTTAATTCGGCTATAAACGGCAAACCATTACCCCCCCGCGGCAAAACTTTTTTTAAACCGCTATTTGACAAACTTTTTGTATTGCTTATGCTTTGACATCAGTTATTACTACACAGGCAGAATAATGCACAGTCGCTGGAATGAAAACGAAGCAAAACAATACCCTACTGAGCTGGATTTACGGGTTTATAGTTCACGTTTATTAGGTCAGGATAAATCTCTGGTATTACATGGCGGAGGTAATACCTCTGTCAAAATAAAACAGACTAATATTGTGGGTGAGACCGAAACCATACTGTATGTAAAAGGCAGCGGCTGGGATCTTGAAACCATTGAAGCCAGAGGTTATGCACCAGTTCGTATGCAACATCTGTTAAAACTGAGTCAGCTTAAGCAGCTCACAGATGCCCAGATGGTTAATGAGCTCAAAACTCATATGACCAGTGCCAGTGCACCCGGTCCATCAGTAGAAACCATCTTGCACGCATTACTGCCGTATAAGTATGTGGATCATACCCATGCTGATGCCGTCGTCAGTATTACAAATACTCAGGATGGACTGGCAAGAATAAAAAGTATTTATGCTGATAAAGTCGTTATTATTCCTTATATTATGCCTGGTTTTGATTTGTCCCGCCTGTGTGCAGAAATTTTTCCGCAGCAGGTCAGTAATGAAACTATCGGTATGGTATTAATGAATCATGGTATCTTCTCTTTTGGCGACAATGCCAGAGAATCCTATGAGCGAATGATCGAGCTGGTAACTATGGCAGAAGACTATCTGGCACAGCATCAGGCTCTGGAAGTACATTCCAGTTACCCTGAAGTTACCGTTGACAGTGTAGCAAATAGTAACGATCTGGATGTTATAAGTTTATGCCGGTTTAGAAAACAGCTTTCTGAAAAATTACAGCAACCACTGATAATACATCAGACCCGAACCCCACAAACGCTTGGTTTTGCTAATCACCCTGATATAAAACACATCAGTCAGCAGGGACCGGCAACACCGGATCATGTAATCCGCACCAAACAGCTCCCGCTGTTAATGACAGAAGATCCGGCTCAGGATCTGGAAAACTATGTAGAGGCTTATAATCGCTATTTTAAGCAAGGTGCTGAAAACCCTCACGATGGCCAGCAGAAAAACCGGCTTGATCCGCTGCCACGAATAGTTCTGAACCCACAGGCCGGTATGCTGACCATTGGCAAAACCATTAAGGATGCAGCCATTGTGGCGGATATTTACCAGCATACTATGGATATTATTATGCGTGCCACGCAACTGGGAGGCTACCGGGCTTTACCCTCACAGGATATCTTTGATGTGGAATACTGGGAACTGGAGCAGGCAAAACTTAACAAAGCCGGTCAGGCCTGTGGTACCCGCTTTGATGGTGAAGTCGCACTGGTAACCGGTGCCGTCAGCGGTATAGGCAAAGCCTGTGTCGATTCCCTGCTGGCACGAGGTGCCTGTGTGGTGGCACTGGATATATTGCCGGAAATAAAAAGCCTTTATCAACGTCCGGACTATCTGGGTATTAACTGTGACGTCACCGATGAACTGGCATTAAAAAATGCTCTGCAGCAGACTATTCGTCAATACGGCGGCCTGGATATGCTCATTCTTAATGCCGGTATTTTTCCCGGCGGCTGCCGCATTGAAGATTTAAGCATGACTCAATGGCGTAAGGTAATGAGCATTAATCTGGATGCGAATTTATCCTTAATGAGCAAGGCGCATCCGTTTTTAAAACTGTCACCCAATGGTGCCCGTATTATTGCTATGGGTTCTAAAAATGTTCCCGCCCCCGGTCCTGGTGCAGCAGCCTATTCAGCAGCCAAAGCAGCACTTAACCAGCTGGCCAGGGTTGCAGCGCTGGAATGGGGAGAGGATAATATTCGTATCAATACCCTGCATCCCAATGCCGTATTTGATACTGCAATATGGACGGATGAGGTACTTGAATCCAGAGCAAAGCACTATGGCTTAACAATCGAGCAGTATAAAACCAGTAATCTGCTGCATACTGAAATCACCTCCCGTGATGTGGCTGAACTGGCCGTTGAAATGTGCGGCCCCCTGTTTGCTAAAACCACAGCCGCTCAGGTACCTGTGGATGGCGGCAATGATCGCGTTGTTTAGTCAGGTTGTTTTATAAACCAGGTTTATAAATAGAATTTAATAAGCCATTGAGATACTCAGCCTGCATGCTTATAATCATACAGACGTTAAAATAATGTAACTATTCAGCATGATTTAAACCTGAAAAGAGTATCTGCAGGCAGATACGGTAATTTATGCTGAGTCATTACAAAATAATTTAATAAAAGGTTATACATTTAATGAAAAACATCCTGTTAAAAACCAGTTCTACCGTTATTTTATGTAATGCCCTGTTAGGGTCCCAATGGGTATTTGCAGATGCCACCGTGATCTATGAGCAGAGCAGCGGATCTCAAAAAACCTCAAATACCATGAAGATTAAAGATGGTAAAATTCGTTTTACACCTCCCAGCCAGAGTAATAACTATAGTATTTATGACAGCCAGAGCAACTCGTTAAGCCATGTGGATACGGCCCAGAAACGCTATATTTCTATGGATGAAAAAGCCATGCAGGAACAGGCAAAAAAAGCCAAAGAGCAAATGGATCAAATGCGTAAGGCGATGATGGCAAAAATGGAAGGCATGCCGCCGGAGCAGAGAAAACAGGTGGAAAAAATGATGAATAATCATCTGTCTCAGGTAGATAAAACCCAGCCGGCCCCGAAACTGGAACAGAAAAAAACGAACCGGACAGAAACCGTATCCGGAATAGAATGTACCATTTATGAATCGTTTAAAAACGCTGTAAAAGTCAGTGAAATCTGCATCACTGAACCGGAAAAAATGGGTCTCTCCAATAGCGATGCCAAAACCTTAATGAGTATGCAGAATTATATGAAACGCATGCAGAAAATGGCTCAACAGATGATGGGCAGTAATGCACCGGCAACTGAAATTAACGGTATCCCACTGCACACCAGACTCTATGGACCGGATGGCAGTATCAAACTGGAAACTCGTCTGTCCAGCATAAACACCGATAGTCTCAGTGATGATACCGTTAGCATACCAGAAGGCTATTCTCAAATGCAGATGAATATGATGGGACAGTGATCAGCTCATAAATACCTTCTCCTGTAGTGGGGGAAGGTATTTATGTGCCATTATAACTATTCAGCGTATACTCCGATACAGCCTGTAATATGGCATTTAATGAAGCCATAACAATATCTTTATTTTCCGCCATCCCTGAATAATTCTGACCATTGATAGCAACACGGACAAAAGCGATAGCCTGAGCAGAACTGTCCGGCTGGAGAGTCTGTTCAGAGTATTCGATAATATCCATAGCTACAGAAAACTGTCCGGATAACGCGGATATAAAACAGTTTAATATGCCCACGCCCTGTGCATAAAGGTTCAGTGTTTTATCCAGATGATTAATGCAAAATTCTGTTTGCTCCTTGCCCTCAGAACCCTGTCCAGCCTGATAACTATTTATCTGAAATAAACCTTTGGGCCGCATATAAGTTTCTACAAATAATTCAGCAATCCGTTCTGATGATATTTCAGAGCCAGTTTTTTCAGCCTGTCGCTGTACCAGTTGACTGAATTCAATTTGTAACCAGCGGGGGATCTGAGTCCCCAGTGACTGCTCAATAATCCAGGCAACGCCGCCTTTACCTGACTGACTGTTTATCCGGATAACTTCCTCATAACTGCGTCCTAAATCAGCCGGATCAATAGGTAAGTAAGCAACTTCCCAGGTTTGGCCGGGTTGATAGTTTTTCAGACATTTATTAATAGCATCCTGATGACTGCCGGAAAAAGCGGTATAAACCAGTTCACCAATATAGGGATGTCTGGGATGTACAGCTATTTGAATCAAATGGCTAACCTGCTCACTGATAGTCTGTATATCAGACAAATGCAGTCCGGGATCAATACCCTGACTGTATAAGTTCATAGCCAAGGTGATCAAGTCCACATTCCCGGTACGTTCACCATTACCCAGTAAAGTCCCTTCTACGCGCTGTGCACCGGCCAGTAAAGCCAGTTCTGCCGCTGCAACCGCACAGCCTCGATCATTATGAGTATGTACACTGATGATCACACTGTCACGGTAATGAATATGAGCAATAAACCACTCTACCTGATCAGCAAAAACATTAGGCATGGACATTTCCACCGTAGCGGGCAAATTAATCACTACCGGCTTATCCGGCTCAGGCTGCCAGACATCATTCACGGCATTACAGATTTGAACTGCAAAATCCAGCTCAGTAGCGGTAAAGCTCTCCGGTGAATACTGAAAACGCCAGTCTGTCTCCGGCTGCTTTTGTGCACAGGCACTAACCACCTGTGCCCCTTTAACAGCAATATCAACAATCCCCTGCTTATCCAGTCTGAAAACCTGTTCCCGCTGAACTTTTGAAGTGGAATTATACATATGAACCAGTGCCCTCTCAGCCCCTTTTAAAGCACTAAAAGTGCGTTTAATTAAAGCCTCTCTGGCGGGTGTTAGTACCGCAATGGTGACATCCTCCGGAATATGCTGCTCTTCAACCAAAGCTCGAACAAAATTAAAATCTTCATCCGAAGCCGAAGGAAAACCCACTTCAATTTCTTTAAAGCCCATCTGAACCAGCATTTTAAAATAAGCCAGTTTCTGCTGCTGATTTAAGGGTTCTTTTAAAGCCTGATTTCCATCACGCAGATCCACACTACACCAGAGTGGAGGCTGAGTCAGAACATTATCAGGCCATTGACGCTGCGATATATTAACCGACTCAAGCATCCGGTATTTATTATGATTAAAGACTGCGGTATTCATAATGGTTCTCTTTATAGCAATTTAATTTACCAACAGTATACTGGGACGTGGATAAAATTAGATTGCTAATTTTGCTTATAATATGTTATTTTTAGAACAAAATACCAATATTTATATTTTTATAGAAATATTATTTCAATATTTTAAATCATAGACTAATTGTTATGAAACTAACAAAAATGGATATCCGTATCCTGGATGAAATACAGAGCAATGCCCGTATCACCAATCTTGAACTGGCAGACAAAATAGGACTGTCACCCTCCCCATGTCTGAGAAGAGTTAAACAATTAGAAGAAGCCGGATATATTGACGAATATGTGGCCAGACTCAATGAAAAAAAGCTCGACCTGAAACTGGTGGCATTAATTCAAATCAGTATGGACAGACACACACCGGATCGTTTTGAAAACTTTGAGACACAGGTAAAAGAATACCCGGAAGTCCAGGAATGTTATTTAATAACCGGACAGAGTGCCGATTATTTATTAAAAGTGATTGTACCTGACATGGAATTTTATCAGGATTTTTTATTGCAGAAATTAACCCGAATTGAAGGGGTAAGCGGAGTCCAGTCAAGTTTCATTATGCGAAAGGTTATTGACCGGACCAGACTACCCTTAATACATCTATCTACTTAAGTGAATTAAAGCCGGCGGTAAAACCTTTTAGAGAAACCGGTAATTCAATCACCTTTTTAGGCCCTGCTGCAAATTTAACACTGCCCTTGTCTCCGGCTTTCATGCCTTTTATAATTTCAGGTTTAAGTTCTACACCCGCGACACAGCCATTTTTAACACAAACACTAAATGGTACCCGTACTGCCTTGGCAGAGCCGCCTTTAAACTCAATACCCGGCTGTAACATAACCCCCAAAGGTAAAGTAATCAGGGCCTGTGGTACATTCTTACCCGGTACGAAGCCTATGGCAAGCTGCATAACCACCTTGCCTTTATCATTGGTCACATTCTGAAACAGGTTGCAGATGGTTTTGCCGGAATTAGGTAATTTTTCACAGGCAACAGTCCAGTCTTTGAACTTTTTACCATGCTCAGGTTTTGCCAGTGCGATGCCGCTCATAATAAAACTCAGAACAAAAAGCAGAATAAGCGCAGTACGTTTTTTTAACATTAAATTTTCCTCATTTAGCATATTTAATAACAAAATCCATTTCCAGCCCCAAACAGGGTAATTGATAAATTCGGCATTGGGGAACACAACCATTAACAATTAAAACAGGCAGGATTAAACTTTTTATAATATTTGTTTCAATCTACGTTTTATCAGACCAAAAATCAAGCCAGGCGTTCACACACAGAGACGGATTTAATGTATTTACAGCCAAATGACTGGTTTCAGCTTCATTTCAGTTTTAAAGCAATATACTTGCGTGATTAACACTCTACCCGTAAAACAAATTTATCGGAAAAAAATGCAGCGCATTAATTCACACAAAAGATGCTATTTACCCTTTTTAGCCGTATGTTTAGCCGTATGGTTGCTCAGCACTTCAGATTATGTACTAAGTCTGGATAATGATTTATACGATAAAATGACCGACTGCCTGTTAAGCTTCCCTGTCAGAGAACTGGAATTTAAGCGCAGTTATATCCTTTACTGAATTTTGAGTGAAGCACAAGAGTTACGAATTATCTCTTACCAGTAACGCACTCGTCCGGTATCCATATGAATAAAGTTCGAGCGGTGGTAATAACCTACGCCACCGACTTTCATGGACATAGCCAGCTCACGTAAGGCTCGGGTATTATAACCTGTTAGACGAATATCAATAGCCTTGCCCTGCATATGCAGACTGTGTTTAGCCACACCTTTACTGTTTTGGCGTAGTTTGGCATTGGTTTTAGGGGAACGATAAGCAGAAATAACTTCAAAATTATTTTCAATACCGCTTTTTTGCTGCAGTACAAACAGCGCATCCAGCAGACCCCGATCAATCGGATAAATATCGCCCGTGCGAAAATCACTTAAAAACTGATTGATTTCATTCAGGGCCGGCGTTAGATAAGAATGACCATTATGATATTCAATAGACAGATGTTTGCCTGTATGAGTATGATAAAAAGACAGCTCTCTACGCAGTGAAGCTGCAGGCGCACTACGCGATGAAGCGGTAGCAATCC
>JALSUJ010000243.1 GCA_027071355.1 Gammaproteobacteria bacterium | reverse complement strand
TTTTCAATACTCATCATTCACTCTTATTATTTAATTTTAACAGTTCTTCCAGCAGACTTTCCATTAATAGTTTTGCCTGCTCATCCAGATTTTTTGTTAATACCCCTAAATCTCTTTCGCCATCTAACAGCGGTTTCAACATCAATGCAAACTGACGCATACCCGGTGTCTGAGACATTTGCTGTGCCATGCCAGCAAGCGTGGATAATGCCTGGGGATCTCCATTAGAAGCGGCATGTATCATCATAGCCAGACCGGGAGCCGCCATTGCAGCTTCTGATTTATCAACAACCTTAGGCAGTTGAGTTGCATCCTGTATAGCCACCAGAATAGCCAGAATAATGGCTGCGTCTTCCTCATCCAGGCCAATTAAAATATTACTGTTTCGTGTGCCTGCCAGTATCTTGCGGATGCGTTTAACCAGTTCAGTCCAGCCATTTGACTGTGCTGCCTGCAGTACAGGTTCAAGTTGCGGTAATATAGCATTATTATGACAGGCCATTACAACACTATTAATTAATTGCGCATGAACCTGTGCAATCTGTCTGGTTTTTTCGGGTAATTTTGCCATTTAATTTATATTGTATTGTATTGTATTGTATTGTATTGTATATTTTCAGGGGCCGTTTATTTTAGATCAATAGTCACTATTATTTAAAGGTTTTATATTCAGACCAGAGAATAGATGATTGCTGACGACTCGTTAATGACATAGTAAATTTACGGTTGCCATTATCACACTTGTCTGCTGAATGTTGAAGCGGATAAATACTGCCCGCTAAACGGTAATCCGCGTTCTGCTGATCCGGCATGACTATAAACTGGCCGGAGCGTAAAATGCGATTTTTGACAGCTTTGTTAATGGCAATAATATCAATATTATCTACGCTTTTATTTTCAATAGTCTGAAGGTAAATTTTTATACGATGATTTTTAAGTATTGATTTAACATTGCTGTTATTTACCATGGAATCGACCATTTTATTAGCATAAAATAAATAATCAACAGGCCCCTGTGTTATCGTCTGTTGAATTTCACTACAGTCAGTTATCTGTCCATTACTTTCTTCAAAAACAGGTAATGTTGTTTGACAGGCTGTTAATGTTAACAGTACAAAAGGCAGGGTCAGTAAGTTAATATTTCTTTTTTTTAATTTCATCATCATTATCATTGTCAGCTCCAGACAAGACATTCTAAATTATGGCCATTATTTCAGACTATTTAAACCAACAAAACTACCATTATTTTCTTCTGCCAGTTTTCTCATTAAAGCAGAAAATCGAGCAATATTCATTTCAGTACCAGGATATTGAAATAATACCGGAAAACCCACGGCATTTATTCTAACACGTTTTGAACCTTTACGATTTCCTCGATTTAAACGACTGACAGTATCAATAACTGACTGAATACTGCCTCTGGAAAAATCATCACCAAATATATACAGTGCTATCTGTTTATTACTATCATAAAAGGTACGAATAGCTTTGGTTATACCTTCTTCCGGGGAAGAATTTGAAAAGGGTTCCCAGGAATTTAAACGCTTTAAAATTGCCCGCCGTCTACCTGGGGAATCAGGGATCCAGCGTCTGGCGTATTGAGAAAACATATAGTCTCCCATATCATTCATCACCTGAATACCTTTAACAGTAGGGTGCACCTGAAGGATCTCCTGCATTTTTTTTCTCACCAGAGGCCAGGCAAAATTATGCATGGAACCTGAAGTATCAATAATAAAAATGATATACTCACTGTTTACACTAATACCACCAATGGTATTTTCTTTATTAACAACCGGTTGCTGCTGTTGTAGACGTAACATTTCTTGCGTTAGAGTTTGTTGTGCCTGATTTAGTTTTTCCTTAATTATGGTCTGGGTTTTCAAAGTCTGTGTTGTATTAGCATACGCCCCCTGTATCTGAGTAAGCAGTGCTGCCTTTGACTCATAATTTTTATCTAACAACTGGTAATTTTTATTTATTTCAGTTAACTGGCTATGTGTGTTAATCACTTCGCCACGGGCTATTACCAGTTCCTGTTCCAGTTTTTTTAGTGCACTTCTCAGATCTATTGTGGTTTCTTCAACTATAACAGGCTGAGAAAACTTACTGATCACTAATAATAAAATAATAGCACCAAAGCCACAGGAAACTACATCCAGGAATGACAGACTAAAAATTTCAATCGGTTTTCTGATTTTTCTCATGGCCAGTCCCTGCTGGGTGTCATAAAGGAACCTTTGGTATCTATAGCCAGTTTCCAGTATATTAGCGCCGCCATAGGATCACCTTCCATAGGCAGTAATATGGTATTTACTGGTATTTTTCCGGGTATTATTTTTATTGCCTTTTGTGATAGCTTAATACGTTCAGCCGGAGTTACCTTATTGGCATTAGTTTTTATATGACCCTGGGTAGGCAGTCCATCCGTAATTAAAATAACATTATCCGGTCGTCCAGTTAGTTTTTTTATAGTGGCAAAAGCCCGGTATAAATTAGTACCTTTTTGAGGTACTAGAGCTGCAAGATTTTTAAACAGTGCATTAATATTTTTTTTGTCGGTCGTTTTTATCCATTGCATGGAGTGTTTCTCAGCAAGAGACTGCGCATCCTGATTAAAGCTCACAATCATCACCTTACTGCTGGCCGGCATGTTTGCCACCAGCCACCGAACCGTATTAACTGCCTGTCGCCACTTTCTAGCAGCCTTTTTGATGCTATTGGGCATATTACGTTTTACAATAACATTAACAATAGTTTGATCCAGCATGGAAGCAGAGCTGTCCAGTAATATTAAAACCCGTTTCCCTCCCAGTTTTAGTCCGGTCAGATATTGCCGGTTTCCCTGACCCTCATATTTTCTTACTTTATTACCACTCTGGTTGATTGCTATGTCTAACTGTTGTTTTTGCTTCCACTTTTGTTGATTTATTTTCTTGAGATCATTTTGTAGTTTATTGATATGTTTTCTCAGTGCCAGACTTTGCTCTTTACTCAGTTTTTCTTTTTTTTGTT
>JALSUJ010000242.1:5719-10324 GCA_027071355.1 Gammaproteobacteria bacterium | reverse complement strand
ATCTCATGGTCAATAAATCTTTAATTCAGGACGATTCACAGAACGATAGAAACACCACTGCTGAGGTTGTTAAAGATAAACAGGTTACAGGCGGCGGCTATGAAACGGATTTTTATTTATTTGAACAGGATGAGCGGGATGCTCAACAGGAAGGCCTGGATATATACCGGACTTTAGCCCCGATGTTATCTCCTGAGGCAAAAAAACAGGCCAAAAAACTATGGGAGAATTCGGCTGATTTTAGAGCAGCTATTAAATTATCAGATAAGGATTCGGAGACTCAGGCTCTGGTATTGACAAAATCGTCAGTTGAACTGTCTGAATATAAAGGGCAAAGTTCGGAAGAAATTGCCATTAAGAATTTACCGCCCCGTTTAACAGAAGCCAAAGATCCGGATAAAGAGGTGGTACATGAATTATTTGTGCGCTTATATGAGTTACTGAAACGAGCCTTGCTGATTATTGTAACGGCTCTGGTGTTAGGCAAACTAATCAGTTTTGTGATTAAAAAACTGCTCAGCAGGCGAAAGAAACGTCATTCAAGAAGATCTTCACGCAGGCATACCCGAACTCAACTTGAGGCATCCAGAAAACATCGAAGACGGCGCCGACGCAGCGCTACTATTTAGTGTCCATCCATAAATAGACGAATAAATTCGTCACTACAATTATTACTCTTATAAGTTATTGATAAATTTAGCTCTATCTATGTAGTGACGAATTTATTCGTCTAAGAATATCTCTGCTGGGAGCGTGGGCATCTTGCCTACGTCAGTGAGTCGCATCGTTTAATGCGGGCAGGGATGCCCGCACTCCCAGGCTTAATGTGCGCTTGTTTGAAATTGTTATTTTATGTATTGACAGATAAATCCTGTTTAGCTGTAAGGACTGTCTTACTTAGGCCGATCAATTTGGCCTTAAAGCGCTTAACAAATTGAATCCGGGGCTGTTTTACTCTAAAATTAACTGGCAAATGGAGTAAATTTTCACTCGTTATTACTTGTCTTTATATTGTTTTTGTATTGTCTTTATAAAAGTTAATATGGGTTGAAAAACGCTTACTTTATATCTGTTCTTTAGAGTAACTATTTATGTATAAAGAGTATTATAAGTTAAAACACAATCCTTTCCAGATGACGCCGGATCCCCGTATATTTTTTGCCAGTAAGGGACATAAACGAGCGCTTTCTTATCTGCAATATGGTTTAAGCCAGGGCGAAGGATTTATTGTCGTTACAGGTGATATTGGTACCGGTAAGACTACCATTGTTAAAAACCTGATAGCTGGTCTGGATCCCAAGACTTATATTGCCAAGCAGCTGGTTACTACTCATCTTGAAGACCATGATTTAATGGAAATGATTTGTGAATCCTTTGAACTGATCTCCAAAGGCTTAACAAAAGCGGCCTTACTCAATCAGTTCAGAGCTTTTCTTAATTCGGCGCACCGTTTAGGACGACGGGTGGTTCTGGTGGTGGACGAGGTACAGAATTTACCGCCTAAAACTGTTGAAGAACTGAGGATGCTGTCCAATTTTCAGGTAGATAATAAACCGCTTATCCAGAGCTTTCTGGTAGGTCAGAAACAGTTTATTAAAACCCTGCAGGACAGCTCTATGGAGCAATTACGCCAGCGTGTTATAGCGTCCTGTCATCTGGGCCCTTTAAAAGAGGGTGAAACCAGTCTGTATATTAATTACCGCTTAAAAGAAGCCGGCTGGTCCGGCGGTCCTTTATTTGATGAGGATGCGTTAAACTTAATTCATTACTTAACCGAAGGTGTTCCCAGAAGAATTAACGTGTTTTGTGATCGCATTTTATTATTTGGCTATCTGGAAGAAATCAGTTTCTTTACCAAAGCACATGTACAGGTGGTGGCTGATGAACTGTCCGAAGAAATTACCAGTCCGCTTATTACCCAGCATAAAGACCATACCTCTGAGCTGGACGATGGCAGGCAGCGACAGGCTTCATTTGAACCGGAACAAAAGGTTTTAAAACAGCCGGCTGTGCATCTGGTTGAAAATGCCAGTAAACCAGCGGCTGCCGCCGCGGTCACTAAAGTTCCGCCCGTGCCTGAAAAAAAGGTAGTGGCTGCTGTAGGCACTTCGGATTTTGTGGATATTGAAGAAACCATTAAAGATTTTGAAAGTAGAGTTGAACAGGAAATCCAGTCTTTTAAACAGTCACTCGATAAAAATTTATAAGTTACTGCAGAGTGCTGCACATCACCATAATCAATGTCTGAAAAATAAGCCTCAAATAAAAAATTTAAGGCTTATTTTTCAGGAAAAAATTTAAATAAAAAAATCAGGATTAAATAATGATCACTTTGGATACTACCCGGCTGGCTATAATTGGTCTGGGCTATGTGGGTTTACCACTGGCGGTGGAATTTGGCAAAAAAATGCCAGTAGTGGGCTTTGATATTAATGAGCCAAGAGTTAAAGAGTTAATGTCGGGTACGGACAGTACTCTGGAAGTTAGCGATGAAGAGCTGAAAGAAGCCGTTCAGCTGGAATATACCTCTGATATTGAACAGCTGAAACAATGCAATGTGTATATAGTGACGGTTCCAACGCCTATCGATAAAAGCAAGAATCCGGATTTAACCCCCCTGATCAAAGCCAGTGCCATGTTAGGTAAAGTGGTCTCAAAAGGCGATGTGATTATTTATGAATCCACTGTTTATCCTGGTGCTACAGAAGAAGTCTGTATTCCTGAAGTGGAAAAAGCCTCAGGTTTAAGCTTTAACCAGGATTTTTATGCCGGTTATAGTCCCGAGCGGATCAACCCCGGTGATAAAGAACACCGGGTTACCAATATTTTAAAAGTGACTTCCGGTTCAACACCTGAAATTGCGGATTATGTAGACAGTTTGTATCAGAGTGTTATTACGGCGGGTACCCATAAAGCCAGCAGTATTAAGGTGGCAGAAGCCGCTAAGGTTATTGAAAATACTCAACGGGATGTCAATATCGCTTTAATTAATGAACTCTCCCTGATCTTTAATCGTCTGGGTATTGATACCGAAGAGGTTTTAAAAGCTGCGGGTACCAAATGGAACTTCCTGCCGTTTCGTCCCGGTCTGGTGGGCGGGCATTGTATTGGTGTTGACCCCTATTATCTGACTCATAAGGCTCAGGAGATTGGTTATAATCCGGAAATGATCCTGGCGGGACGCCGTTTAAATGATAATATGGGTCCTTATGTGGTGTCGGAAGTCATTAAGCTGATGTTAAAAAAACGCATTCATATTGCCGAAGCCAATGTCCTGATTATGGGACTGACCTTTAAGGAAAACTGTCCGGATTTAAGAAATACCCGGGTTGTGGATATGGTGGATGAGCTCAATCAGTACGGAGCTAATATTGATGTCTATGATCCCTGGGTGGATAAGGCTGAGGCCAAACACGAATATGATATTACGCCTGTTGCTGAGCTGCAAGACGGCACTTATGATGCCATTATTCTGGCAGTGTCTCATGATCAGTTTAAGGATATGGGTGCGGAGGCTATTCATAAGCTGGGCAAGGGCAAGCATGTGCTGTTTGATATCAAGTATTTATTAAAAGCCGATGAAGTGGATGGAAGACTATAATGTCAGCGTATACCGAACAGCTCGAACAGCTTAAACAACACCCTAAAACCTGGCTGATAACCGGTGTGGCCGGTTTTATCGGTTCTAATCTGCTGGAAACCTTACTGACTAATAATCAGAAAGTTTTTGGTCTGGATAATTTTTCTACCGGACATCATCATAATCTGGAACAGGTTAAAGCAGCGGTTTCTGAGTCTCAATGGGCGGCATTCAGCTTAATTGAAGGCGATATTCGTGATTTAAAAACCTGTGAATCCGCCTGCCAGAGTGTTGATTATGTATTACACCAGGCGGCATTAGGTTCTGTGCCCCGTTCTATTGAAGATCCAATTACCACTAATGAGAATAATATTTCCGGTTATCTGAATATGCTGGTAGCGGCTAAAAATGCCGGCGTGTCCCGTTTTGTGTACGCGGCATCCAGCTCCACTTATGGCGATCATCCCGATTTACCCAAAGTGGAAGACAAAATAGGCAAGCCCTTATCGCCTTATGCAGTAACTAAAGTGGTTAATGAGCTGTATGCCGATGTGTTTGCTAAAACCTATGGTTTTAAAACCATAGGTCTGCGCTATTTTAATATTTTTGGACAACGCCAGGATCCCAAAGGCGCCTATGCCGCAGTGATCCCCAAATGGGTGGCGGCTATTATGTCCGGTGAAACGGTGTATATTAATGGTGACGGCGAAACCAGCCGGGATTTCTGTTATATCGAAAATGTTATGCAGATGAATATCCTCTCTGCCACCACGCAGAATCCAGAGGCAGTAAACCAGATTTACAATGTGGCCCTGAACCACCGTACCTCGTTAAATGAGCTGTTTCATTTTATCCAGGAAAAACTGCGAGCCAGATTACCGGAACTTAAGGAAACCCAGCCCGTCTATCGTGATTTTCGCGCCGGCGATGTGCGCCATTCTCAGGCGGATATTTCCAAAGCACAGAAGCTGCTGGGTTATGCGCCGACTCATGTAATTGATCAGGGTCTGGAAGAAGCTATGGAC
>JALSUJ010000242.1:0-5709 GCA_027071355.1 Gammaproteobacteria bacterium | reverse complement strand
GCTATGGACTGGTATGTTAATGATTTGAAAAAATAGTTAATTCTTATAAAAGGAAGAAACAGTATATGTTAAAAATATTTTCAGGCAGCTTATTGCCTGTTTGCCTGCTTATTATACTTTTTTTTCCTTCTCCCGGGTTCTCTGATACAACTCAAAACTATCAAAAAGCTCAACAGGCTTCTGCACAGGGTGATTTTAAAACTGCCCAGATCCATCTAAAGAACATTCTCCAGGAACAGCCCGACAACCTTCAGGCAAGAATAGCACTGGCTGATGTGTATATTCACACGGGTGATGGTGTTGCTGCAGAAATTCTGTTAAAAAAATTAATCCAGCAGGGTGTGGACGATCCTGAAATACAGGTCATGTGGGTAAAAGCCAACCTGGTTCAGGGTAAGTTTAAACATGTCACGGATCAAATCAGCAATATTACCCGCTTGCCACCTAATTATATTGGCCGTATTCGAGCTCTGCAGGGGCAGGCCTATCTCAACCAGAATAAACTGACACCGGCAAAAAGTTTTTTTGTCCGGGCCTCAAAACTGGCACCAGACAGCCTGGAAGTAAAAACAGGGCTGGCCAGGTTATACGAGCTTAATAAAGAAACGGACAAATCCAATTCTTTAATAAAGGACCTGTACGAACAATACCCATATGAAGCGGATGTTTTATTATTAATGGGTAATATGTACCGCAATAATAAGCAATACGACAGGGCCGTTGAGATTTACGATAAGCTTAGAACACAACAGCCGGGCAATCTGGCGGCCTGGTTAGGTCTGGTTGAATCCTTAATTGCCAATAATGAATTTGAACAGGCTAACCAGTATATCGGCCAGGTCTTGAAACAGGATCCTGAGCATGAACTGGCTAATCATCTGCAGGCTATTATCGCCTATCAATTAAAACAGTATGCAACGGCAGAACAGTCTTTGAGGATCATTGAAAAAAATGATCCGGATAATAAGTCCATTTTGTGGCTGTCTGGAGCGCTGGATTTTCAGCAGCAGCGTTATGGTAAAGCCGAGGAGAAACTGGAAGAATTTCTAAAGTTGTACCCGGAGCACCTTAAAGCCAGTAAGACTCTGGCGGCTATTTACTTGAAACGTAAGCAGGGATATCGGGCGGTACAGTTATTAAAGCATTTTGAGAAAGTTGAGAACGCTAATTTATTTGCTTTATTAGGCAGTGCATACATTTTAGCAGGTAATCAGAGTAAAGGGACTTATTATCTTGAACGGGCGGCTGATTTGTCGCCTCAAAATAAGGCAATACAACATCAGTTACAACTGGTCAAAGTAACAACGGGTAAGGAAAATGAATTAACCTTTGAAGATCCTGATTATAGTAATTTTTCTGGGATAGGTATTATTCATGTCTTAAGTTTATTAAAACAGAACAGGGCAGATGATGCGATTCTGGTATTAGAAAAATATCAGGAAAAAAATGAACATAATGCCCAAATTTCTAATTTGCTGGGTAGTGCGTATTTACAAAAACAGGATAACAAAAAAGCCCGACAGTTATTTGAACAGGCTATAAATGAGGCGCGTCAGTTTGTACTGCCAAGGATTAATCTTGCCCGTCTGGATGTTCAGGAAAAAGACTTTGAATCGGCTAAAAAAAGATATTTTGCTTTGTTGGAAAAACAGCCGGAAGATGTAACGGTTTTAATTGATCTGGCTAGACTCAGTCAGCTGGAAAATGACAAAAAATCAATGATCCGCTGGCTTAAACAGGCGGCTAAGCTGAATAAGTCGGCTGTTGAACCCAGGTTATTATTAAATCAGTATTATTATGGTCTGAAAAAATTTGATAAAGCCCTGCTGTTAACTCAGGAGTTAATAGACTTACAACCGGAAAACAGCCGTTTCCTGAAATTGCATGCTGATAATTTACTGGCATCGGGCCAACTATTTGAATCCATCGGTGTATATAAAAAAATTACCCAGCTTCATCCACAATCACCCATAGTCTGGCGTTGGCTGGCCAGTGTCCAGTATTTGCAGAAAAACTATAAGGCGGCAGAAAACAGTTTTCAGAAAGTATTGGTCTTACAACCGGATAATGTGATTGCGGGAGCGGCCATGGTACAGTTAAAGCTCAGGAAAAAACAGCTAGACATGGCAAAAGAATATGCCGAAAAATTACTGGCTGCCCATCCAAAGTTGCCTCTGGCCTATGAATCCTATGCTGATGTGGCAGTTATGCAGCACCAGTTTAATGAAGCACTGAAGTTCTATAAAAAATCCCAGGAAATTAAACCCAGTCCGGAAGTGGCGGTAAAAATTTATAAAACCTGGCGAATTATGGGTAAGCCTGAAACCGGAGAAAAAGTACTTGAAGACTGGCTTGTAAAAAATCCTGACGATCTTAAGATTAGGATGATGCTGGCGGTTATCTACCAGGTACAGAATAAACTGGAGAAGGCTCAGAAGCATTATGAATATATAGTAAAAAAACAACCTGAGAATATCAGTGCCATTAATAACCTGGCTTTGATTTATGATCAAACTAATGATCCCAGGAATATAGAATTTGCTGAAATTGCTTATTCTCTGGCACCTGACAGAGCTAATATTAATGATACTCTTGGCTGGATATTATTAAAATCGGGTGATATTGAGCGAGCACTTAAATTACTGGAATTTGCCGTTAGAGCCGATCCGGCTAATTTTAATATTATTTATCATTATGCTGCGGCCCTGTACGAAAATAATTATAAAAAAGAGGCTAAAAGACAGCTCTATATGATAGTGCCGGTCAATAAAAACTTTACTGAGCGCAAGGAAGCGGAAAAGTTATTAGAGAAGGTAAAAAATGAATTGAAATAAAAAAGGGCTTCTTAATTGAAAGAAGCCCTTTTTTGTTGTTTGAAAAGTTGAAATTTAAGCTTTACGTTTTTTAACACCAAAGCCGATTAAACCCAGTGCAACTAAAGCCAAAGAACCGGGTTCAGGTACGCCATTTCCCTGTGCACCCATATTGGCAATAATATAGTCATTATTACAGGTTGGATTCCAGTGTACATTTAATGTTCCAGCGCTAATTGCCGCTAAGAAATCTGAACCATAACCACCATCATTGGTAAATTGAACAGAAGTTTCGATTAAATAGTGTGGTTCTGTTGTGTAATCGCCCAGACCGCCAATATTGGCAAAGTCACCAGTTAACTTGGTATATTTCAAGGTGTTTTGAGATAAGACACTACCATTGCCCTTATTCACCTGAGTTGGGTGTTGTTTGGAATTATCATAACCATTAATTGGGGAGTAATTCCATGCTCCGGGATCGCTTAAGCCACTTTCATTAGCGGCTTTTATAAAATAACCGGCATCATCATTTGCTAATCCTGTATTCCAGACTTCATGCTGTGTGACAACCATCGCGTATTCATAAGCCTTATCACCATTCAGATCAAAAGAGATATCACCGGGTACAAAACTACCGGAACCACTAGCGGGTAAGCCGGTTACAATGGCGATATTCAGAGTACCACTATCAAAATTTAAATACATAGCCTCTGCATCAAATGTCTGACCACCATAACCCGGATCCAGGTAGTTTAGAATTTGATCGTCGACAGCATAGGAAACATTAGATTGTTTCAGATTAGTCCAGTCGCTGCTACTACCTGTTGGCGTGTTCAGCCAGTCGCTTAAATCACCATCAATTGAAATGGCCGCATTGGCATTTAAGGAGAGAGAGCTCAAAACAATAGAGCTTAAAAGTGCTACTTTTTTATATAACATACCGCTCACCACTTGTTATTAAAATGTTATTATTAACAAATATTAAGCAATTTTCAGACCATAAAAATATTTTACAATAGAAACAATAGGATATCTTTCATATAATTATTTTTGCTAGAAAAAAAATTGACAAGTGTAAAAAATTGTGACACCTGAATCCACTGCTCAGGATTTTATTTTTGATTATGTTATAATCTTTCGGTTTTTCTGCAATTTGAGAGTAGGTATGGATGTATTAAATGATATTTTAGCCCTGGTGGCAGAGGTTCTTCAAATTGATACCTCTGGTATGGATGACTCGACTGAATTACTGGGCAGTATCCCGGAGTTTGATTCCATGGCGGTGGTTATGCTGATCACGGCACTGGAAGAGAAAATGGAAATTAGTGTTGATGATGATGAAATTTCAGCAGAAATCTTTGAAACGATTGGCTCTCTGGCGAGTTTTGTAGAGAGTAAGAAGGGCGGGTAAATTAATTACTCTGTTTCCTGTTTTACCCAGTTATCTACACGTAAACCATCGACTCTTTCAAATTCACGAGTATTATTGGTGACAATAATCAAACCTTCACTGCGGGCATGAGCAGCTATGTGCAAATCATTAACACCAATAATTGTTCCTTTGCGTTCCAGGTCGGCTCGTATATCCCCATAATGAGAGGCGGCTTTATTTCCATATTTTAAAACCTCAAGACGAGAAATAAAATTTTCGACATTTTTGAGGTTTTTTTCTATAAATGCGCTTTTTTCTACTCCATGTAGTAATTCTGCCAGGGTAATTGAACTAATGCAGAGTTGTTCAGCATGTTGATTAAATATTGCTAACATATTAATTGGCCGGCGTTTGATAACATGTATGGCAATATTGGTATCAAGCATATATTTAAGCATTAAAGTGATTCTCTTTCCTGTTGCTCCTGGGATGCTCTTGCGGTCATAAAATCCTCGCTAACACTTTCATCTGACAGAAAAAAGCTGTCCCAGGTGTTTTCAACGGGTGTTAATATTCTTTCTTTACCTAATACTCGAACAATCACTTTTTTGACATCATCAGGGAAGCGAGTTTCAGCAGGAAGTCTCACGGCCTGAGTTCTATTGTTTACAAATACGGAACCAGTTGCCACAGTTTACCTCACATTATTTTATAAAATAGCTTTGCTATATACTTATTATATATAGCAAAGCCTGTTTTGCAAGCCTGTAAGGTTAATTATTATATAAAGTATATTGCTGACCTGCGGTGCTTTTAACCTAAATAAATCAGTTGAACCTACTGCGAATGTCCATAGCACTGAATCTACAAGACTTTCCAGAACATTTTGACTTCACCCGTAGGATGACTACGAATAAAGCCAAAATAACCTGTAAATCCTGGTATCTCCAGCACTCTGATCATTCTCGCTACGATTCAACTGATTTATTTAGGTTTAATATCGGGAGGTGCTCTTCTGCAAAGAGTAACCGGTTCGGAAAAAAAGTGTCAAAAAATTATACAAATTTGCCGTCTGGGGCTGTTAATTACTTTTTTATAGGATTAATATTACACAATACTTAAGCTGTTATAGTGGTTTAAGTTGTTTGGCATGTTTTTTGCTTATGTTTTATAGAGCTGAATAATTACCATTTTTTAAGTAAGGAATAAAGAGAGCGCGGTTATGCAATCTTCACCAGAAGATAGACGTAAAAATTCTCAGAACGTAACTTTTCCACTACAGGATAGTGAGGGGCATCTGGTTCAGGCTGAACGAAGATGCGGTAAAGATCGCAGAAGGAATAAGCGAAAAAACGATGTGGCGGGTGAAATTCTGGGAATTATTCATTAATCCATTTATTCCCTCTCCCTCTGGGAGAGGGAATTCAGTGCTAATTAGTCCATCCATAAATAGACGAATAAATTCGTCACTACAATTATTACTCTTATAAGTTATTGATAAATTTAGCTCTATCTGTGTAGTGA
>JALSUJ010000241.1 GCA_027071355.1 Gammaproteobacteria bacterium | reverse complement strand
TCTCTGAGGTTATCGCTATGGCTATGGCTGGGGCTGTGGCTACGGCTATGGCTGGGGCTGGGGCTGTGGTTGCAGCTGGGGTTGTAGCTGGGTATGTAGTTGTGGTTGGAGCTTCGGCAATGATATTATTCGTTATTTACGACACCCATCTGCACAACCAGCTAGATCAGGCAGACAAAAAACTCTCTGCTTTGACCGAACTCAACGCAGATGAATACCCGGATGAATGCATTGAATACGACAGCCTGCGTAGCAATGACCCCACGGTTAAGCAATACCATGCCGGTATTGTCTCACTGGGACGTAAACCAGTGATAGCTGAACTCGACGCAGCAAAAGCATGGATTGATTCCGCCGATCAACGTGATAAAACCAATAAGGCGCATCAAGCCTGTGAGCGAATGATGGAGGCTTGATATGAACCGCGCATTATCGGGCAGGTGGGAACGGTGTCAGAATTTAACAAACAGCGCGAAATTCTCCATCCATAATCTTTGATTTGGATGGAGATGGATAGCGCATTGTCTTTAGGCTATTACTGTGGACTTTCCTGCTTTTCGATATACTCTTTGAGTATAGATAATGGTGCGCCTCCTGCACTGATCAAGCAATAGGCGCGTGTCCACAACACAGGCTTCCAATAGAATTTACTCAAATGGGCTGCAAATTCTTTTCGCATGAGGCGGCTGGATACCGTTTTCAGGTTATTGATGAACTTGCTTGGCATGATGTTGGGGTGCATGTTCAGCAACAAATGAACATGATCAGCCTCACCACCAAATTCATCAAGTTCGATTTCCCATTTCAGGCAGAGTTCATGACAGATTTCTTCCAGACGGGAAAGCATGTCTGATGTAAAGCATTTTCGTCGGTATTTAGTGACTAACACTAAATGATACTTCAGGTTATATAAACAATGATAGTGTGACTTATGTTTCATAGATAATTGTAACACTGAGTCTGAATTGGTACTATATAACACATGATACAAAAAGGCTATAAATACCGTATCTACCCCGATGTTATTCAGTCAGAGCGTATCGCTCAGCACTTCGGAACAGTACGGTTTATCTACAACACTGCATTATCCATGCGCGTCCGGTATTACGAGCAATACGGCAAAGGTATCAGTAAACGAGCAGTACAAGATCAGTTTGTCGCCTTGAAGAAAACGCCGGAGTTTGCCTGGCTTAATACAATCTACAGTCAATCCATACTATCAGCGTTAGAACACGTTCACGTCGCCTATCAGAATTTCTTCAGAGGCAATGCCCAATACCCCCGATACAAAAGTCGTAAAAATAGTTGGCAGTCCTACCAAATGCCCCAGAACGTCAAAGTGGATTTTGATAATGAATGTATTCAACTACCCAAGATTGGATGGATAAAAGCCAAATTACACCGTACATTTGACGGTGAAATCAAAACCTGCACGCTAAAACGAAATCCAGCCGGTCAATACACTTTGTCTGTGCTTGTTGAAACGCCTGACACATTACCTGTGCCACCGCCGATACAGGCTGATAAGACTATTGGTATAGATTTAGGGCTGAAACATTTCATGATTCAAGATAATGGTGACAAGACAGACAACCCTCGCTTTTTGAATCAAGCCCTGCCTCGACTACGCATTGAACAGAAAAAACTGTCTCGTTGTCAGAAAGGCAGTCAAAACTACCAAATTCAAAAAAACCGGGTTGCCCGACAACATTTGAAAGTATCCTGTCATCGAAACAACTTTTTGCATCAAACTTCATCCTGGCTAGTGCGCGATAACCAAGCTGTAACATTAGCCTTTGAAGATTTGCATGTGAAAGGGATGATCAGGAACCGGAAGTTGTCACGGCATATCTCGGATGTTTCCTGGGGGCGATTTCTGACTTTTGTGAAGTATAAAGCGCAATGGTCAGGCAAAAATACAATCTATTGTGATCGATTTGCCCCCAGTAGTAAGCAATGTGAATGTGGTCATATCAACCATGATCTTACGCTGGATGATCGAATCTGGACTTGTCCGGTTTGTCATCAGACCTGGGATCGTGATGTGCTGGCCGCGAATAATATCAAGCGCTTTGCGTTAGCTGAGGCATCTGGAAAAATGGGCGAATGCCCTGTGTCTGTGTAAAGTCGTTCCCTGCCATAATACCTGTCAGCGCAGGTGTGGTACGAGAGGTTATCGCTCAACGCGATGATGGGTCACAGGAAGCTCACGTTAGAATCTTTGATTTAGCGGGAGTAGTTCACTGGAATATTATTTGCGAGGATTCAATCACATCAGGCGACAAGGTAAGGGTGAAAGATGTGATCGGCAATCGCTTGTTAACAACAAAGACGAATTAATATGATTGATATCAATAGAAGCAAAGAACTGCCAGAAGATGTGTCTGATGCTCTGGTTGGCTTGATTTCAGCTATGGCCGCGCAACACACGCCATTGTCCGATCTACAGGAGCAACAGCTTCGTAAGACCTTAAAAGAGCAATGGGATATTCATAAAAACGCATTGACCATTGATATCATCTCCGAAACGTTGATAAATCACCAGGACAGACGTATACGGGATATTGGAAATCAGCTTTATTCCTTTACCAGTAAAGGTGAGTATACCAGTAAAGGTGAGTACGGACGCTATTTCTCAGGAAGTCATAACATCTTAGCATTTATACACTGTGCGAAGTATGGCGTATAAATGTCTGTTGGACTATGCCGGTCAGGCACACTCTATATATGGAAATTGTTTTTAATCGGCTATAGGGCTTAAGTGGGTTGCCGGGTATTTTCCGTTGTTTTTTCTTATTTCCATGCTATCTATTACCTGTTTTTTAGCCATCAGGCCAGTGCTATTCACTGTTTCAGGCCGATTATTTTTATATGGACATGATAAACCCGTTACCGGCTTTTTGGCAACCAGTAAATGCCTGATGATTTCTGTATCCGTCGTCTTGTTTCTAAACAGTCAGCATCTGTCGTCGCTCTTTTTCTGACGGGATCAGTCCAATCAGATGCAGGTAACCCGCTTTGCAGCCGGGGCAGGGTTTTTCCGTTTCATTGTGGCGGCTGTATTCACCCGCTGAGTTTTTAGCTTCCGGCTTTTCCACTTGTTCTACCTCAAGGCTCTGACGTATCTGTTTGATTTTCTCTACCCGCACCCGGTTGGCCAGGTAGCCATAATGGCGAACTCGCATAAAGCCTTTGGGCAGGATGTGTAACAAAAAGCGGCGCAGGAACTCGGTGCCTGCCAGTTGCATGACTTTTTTCTTATCATCGCGATAGTCTTTATACTTAAACCAGATACTTTTATCATCCACATCCATAATACGTGACAGGCTGATGGCGGTGCGACAAGTGTATCGTCCCAGATAGGCAATGACGGTATCCGGTTTTTTAATGTGTGCTTTGGTATGGATAACCCAGTCTTTTTTCATCACGGCATTGAGGGTATCGTCTATGTCGCCGGGACGGGTAATGCGTGATAGTTTGCCGTCTTTGGCTGCCTGACGCAGGGCGCTGACCATTTTTCCCCGAAACAGCCGTGATAAGACACGTTCGGGATATAAATAGGCGCGTTGTGTGCGGGTGTAGCCTTGCTGGGTATTGATGACCCCGCCAGGGATCAGGCAGTGTAGATGGACATGCTGGTCAAGCGTCTGTCCCCAGGTATGCAGGATGGCGCTCATGCCCAGTTGCTGCAGCAGATCACTAAAAATAGTATTACCCTGTAGATAACCCGGAACCCAATGGACGTAACATAAGGTCGATTGCAGGTTGGTATGACCCAGTTGTTGCTGTAGTTTATGAATCGCCAGGCCATTTTCCAGCTGGTGGGTGGCATAGGCATGGCGCAGGCTGTGGATACCGCCGACTTTCTGTATCCCGGTTTTCGTTTTTGCCTGTTTGAATATTTTCTGTACGCTGGTAATACTCAAGTGGCATTTAGGCGTGTTGCTATTAGGAAACAGCCAGTATTTGGGGTGGTATCGCTGCCAGTACTGACGTAATGCCGTCAATAAGGTCAACGGTAAAACAACGGCTCTATCTTTGGCGCCTTTACCCTGCTCAACACGTAGCAGTTTGCGTTCACCATCGATATGATGAACTTTTAAGGCGACTAACTCACTGACGCGTAATCCACACCCATAGCAGGTGAGCAACATGGTTCGATATTTTTGATTATCACAGGCATCAATAATTCGTTTTACCTCCTGTCTTGTTAGCAGTTCTGGAATCTTCTGTGCGCGTTTTGGATACTGAATGGGTACATCAAATCGCCGCCAGTGAAGCACTTGTCGATACAGAAATCGAATGCCATACAGCGATCTACCCCTGTTTGGCCTGTCTCAATTATAGTCTGGTGAAGCAAAAAAGAAAATGGTCGTGATCAGAAGGAACCTGGAGCTAAGAAAAAAGATAATCGGCCTCGAAAGATCAATAGCGCAAAAAACCAATCAACGTCCACCAGGTCGTGATTATCAGCAAAGGCTGGAAGCGTATCTAAAATGGGCCATGCTGGCTATCAGGCTGATCAATAATGATTAATGAATTTATAGAAACGTTTTGAGGTATATTGTCCGAATAAATATTTCAGGACAACAGGCTGCATAATTTCTTTTACGGTTTTAGGTAGATGTACTCGACCAGAAACCCAGTTATTGATGTGATTAATATTATATTTTGTATTAAGGTCGTTATTAATGTCTTCGATCAGAAACTTCTTTTGGCTAACGAAAGGAAAACCCGGATATATAATGTCCAGATAGACCTGAATAAGTGATAGATTCATCACGTTGTCAAACTTCACAGCTGTTTCATGGCTAAAAGCCTTTTCAAGTTTTTTCACTGTTACGTTAGACATATTGAATCCATATTTTATTAACGGGACAATGGAACTATACTCTATTAAAAGAGTAGTTGCAATATATTGACATCATCACTCGCCTAAAGACGAAGGGCTTCTACGACGCGTCAATTACTCCAACATCGAAATAATCATCCAATAGTTCTTTATTATTTACCTGAAAAATCTTTGAAAGTGCCCCAAAATACGCACTTTCATGTGAACATATATTTTCTTTTTAATATAGGATATGCACTTATTTAGCTATTAGACCACTGTTTTTACTGATGAGCACCCATAAAACTAAAATAATACTAAACCATGGTGAACAACTATTTTTAAAAGACGGCATAAGCCTTTCTTTATCCTGTATTCGTGGAAAAGCTGCCCGCCTAAAACTAAATGCACCGATTTCTATCCATATACGTCGCAGCGAATTACCTGCTTTTGCCAATACATTAAAATGTTAACGCTAACAAGAAAAAAAGGACAATCTATCGATTTTGGCAACGGAGTAAAAATATCCGTTGATGCTGTTGGGCGCGACAGAATCACATTGGAAATCCATAACAGCATGGTTCGTAAAGGAAAACTGGTTCAGCACAAAACAAAAAAGAAGAAACAAGGTAACCCGTATGGTAGATACCAACCGGCCACCATCAAACACCCCTTGACAAGGAAAAAACAGACCAACGAATAATCAAGGTATTCTTGTGACAGAAAAAAAACAAAAAGGGGTAGGACTTGATACGGTGTTGTTATTAGTTTTTGCCAGTTTCCTAACGGGGATGGTAGTCAATGATGCCTTTATCGAGAGCCAACACGTCGCCGCACAGCCAAAAACAAGATATGTGTCTGATAATCAGTTAAAGCAATGGAATATTAATTTATCACAAATGGCATACAGTATTTTCCTAAGTGATGGCTGTAAGCGATTATTGGCCGGCCAACAGCAACCTGAAAACTCCGATCAGGATATAATAATAAGTACAGGACGAAAAACCCGGATTATTCTCGACAAAACAGCCCAGAAACTTCTGACTAAGATAAGACAGGGAAAAATTGTTTCTGTTAATGATTTGATAATGAGTGCATCGTTAAATGATAGAAACATGAATCACGCTCAGTTGGATTACTTAGTGAAAACACTAAAAAAGATGCTAAATAATAAAAAAGACAGTGAAAAACAGTAATATACAACCGCGCTCACCTGGTATAAAAATATCCTTCCACCATGTCTTCATTTCCTCACAACAACAATCAAAGGCGTTACGTGAAATAGAAGCTTTATATCGTAGAATCCCAACAATAATGACAAACCCAATGCCTTATTTATCCATGATCCATGTATGCCCCAGCTGGAACACCATGGAAAAGATATCATTGTTATACCAACGTTACACGAAAGAACAATTCGCAACGCTAAGCGATGGATTACATGCCTGGCGTTATACAGGGAAAGTTTTACCCGAAGGGCTCGTCATTACCCGGTATTTAGGTAACCAATGGGGATTGGAAGAGCTTATGTTTCAAACGATAGCCCCGTATTTAGCAAACAATGCAAGCATTCATTGCATGTCGAGACAAAAATACTGGGTATATACATTTCTAAATGGGAAAATGAAAACGACTATTGGGGACTTTGATCAGGCATATCATTGATGTTGACAATACTCTAAAAAAAGAGTAAAAAAGCGACAATACAAATCACTTAAAAAAATGATATGAACCAGGCTATTATTGATATAACTACCACCCCACCAACCCCGGAATATCTGGCTAACAAACGCCGAGAAGCGACAGCGAAAAAAACAGCGATTGCTCGTCGAAGGCGTATTGCTATCTGGGCAACCGTTATCGTCGTATTACTCACACTGACCGGAATTTGGGTTATAACTGGATTTATGGCTGAGGTTGCGATCTCTGAGTTTATCGCTGGGGCTTTGGCTATAGCTGTGGCTGGAGTTTTGGCTGTAGCTGGGGCTGGGGCTGTAGCTTTGGCTTTGGTTGTAGCTGGTGTTTTGGCTATAGTTGTGGCTGGAGCTGTAGCTGTAGCTTTGGCTATAGCTGGGGCTGGGGCTGCTACTGGGGTTGCTATTCCTGGGGCTATAGCTGTGGCTGAGGTCGGAGTTTTGGTAATAACATTATTCGTTATATACAATACCCATCATCTGCAAGACCAGCTAGACCAGGCAGACAAAACACTCTCCGATTTAACCGAACTCAACGCAGACGAATACCCGGATGATTGCATTGAATACGACAGCCTGCGTAGTACGGATCAGATCATTGAGCAGTATCATACAGCCATTGTCGCACTGGGACGTAAACCGGCGATAGCTGAACTCGACGCAGCAAAAGCATGGATTAATTCTGCTGACCAGCGTGATAAAACCAATAAGGCGCATCAAGCCTGTGAGCGAATGATGGAGGCATGATATGAACCTGGAACCGATTATGATTGATATAACTACTAAACCCCCAACCCCGGAATATCTGGCTAACAAACGCCGGGAAGCGACAGCGAAAAAAACAGCGATTGCTCGTCGAAGGGTATTTACTATCTGGACGACATTTTTTGTAGAAATACTCACCTTGGCAGGAATTTGGGTCACAACTGGATCTCTGGTTGCACCGACGGCAGTTCTTGCCATTATAATCTGGGTTAGGACGGGGGCTAAAGTTATGATTGTGATCGGGGGTGGGTTAGCAATAGTTTCGATCTTGAGAATGGTTCTCGGTGGTATTGGATCGCCAGTGGATTTGATCGGAACTCTTATGTTTGCTGTGATGTTGGCTGTGGTGGTGTGTTTTTCCTTTCTATACGACAACTACTTACAAAAACAACTTGATCAGGCAATGAAACACTTTCAGATTTTTGACGCTCAATCGGAAGTTAAAGATAAAAGCAGACCTACCATCTGTGAGTGGATAAAAAAGGTTACAAATGAATTTATTAAGTAATTTAAAAACGTCTCAGGCATCCCTTTTTCGCCCGAAAGACCCGTCATTAACCGCATTACGTAATGCTGTACATCGGTTGATTTTAGATGACAAAGCCGCTCAAAACGAGTTTTTTTTACGGGGAACTACAAGCAGCCTTGAGATGAAAAAAACACATTTTGACGCAATGGTTCAATATATTGATAGCCTTATGAGGATTAAACATTCCGGAGAACGCCATGCCACGGCGCGGGAGTATTTTTTATCCAGAATTGATTTGGTTTCCTCAATAAAAATAGCATTAATTGGCGATAAGCCGTTAACCCGTTATAAGATTTCCGGTTTTTCAGCACATATCGAACAACTGGCCCCCCTCGCTTTTCCTGCTTTTTATTACGATGAGGAACCCATGTCAGAGATTATTGACTCTCTAAATAATACGATGCGTTATTGTGAATTCGATGCTTTTGTTATGGGCAGGGCTATCGATGAAATGACTCAGCGGGAAAATCGATTGATTGCGCAGGATGACTTGCTGATCTCGGCATTCTGCTTCTATCAGAAGCACTACGCAAAACTGCTTAATCTGCCAGTACCTGAATCGGTTGACAAGGCAGGAGACTCCTACCGAAAAAAACAGATCCTTTTCTTGGATAGTCGTAACAACCTAACATCGCGTAAACAGGATAAATGATCGAGCGATCTACCATATCTCTATCAACTTTCTTTGAAAGTGATAAAAAACACCCACCTTCAGGCCAAATATAAATTTTAACAAACGATAAAATACAATTGATATCAACAGGAGAAAATCAGGAGAAAATAATGAGAAAAAAAATAGAACTAATATCTGGCCTTTTTTTGGTAGCGTCAGCCTTCCAGTGTCAAGCAGCAACTGTCACTAGCATAGCTGATGTACCCATGAATGCCACGCCCGTCATTAACATAAATTATGACCAATCATTTAATACTATTCATTACAGCTATAATAGAGGTCCCTTGCAACAATACACTTTTGCGAAACCTGTGCATGTTCAAAGAACGATGACTCTGGATCTTATAAATTATATTCCATATGATCCAAATCCTTATGCTGTGCCAAGTCCTCCTAATACGGCAGGCTTTGCCTTGACAGGTTCAACTAGTGAATTTTTACCATACAATGAATTTTCAATTGATAAAAAACTGGATCCTGCTACTGGTAAACCGAATGTTGATATTTCGGTAGATCATATTGTACAGCAAAGTTTTTATCATTATAAAAACTTTGCCTATGAAAGCGGCTATGAAAACACTACGGGTGCTTTTTATGGAATGCCAATAATATCAGTTCGAATACCAATAGATTTTACTACCACCAGTGCCTTTCCAAAGACAAGATCAGTAACCACTAGCAGTTACAAATTTGGGGTGGTTAAAACAATGGCAGATATAAAAGCATATGTAGATGAACTTATAGGTAAACCAGTAAGCATGCTAGGCACAGGTTACTGGGCCACTTGCGACTACAGTAAACTAACGCCATACCTAATAGCGTCCAAAACTTGTGGTGATAACCCAACTAACCGTGGCGAATATGCTGTATTAGGCGATTTTACAATCACTGGATCCAGCTTAGGCTATCGCATAGTCAAGCCATATTCAGCTACATCCGTCACCGCTGCGTCTGTTAGTGCTGTACCTGTTCCCGCAGCTGTATGGCTATTTGGAAGCGGTTTACTGGGGCTTGTCGGGGTAGCACGTCGTCAACGTAGATAAAAGACATTACATTATATGTAATGAACTACTCCCTCTGCCGCTTCTGCGGTTTAGGGGGAGTAGTTCACACCCGCACGAGTCGTTATAAAGGAGTAATGATTCACTTGACAACCCATCTTAAATCACCAATAATTACCCTGTCTGACCAAGACCGTGGTAGCTCGCCACGCAAAACAAAAAGTATCTTCCTGGTCACAGGGTAACCGGTGACCAACACAATCCGATACCACCCGGTAGGCAGTGCCTCTACCGTCGATGACGTATCACTTTCATTCCCCAGTATTACTATGACAACCCCGTTTATTTTGGCCGATGGCTTGCGGGCGCTCGACCAAAGTGAATTTCTGTCTCATCTGAGACATAAAACGTAGTAACTGGCTACGCAAAACAATCAGCATTAAACGTGCAGGCACCTGTCTGCATCTTTCTTAACCCCAAGGGGATCATTCCCTGCGGGGATTGATCTCCTTTCTCGAAGGAGATAACAATGAAATTAATTATTCTTTTTATTCTTGTTGCTATGGCGGCGATGATGGGTCTGAGTGCAAGCTCAAGCCTGAATAGCCTCCTGGCTTTGTTATTTTCAGATCTGGTTTTTTGTTCAGGTCTGTTTGTTTTTTTTTCCGGAGAACGTTATGAGATATAACGTCGTTCAAGAAAAAACAGAAGTCCCTGTACATCTTCTAGTCGATATAGGGATTTTAAAAAAGATAACAAACCACAGCAAAATGGATGTGGCCTATCTGGATAAATACAGATTTGTAGCCTATCTCGATAAAGAAGATACAAAGAAATTTGCATCAGCCATCGCCATCATTGATGGCGAACCACCTTGTTTTGTAAAAAAAGAAAGTGAGCTAACTGTTTTCCCAGCCTATAACTGGAAGTGGTTAGCCTCATTTTTTCAACCAACAGGCGAAGATCGTCCTGTCAAACGAAATTGCTGATTATTAGTGGTTTCATATTTATTCAACGTAAGGCAACCCAAAGGTTGCCTTACTTACTAGAGGAAAAAGTGATGACAACATCAGTTGCTATTAAAATAAACAAAGAAGGTATGCTACAAAATATGCGACACGCCTTCTCAAACAGCACAACAGTAATATCTGAAGCGCTGCAAAATGCCCGACGGGCAAAAGCCACACATATTGAACTGTGGTATGAAGAAGAAAAGGACCGTTTAACGATCATTGATGATGGTTGCGGGATTGATGATATGCAGAAGTTACTCACCCTGGCAGAATCGGGGTGGGATGATGAGACAACCCTGCAGGAAAACCCGTTTGGCTTAGGTTGGTTATCCGCTATTTACAGCAGTGATGTGATCTGCGTTGAGTCAAACGGCAAATATCTTGACTTCAACACGAAAGCCCTTCTTGCGGGTAGTCGTGAGAAGGTTGTTCCGGCAAGAAATAGCCAACCGGGCACGATCATTGAACTGGTTGGCTTTAAAGTGCCGGAAACACGCCAGGGGAAAAGCCATTATGTTGAATACAATATTAACAGGATGGTAGAAGGTTTTCCGGTCAGCATTTTTTATAACGGTAAGGAGATGGACAGACCGCATGCGCTAAATGGGACTTTGCATTTTGAGAAGGAACCGGGGATTGGGTCTCTTTGCGTTTCGGGCATGCCCGGGATGAACACTGACGGGCACCGCTCACAAAACCTGAAGGTGTATTTGCAAGGCTTACCTGTCTATCAATCCGAACGCGGGAATCTTGCCAATCGGAACATTATCCACCTGGATTCGACCTTATTTACTGCCCGCTTGCCGGACAGGGATAAATTGATTAATGAAGGAGAGGTCATTAAGCCGGTCTACCAGGCAGTGGTTAATCACTGGCGTCGTTATTTCATGGAACTGAAAAAGACCGACCAGGGATATAAACTGATAGACGAATGGTTCGATACGGTTAAATATTTCGACTTAGAAGCCATGTTGAATGATATCCCCGCACTGCCGCCGGCTTGTTTAAGCTATGTTGATGAGAATGAATACCCCGTTCTGGATTATTACGATAATTTTAATTATCTCCTACAAGCAACGATACCTGTTTATCAGGAAGAAGTTGAACAGGGACGGACGGTTCTTGTTAACGAAGAGCCTATTCAAGCATCAAACATCCCGCTTTATATGTTGATGAAAGCACGCGGTGACTACATTATCGATCGGACTCAACTCGATAGAAATCACTGGGCCCAAGCTTACATCAAGGACTTTGCTGCAGTGACACCAACGATAACGGCGGTGAAAGCAGTCAAGTCAATGTATTGTGGTGACTGGGTGAATGCGGAGGTTATTTTCTGTGATAGCTATCAAATTCAATACGGAGACCTGGTTGCCATTATTGATGATGAAGCCATGGGTTTTGATTGTGGTACTAGATGGGATGATGATAATACAATCTATCTTCCCGTAAAGGATCAATCGCCAGGGGAAGTTGTCAGGCAGTTAAACTACTTCACTAACAACGAAGAGGTTAATGAGGATGCAAGGGATCGTGAAGAAATCTTATTTAACCAGTTTGCGGCTATTGAACGCGGCAAGGATCCAGCTAATATTTTATTGGCGATGTTAAACAACTTGTCACCAGGCAGGTTTGAAAAGCTTACCGGTGATTACACTGTGTCGATCAACGGCGATAAAATTACCGTTAAGGCACTTTAAGCGCAATGATACTCACCCACATAATGTGGGAGAGTATCATTATTATTAAACGTTATTTGCTTTCCCCATAAGGATGCCTGCGCGTCTTTATAGGAAAAACAAATTACTGTCTCATTGAGACTTTAAAACGTAGTTACTGGCTACGCTAAACAAGCAGCATTAATCACCTGGTAAAAACCAGGTAACTTAAACCCGATGGGGACACTTCCCATCGGGGAGAATGTCCCCATTTTTTTGGAGATATTCCATGAATAAAATCAAACTTTCGATCAACGGAAAGCAGTTGGTCCAATCATTGCCGTTTGCCTTTACCGAGACAACCGGCTTTTTGGCGGAAGCCATGCAAAACGCCAGACGTTCTGGCGCAACCGAGGTACGTTTTAGCACCCATCCTTCCGAAGACAATCGGTATCTTCAAATTGAGGATAACGGCAACGGTATTGGGGATATGGAAGACCTGTTAAAGGTGGCCAGCAGTGGTTGGCCGGCGGATATCATCGAGAAAGAAACCCCGTTTGGGCTGGGTTTCTTATCCTTGTTATTTAATTGTGAGTCAATGGTCATTGAAAGCGGTGGTCGTTGTCTTACCTTTAATTGTCAGGATGTTCTGGCTTTTAAAGAGGTGACGGTCACGCGAACTGAGCGTCGTACCGGGACATTGATTCGGATGAATAATGTCTCGATTCCCGATCAGGATCCAACCTTTACGGTTGGTATTCAGCGGGCATTAAGACATTACGCCCGAGGCTTTCCATTAACGGTCTCACTCAATGGAGAGATATTTAACCGGGATCACGCTTTGGATCAGCTGTCTTCTTACGAAGAGACAACCATGGGTCAAATGTTGATTCCTGGGCTAAGTGATGAAGGACCATTCACATATGGCATACAAATGCGTGTCTATTTGCAGGGATTACTGGTGTATAAAAATACAGCTGCAGATACCCCGATTATCATCCACCTGGATGCATCGCGGTATCAAGCCCGGCTTCCGGATCGGGATAAACTGGTCGATCAGGATCATGTGATCAACGAGATCAAGAGCGTTTTATCGATGCTTTGGGAGAATGATATCAATGCCCGCCTGGCTGCAGGTGAGGATATCAATGATCATCAGATAAGAAGTACGATTATTGATATGCATTTGTATCATATTTATAACCGGTTAACGTATCTACCCCTGATTGCAATGCGGTGGGTTGCCTCACAGCCTTACCGGGATGTGGACGAATGCCCCGCACAACCTTTCTTATCAACTGGCAAGGGAATAGGACGGTTAATTACCCATCAGGAGTTAAAAGAGGGTACCGTCCAACTGTTTAAGCAGGAAAACTTCACGGAAGAGACAGCGATAGGCTGGTTGATGATGTACGGGAATCCGAACTGGCGTTTTATTGAGGATCACTTCCTGGATAGAGAGCATTGGGCGCTGCCTTATGTGCAAACCATCAGTGAATTGCCTTCTTCAGCCATACCCGTTGGTGTGACGCAATCGGCGTTCTTTCAGGGACAGGTTGTTGAGGCAACTGTTGTCTTTTGCGAAAATGTAAAACTGACACTGGGTAATTATGTAAAAATAATCAATAATACTGGCGTGGCGTTGAAAGATCTATCTGAAACGAACCATGTCATCTATATTCCTCGCGATGTGAATGATGGCGGGGTAGTGAGCCAGTTGTGTGATTTTTATGATGATGAAGAAGGCGATGTCAATCTCTATCTTAAAGATCAAGAGGAGAGCGCTTTTGCAAACTTTATTCAGTTACATCGAGGGGTGAGTTCGGCAACCGTGCTAGAACAGCAGTTAGAGAAAAAAGATATTCTGCTAAATGACCTGGATGGGCGTTATATCATAACGATTCACGAAGGCAAACTGATGGTCGAAGAGAATCAGGAGGATCACAATGAAACCGATTGTTAATTTGGTCGTTATTGGTTCCTCTATTGGGCTTTATCTAAATGATAGCTATATCACATCATTTGATGAAGGTTCAGACAATAGCACATCGGAAGAGTCTGTTCGTGACACAGCAAATTCGTTAGCGACTTATCATCAAACAGTAGTCAAGGAGCAAGTTTTAGAAATGGAAGATGATTGGGAATGGTCGGATGTTGAGAAATACCTGGTTACAAATCAGCCTCAACCTCTACTTTCAGTGCTAATGAGCGATGGAATGCCTCACGGTGTTGTGACTAATGACCCGTCACTGGAAGGGCTGCAGTGCATCCTCATTGATTTTGATATTCTTGATGATGTTGATGCACCAGAACCGGTTACGGTGAAACGCAGGGGTGATGAGGCTGACAAGGCCTACATTAGTCATCTGACGGTCACCGGTACCGAAATACTACTTGATGATCTTTATCAGAAACTTTAACAGACAAAACGACATACCGACCCATATGGGTTGGTATGTCGCTGTTTTATTACGATTCTGTTATAATATACTCCAAACAAAGAGTATGATAAATCACTGTAAAAATACAACAGCGACATAATAAATTAGTGAATAAAAAATTACAATCTTACGATAAAGCCAGGGAAAGCGGTGCTATTGAAGCAAGGATAAGACCTTTGGTTGATGCACTAAATAAAGATAATGTATGTAAAACCATTGCTTCATGCCATGGTCATTTTAAGCCTAAATTATTATTTAAAGGAAAAACACTGGAAAGGTCACCATATGTTTTGTTTCGTGCAAATATTGAATTAGCGAGAAATATTGCCAAATATCTTGATTATGGCCATGGGTTAAATAATGAGATGTACTATTGCTGGAAAATTGAATCGTATTTTTATCCCGGTGACTGGGAATTAGTCTGGAAATTAACACTTGCCGATATCCGAGTAATTTGCGGAACTGATAGATATCTAATAGATAAAGACATAAAGATGTTGTCCTTGATCATTATTAAAATAACAGATGGAAGAGACTTTATAAAATGGAAATAATGTTAAAGATATTAACGATTTTATTTGCAGGCAGGCGGATTTACTGAAGGTGCAAACTTGGCTAATATTGATGTTGTATGGGCAGCGAACCATTGGCCGTTAGCCGTTCAGTTTTACTTAGCCAACCATACTTCTACTGATCATCTATGTCAGGATCTTCACCAGGAGGACTGAAGCCTGGTGCCCAAACATGAAATTATGCTTGCGTCGCCTGCATGCCAGGCCATTCCAGGTCAAGAGGGAACTCAACACGATAAGCAGCGTAACACAGCATGGGCAGTCGTTAGTTGTGCTGAATATCATCGACAAGATGTTATCTAACAACTTGACAGCACGCTAATAATACTCAATAATTACCCTGTCTGACCAAGACCGTGGTAGCTCGCCACGCAAAACAAAAAGTATCTTCCTGGTCACAGGGTAACCGGTGACCAACACAATCCGATACCACCCGGTAGGCCGTGCCTCTACCGTCGATGACGTATCACTTTCATTTCCCAGTATTACTACAACAAACCCAGTTTATTTTGGCCGATGGCTTGCGGGCGCTCGACCAAAGTGAATTTCTGTCTCATCTGAGACATAAAGGTGGTAACTGGCCACTTAAAATAATCAGCATTAACTGTGCAGGTACTACCTGCACCTTTCTTAACCCCCAGGGGATCCATCCCCAGGGATGATCTCCTTTGAATTTTTGCCCATCTGGGCGGGAGATCACGATGGATAAAACAACAATAAGAGCTTTTATAAAGTGGCTCGAACAGGCATCAGAAGATGAAATCCTGTTAAAGAAAAACCGCTTTCTCAAAGCGGAACTGGAAGTATCGACAGACGAATCGAAAGCGGATATTAAGCTGGGTCTTCGTTTGATTGATCAGGAACTGGTTGCCCGACTGGAGTTGAATGAGATTTACAAAGCGTGAGATTTCCCTTTGGACGAAGCCGCTTGAGTGAATCATCGTCAAGATTACCCTCGAAGAGGGCTTTGACGATTTCCTTTTCCAGCCTGGCACGATTTCCATTAATTGATGTTAATTTCATGTTGTGATTGTAGCATGAACAAAAGCATTTAACCCAGAGGGTGCATAACCCTGTGGGTGGTGCACCTTCATTATTACAGGAGGTGCAGTAATGCACAATGAAGTTCATTCACTGTTCGGTGATGTTGTTTCCCGTTACACGAGAAAAATGGCCATCGAGGATGGTTATTTAGTTGATGTGCCTGACATGGCTAAAGAGGCTGGTTTCAAGTTTCCCGTGGCGCTTACCCGCGCAGCATGGGATGACTGTGTAGACTGGTCTGAGTAGGACAGTGATCAGCAGGTTGCCAATGATCAGGCGGGCAGGCTATGGGATGTCCTTTATATGGCCTCCCTGGCTGTTCGCACCAGCCAGGATTCAGGTGACCGGTTGATGTTCCGGTTGTATCGGGTCGCTCGTGACGGGCACTCGACGAAATCGGAACTGGTCACACTGAAACTCATCATCGGACCGGGTGATGCCGGCGAACCGGTTATCACAATCTTGTTACTGAACGAGGATTAATATTTAAACCGAAGCGGGTATATCTGTCAGGATGTCCTGCTTCATTAACTAATAGAGGAGATCATCCTATGGGATTTTTTTCATGGCTTACTGCCGACACTGAAGAATCAGTGATGAACCAATACACGGACGAATGTCGCCCGGTGTATTTATTACAACCAGGCGGAGAACCGCCTATTTATGAGCCGGCCTATGAAGGTTATGGCAACTTTGGTGGCATGGATGCCAACATCTGGCTGGCCAGGCACAACCTGCCGGCGGATAAAGTAGCCGCCATGACGGAGGAGCAGTTACGCCAGTATGGGATTTTGCTGGATGTTGGGCACCTGTGCGTGGATCAGCAAACAGGAAAAACCTGGGGCTGTCTGATGCATTGCGAACTGATAACGGATCAGATTGATGTCTTAACCTTCAGACACTATGACGCGAAAGTTATCGATGGCAAAACGCCTAATGAGTTACTGGCGTTGGAGCGATGGGTATCAAAACCCTTTTCTGAACTGGTTGGTGGGATAAAAAACCCGCTTAAATTCAGTTTTGATGAAAAGGCCGATTATGCCTCCTTGCAGCCGTCAAAATCTTGTCCCCGGCAGGGCTTTTTCTAACACCATTTACTAACCCTTGCGGGAATCTTCCCGCTGGGATGGTTCCCGCTTTTTTTATGGAGAACCATAATGGAAATTACGATAAACCAGGCACGATCCCTGTATGTTTTTAACAATGGGGATTGTGTTACAACCCGAGGCTTTGAGAGCCTTTTCAAAGAAACGAATGCGTTGGCAAAGCGATTAAAAAAGCCAGCGTATGCCGTTACAGATAAAGAGTATGGCACGAAACGGGTATGGAACAATCACCAGGCCCTGATTGCTTTGGCAAAGAACCGGGACCTTGGGATCTGGTTTCATGCTGAGACACCGTTGGCCGTGCGTCGTGTACTGAAAAAAGCGTATGACGAACAATGGCCGGTTCGCCTTTTCTACGGCGACACCATGACAGGTAATGACTGGCTTGAGGAGTTTGACGTACTCGGGAAAGTAGGACTATCAACGGGGGCTTTAAAAGTGCCCCTTCTAATTGATGATGACATTGGCGGTCCGGCGATCCTGGATCATTGCATTGTCCGAATTGTCAATGCCAAAACCGGTGTCGAGCTTTTTCGCCACCATAATTACCACCATGGCGTATTCACCCTTCATGAATTTTTTGAGAATGAATACGAAGCTGAAGTCCGTGTTGATAATGAAACCCACGCGCGGTTCAAAAGCATCGATGCGGCTTATCACTGGCTGGCCTTTATGGTTGGTAAGTCATTTCTAAAAACCGGCGAGTAATCGCTTAACCCAATCGGGAGAGAAACTCGAAAGGGTTGATCTCCCTTAAATTTAACCTTTTTGAAGGAGATAAAAATGAATAATGCAATATTCATACAAGAAGTCACCGTGACAGACCCGCAAAGTAATGCGCCTGTTGCGGTGACTATATATAAAGACATGGCCTCTGGCGGGATGTTCGGGGTAGATACCTCCTACATTCTGACGTTGAGTGAGGATGACCCGGTATCCAGTCCTTTTAACGGCGAGGATATTCAATTGATTGAATCAGTAATTAATACGATCTTTTATAAGGTTGATATTCGGTATATAGATGATCAAACTGAAAATAGTGGATTAATATTCTGTTCATTTAATGATTTACCTGATAATTCACCTTATAACGATGATGATGTATTTTATTATGGTATGGGATTTGAAGAAGCTCGTTTATCTATAGGCAAGGAATCAGTTTGTAATGATTTTATTATTACGGCTGTTCAATCTTTGAATCGTGATATTCATTCTGGAGGGATCCAAAATGACTAAATCGTTGGAGCAACTAGATCAGTCGATTTATGCCAGGCTAGATCAAGCCGCCTGGCATCAGGCTTTATTGATGGCAATGTCTGACATTCCATCTGCAGACCAGTATGGCACTGACAAACCAGGAAGTTACGCATCGCCTTGTAACGAATTTATGGAGGCGAATGAAAGTGATGGATGGCCAGAAGGTTTTATCGTCTGGCAACCGTTTGAGAACTGGGCGCTATGCGGTGTTCAGGGCCTGGTTGAGGATATGCATGACTCACTCATTAACTTTGCCCGTCAAACATTAATCATAACGAAGGTGATTAACGATGAGTAAACAAACGCAGTCAGTGGGACGTGATTGGCAAATTACGGCTATTTTATCGGATAATCTTTTCGTGGAAACCGATTGAAATAGTGGTGCCAAACGAAGAGTACGCAAAACGGCATGTTCGTGCGGTGAAGCCATGTTAGTTGAATATAATGCGGCATCGTCATGCAGAGCAGATCGAAAACGTATTTTCTATCCGGATGATAATAAAGACTCCTTATGGGGAATTTTTCGTTGCCGGGGATGCGGTAAGCCTGTTCATAAAACAACACCTTACGCAGAATACGATAAACCATAATCTCATTTTGAGAACATAAAGAACAGTGCTTCGCGCACTGTTCTTTATCCAATACAGATTGTAATCAGTCTGCATTGGATAAAGTAGATTTCTAGTCTCATTGAGACTTTTAAACGTAGTAACTGGCTACGCAAAACAAGCAGCATTAACCACCGTGTTTGATACACGGTATTACTAAACCAACCCGGCGGGGATCGAACCCTGTTGGGTTCATCTCCGCTTTATTTTTGGAGATAAAAATGAGTGATTTAATAGAATACGCAACCAAAGAAGAAATAATAACCTATGCAATAGGCCTTCTTGAAGTAGGTATAAAAGAAGATCCATTAAAATCAAGCGATGATACAAAGAAGTATCTGAAATTAAAACTAAGAAATGAAAAAAAGGAAGTTTTTTCATGCATTTTTATGGATAATCATCATAAGATTATTTGCTATGATGAATTATTCTACGGCAGCATCAACGGTGCAGCCATTTATTCCAGGGAGGTAGTGAGAGCGGCATTAAAGCATAATGCAGCCGCTATCATATGTGCGCATAACCACCCATCGGGTGATTGTGAGCCAAGTCGGGCCGATAAGGCCATTACAAAACGTCTAGTCGATGCGATGGATCTTATTGATGTACGCGTCATGGACCACATGATTGTGGGTGATGAAATCTACTCATTTGTAGAAAACGGATTAATATAGGAGGTAGCAATGGAAGACAAAACCGTTGTCTATAAAGAGAACACGCTGTGTGTCCTTGAAAACAATAGTCTAACCGTCTTAAACGGACTGGGAACAAGAGATGGAAAATCAATGATGCAATCCCCGGTATGTTATTTTAAGGAGGAAGACATTCGCCCGGCGACAAGGGAGGATTTTGATACTTTTAAAGTTCAATTTTATCCTCCAGGCTATATTTTAACGAAGAAGAGTTAAAACTCTGAATCATACTTAATTTAACAGATCAGAAAGTGGTCACTGTCCACGTTAAACAAACAGCATTAATCACCTGATAACCAGGTATTTTTAAACCCATCGGGGACAACTTCCCGGTGGGGTATTGTCTCCGTTTATGTGGAGATAACATAATGAAAAAAGAAATAAAACACCCTTTTGAAGGGAGTACCGATATTGCTATTTCATCGCCGCTTGAGGCGTTGTTTGGTCAATACCAGCAAGCGTTAGAACAAATCACCGAAATCACGGATTACGTTAATGCAGCCAAAACAAGTGTGATGCAGTATTTTTTTGATGGTGCATATATCAATCACCGGACTGGCTGTTATACGGTTTCGACATTTTTTAATTTTGAGAATGCCAAAGCAGCGTTGGATGCCGATTTTTGGTCCAAAGCCATTTCATTAACCGACGTGCTTGAAGCCATGCCGGCCAAAGAGCGTGGTGAATGGCGCGAACAAATCAGTAATCACAAAACCCCCGCGTTTGAGCGCGAAACGGTTCATGCAACGATAAATGATTTGCTTATGAAAAGAGCAGAATTCTTTGCAAAAAGAATTGATGGCATTTTTCAAAATCTATCGCGAGAGCATGTTACCAATCGCCCGGAAGGCTTTAGCAAGCGCATGATTATTAATTATGTGTTCGATGACAGGCATAGTCTAAATGTTAATATGGCTGATGTTATCCATGATTTTCGCGTTGTCATTGGAAAATTCATGGGCAGGGAGGTTCCTGGTCATTATATAACGCGCCGTTCACTAGAGCGGCTGTTTGACTTAGGCTTACAGGGTAAATGGCAGATTATGGATGGTGGTGCCTGGAAGGTGAAGGTCTTTAAGTGCGGTACCGCTCATATAGAATGTCATCCGATGATGGCTTATCGATTAAACCAGGTGCTGGCCCAGTTATACCCGATGGCTATTCCTGCGACATTCCGACAAAAACCGGTGCGTTATAAGCAGCATCCGATTGAAATGGAATTGTTGCCAGCGAATGTTATTGAGATTCTGTCAGATATCCGTTTTGAACGGGGCACTGAAACCTGTTTTTATGAACCAGTGAAAGCAGAGCCACAAACCATTGCGTTATTTGAACGACTTAACGGTCGGCAGATAACAAAAGGAATATGGAGCTTTGATTATCCGATACGTGAGGTAATTGATGAAATTATCCGTTCGGGACAGGTGCCGGAAGTTAAAAGCCATCAGTTTTACCAAACCCCGGAGGGACTGGCGAAACAGGTGGTGGATATGGCTGAAATCCAGGACGAAGACCGGGTGCTTGAACCCAGTGCCGGTCTGGGTCGAATCGCTGATTTCTTACCGAAAGAGCAAACCTTGTGTGTGGACATTGCGCGCCTGCATGCCCGTGTCTTAAAGAGCAAAGGGTTTACGGTGAGACTGGAGGACTTCATTAAGATGGATGAAACGGAAAAGTTCGATAAGATTGTTCTAAATCCACCTTTTTCAAATGGCAGATGTATGGAACATTTAAAAAAAGCAGCGGCCATGCTTAGCAGTAAAGGCAAGATCGTTGCCATTGTTCCTGGTTCATTTAAAGGGAAAACGGTTGTTGATGGCTGGAAGCATGTTTGGGAGGACGTTCCTCCTGGTCAGTTTCTTGAATCAGGAACCGGTGTCAATGTCGGTATCCTATCATTACAACCAGTTCACTAACTGTCCCGATCGGACAACAACTAAAAACTCTTCTCGCTTGTGCGAGAAGAGTTTTTTACTTTTTTTTCTCTACCCTTCTTAACCACTTCAGATAGCCATCCATTTTTATTTTCTCAGCTTCCATCAAATAATATTCAACCCGTCTTCGACCTAACGCAGTTTGCCTTCGTCTGTATTGTAATGTTTTTTGCTTACTAGATTGTGCCATCGTTTATTTCTTGCTATTTCAATATAGCCATATTCTAATAAATCTCTGTTATATTGAATAGATCGCAGTGAACCTGCATAATAACTTACTATGCAGCCACTGTAGAGTATACTGTTAGGGTGCATTCACCCTCTTTAATGTAACAATCCAGTCGCCTTTAGGTTCCCCTGCGATAGTGAGACCGTCAATAGTGTATGTGCTTTCTGTAGCATTAGCGGTTATTGCTGTGCCTAAAAGTAAATGCACACCTGTCATGGCAAACGCTGACTCTCGCCCGTATTCGTCATGCAGTTTTGCGGCTGTTTTCTTAACCAGCTTACCTAAAGCGTCATCATCCCATTCAAGGTATGTAGGCGCTGCTTTTTCTTCCTCTGTCAGTATCAATTCTGCCATAAAAAAAACACCCTAACAAGTAGCTCCACCGGACAAATAAACGCGCCGGACTTTCGTTGTAAAATTCATGCTCATTGGTGGCGTTTATTCGCCCGTGAGCATGGCGTTATATATTGTACTCATAAATAGTTTGCACAATCTCAGCATCTGTCCATACTCGTTTACCATTAATATTCTCTGTTACTGTAGACAGCGGCACACTAATATTTGTGTTATCTAAGTGTAAAAATCGAAGTCCGTCTCCTGTTATCCACTTGTAAATATAGTGTTTTTTACGCCTTGCGCCGATGAAATGAAATACTTTTAACACGTCAAATTCTCGTATCACTTTACCGTTCTTGTCATAATATTCAGTCATAATAATCTCTAAATAAATCAGCTAACAAATCGCTGCACCGGACGGCAAAATACGCCGCCCGTGAGCATGGCCGTTATAAACCTAAAATCCACCTGCTAATTCTGTTGCTTGTGCAAGTTTTTCTTTGTCTAAGTGTTCGGCAACAACAAGCAGTTGTATTGTTCTGTTTTTAACTTCAATTTCTTCGATTAGACATTTGTTTTGTGCTTCTGATCTAGCTAGTCGTTTTTTAAGTTCTTCAATATCGTGGTCTTTCATGCTCATCGTATTCCTCTAAAAGTTCGGTTTATAACAAGTCGTTCGAGAGTGACGGCGCAGACAACGCGCCGCCCCCTCAACTCAAGCGTTAGTTGCCTTCGTGCCCATCTCTGAGCGCGGCTAAATATCTATCTAGTGCCTGTCCTGCGCCTGGCGTTTTAAAATCCCGCGCCATTGCTAAAAATAAAATCAGGTCAAAATATTGCTCTGTTGGCTTGCTCAGTGTTTTCGCTTTTTCCCATTGCGTCCACTGGTCATATGATTTTTTACCCTCGTAACCAAACAATAATTTACCGGCCTCTGTTGGCGTGAGGCTCAATGCCTCACGCACTTGCTTCGCTTTATTTGTCATGTAGCAGCGCAGGCCAGTAGTCAGAGGCTCGTTCGGCAGGGGTTAATGAGTTAAAAGCCTTGATCATTATTTCCCACGCATCTCCCATATCGTTTGCGCCTAACTCAACGGCGCGTAACGGGTTTTTATCTCCCTCCATGCGCTTATATGCGGCCTCATAAACTTTTTTTGCACCATGTATTCTGATCGCGTTATCTATAATATCCATTTTTATATACCTTCTTTTTTTGCAATTTCAATGGCTGCTTCCAATTCTGCAATCTCTTTTTTCAGCTCATCATAACGAGGAGAATCATTTGATGTGCCAATCAAAATACGCTTTAACCGATACTGTTGGTCGTCAAGTATTGACCATAAAGGTCGTTATGTTTCATCTTGGTATGCCGCTTCACCTGCTCTGCCATACCAACCATGTGTAAAAAACGCAAAGTATGTAGCCCGTTCTGCAGCTGTCCAATTTTCTACTCCTTCTAAAGCTAGAAGTAGACGTTTAAATTCATCACGCGGATCAGAGCATAACAAGTTATTTAATGATGATTCACTAACATTTTTATCTGTACTAACGCTTTTAATAAAAATCTTTGCTTCTTGCTTCATCCGATTTACCTTTCTTTTTCTTTTCGCAATTGTTTTATGTACGTATTAACTGTCGATTTCTCTTCTTTTGTTAGATAATATTCAACCCGTCTTCGACCTAACGCAGTTTGCCTTCGTCTGTATTGTAATGTTTTTTGTTTACTTGATTGTGCCATCGTTGGTTTGTTTAGTAAACCCAGCTATCTTACCAGGGGCATTTTTTATTTCTGGCTATTCCAATATAGCCATATTCTATATAACTCAATATTCATGATTCTGCCTATATCTCTGTTATATTGCTAAACAAACATAGCCAACGAATCATATTCTTTGTCGTATCTAACTCCGCATCGCGTCAGTTCTAATATTTGACTATCAGTTAATTCGTTTATCTTTTCACTTTCAAAATCAAGCCAAATTTTATCATGAGATGCAGCGCATACAATATCTGCCCCCGGATTAGGAAATAATTCATCTAGCAGAATGTATGCATGTAAATCAGGCCGCATACTTCTTTTATTTTTCACTTTATCAAACTTAATGTAGTCATCGTTTACCGCTTCAAATCTGTCATTAATATTCATTAATTTTTCCCCTGTTAAAATTATCAATATAACAAGTGCATCAACATTGACCGGCGCATAAAACGCGCCGTCAAGTTATGCAAGCGTTATATTTCTTGCTTCTTACATGTTTTTTTCTTTGTTGGTAAAATTAAACTTTTAATGCAATAGTTATAATTTGGTGAGTATTCATCCTTGGCGTCCCACTCACGGTATTTACATGGTTTGCAGCAGTCTGGTAAATCTTCATATAAACTATACATGGCCATAATTATTACTCAGTAGTAAAATAAAAACATAACAATCCAATCAACAGCGACCCGGCAAAAAACGCCGGTCGCGTTATTTCCGGCGTTATGCCTTTAATTAGCGTGGCATTCTGTCATCGCAGAAATATGGTCTTCTGCTTCATCCAGCAGAGATCGAAGCCGTAGCACCTCTTTATGCTCAGCTTCCCATTTTGGCCCCCAGTACGATTGCACCTCTATTTCGCGGTGTAGAGCATCAATAACTTCTTTTGCGATATGCCAAGGAGTCCAGTAGCCGTCCTCCATTTCAGCCGCTATAAACTCTGTAGGCCCATTCCATTGCAACCCATAGCGCGGCAAAGGCATAACAAGCCGCTCAACCGGACGCTGCGCGTCCGTGCGGAGGCTTGTTTCTGTGTTCTTTTCATCGTTCATTGTTCTCTCCAAGTCAGTGCAAGCGCCGGTTAGCTATGTCGTTATATTTCTAAACACTGCTCTTGTCCAGACACCCACCGTCGCGTTACTACCCAGTTTGCAGGTGTCCCGAGCCTATACCTGCCTTTCATTATTAACTCAACAACTTCCCAATAATCAGGTTCCGGACCACTTTGAGCGCAATGTGATGCGTGAAAATCAGCCAAATCGTAACTGTCATGTTCAACAACACAGTAGTTTTTTCCATCGTTGTAATCGGCATCAGCGGGCAGATGTTTTACCCATTTTGCTTTGTATTTTTTTCGTTTAATCATAATAAAAAATATAACAAGTTATTGCAGTTGACCAGTCAACACGCCGCTTCGCTCTGTGTCGCCGGTCAACTGAATACAGGCGTTATAAGGCTAAAGGTCGCTGTACCAATCAATCAGCTCGCTCAATGCCATGCTGCTGGCAATATCAGCACCAAGCCTTAACGCGGCTTTTTCACGCAACTCGCCTTCTGTCAATCCGTCAATGACGGTAATTCCATCACGGATAGGCTGGGTTGCAATATCGACTGTTGTACCGATAGGGTCATCAACAAAATCAGAAACAGTGTCAGTCACTTTGTCTAATAATTTTCCAAACATAATATTTTCCTCGTGTCAAAACGCGCCATATAACAAGCACATCAATCGGATGCAAAACACGCACCGATTATGCGGGCATTAGCACCCAAGAGACTTCATCGTTTCGAATGTTTTTGAAGCGCTCAAATCTCTTCCTTTACTCCAATTTAATCCAACCTCATCAATAAAACACTTCTCAACATCGTCCCAATTATCTACAAGTTTTTTCCATGTTTTGCTTAATGCTGCAATTTTATCCATGTGTTTTCTTGCCTCTGGTGAAGCTTCAAGTAACAGTAAACAGCGGTTAAAATCTGCTGGGTCAGATGGGTGGTTGTCAAAACCAAAATTCTCATTTGGTTTTCTGCCTAAAAAGGCTGCCGCCATAGCTTCTGAGCTAATGCCTTTATTTGTGCTATTGCACATCCAGTCTATAATTTGTTCTTTCATTTCATCTCCAAAAAGTGCTACCAAGTGCATCAACGCTGAGGCGCAAAAAGACGCGCCCAGGTTATGCAAGCGTTATGTTGCCCACTGGCTTAAGTACTTATCAGTAATAATTGCCAGCATTTCTTTTTGGGTTTGCAGAGGAAATTTATCGATAGTTTTATATATCTGGTCAATCATCAAATCTCTGCAAACCTGTAATTTAATATCATCATCTGCTTTGTTAAAAACAGTTCTCAGCGCGGCGCGTATTTGCTCGCGATGATCAATATTTTCTAACCACTTAATCTGGTCAATAAGATCAGGTGTCTTCGTTTCGTTTGTTCCAGGCATCAACTGGTGCTCCTGCATAGCAATCGTCACATTCAACTGAATCAACCTCGCCATCGTCTAATGACCAATAGCCGGGCGTTAAGTTAGTGCTGCCACAAAATGGGCAAGGCAACATAACAATACGCTCAACTTGATTCGTCTCTACGCTGTTCGTTTCACTCACTGCTTCGTTCCTCTCAAGTTAGCTTTGTCGTTATGTATATAATCCTTGTTCTGCATCTCTAATAGCATCGAAACCTTCTTGTCCAAACAAATCTACAAGCCTTTCTTCCTCATCAATAATAACAAAATCAATATCAGTGAATTTATTGCCTGCGTTATGAAAGATGCCTACTAAAATCTCGTTATCCACATCTTGTGAAATGGTTGTTCCATCATCGCGAGAATTATTCTCTTTTTTGATTTCAGTTAAGATAAATTCTAAAACTTTTTTTAATTTGTTCATTTTGTATTCCCTTCCTGATTTTTCGATTACTGAGAAAAAAACGATTGGTTTGTTTTTTAACCAGTTATTTAACGTCTGCGCTGATCAGCGGATTAGCGTCTGTACTGGCTTGCCTGTTATCTACGAAAGTTCATCAAGGCTTTTTAACCCTACTGCTTTGCATTTTTCTGATGGTTTCATTCTTTTCATAATCATATTGTCCGGCTTTAATTTTAGCTTCTGATTGAGTGTCAAAGTTAAAAGTTGTCCTAACTTTAACTCCTCTACTGTTTACCGAATTAACAACAGTTAGCTCATACCCTTGAGCCGTACAGCACCCCCAGTACAAAGGGGATATAGTGTACTCACCACATTTAGACTCAATATGCCCATCTTTTGATTTGCCCCAATAGACCATTATTTGTATTGTCCTGTTTGTTGTATGTAGTCAATTGCTGCTGTTTGTGTGTAAAGATTAAGGGCAAGCTCTCTGCCATTCTTCTCTACCAACATCGCTTTTCTGCTTCGATTTCTTCAAGCTCTATCGGCATTTGGTTTTGTTGAGACTGATTGTTACGCATGACAGTCTTTTGATTCCTCTGGTTTAATACAAAGTTGATGGTTGTTGTTCAACATCAAACGTATCCCCGCAATCAAAGCAGAAATAAGTGCTAACACTCGTTGTGGTTTTAATGCTTTGAGTGATTTTCTTTTGGCGGGTGTTTCTTTTGACAAATTCAACATCTTTACACCCGCATGGACAGACAGGATAACCGAAGGCTTTTGCCTCCTCAGATGTGAGTGCATCCAGTTCGCAATCAATAGACACCCGTGTTCTCCGTTAATGAAATATACTGTATATTATACACGTTACCGGAAACTATACAAGCACATATTGAGGCAATAATAGAAAATATATAAACATAATAAATACTATATATATAGAATAATATGATATATTCAGTTGACATCTAACATGTAATACACTATTATATAAGAGTATTAAATAGAGATAGCAAAGGAGTAACCATGAAGCAAAACACCGAACATGAAAATGTGCAACGTCTGAGTATCAATGCGATTAAACCGAGTCGGTACAATCCTCGCAAATACTTCGATGAACAGGCTTTGAACGAATTAGCACAAAGTATTCAACAAGATGATTTGATCCAGCCGATTGTTGTCAGACCTCTTGATAATGATGCCTATGAGATTGTGGCGGGGGAGCGGCGTTGGCGGGCATCACAGATTGCCGGTTTGGAAAGTATTCCTTGTAGTATAAAGACAATGGATGATAAGGCTGCAATCCGAATCTCGGCAGAAGAAAACTTAAATCGGGAAGATATGTCACCGATTGAGGAATCCTTTGCGGCGCAAAATGCACTAACAGTTTCCGACGGGGATCGCCAGGCAGCAGCGTCCGTGTTGTCCTGGACGCAATCAAAGCTGAATAAGCGTCTGTTGTTGTTAAACCTGTGTGATGAGGCGCGTCAGGCATTAATGCAGGGGGACATTAATATTGGCCATGCAGAGTTAATTTCCAGCCTGACTGAAATCAATCAAAAGAACGCGGTAACTTCAATCAAGAACAAAAATGTCACGGTGGCAGAACTAAAAGAAAAGCTGAGTCAATTTGCCTACCGACTGGATACAGCAATATTTGATACAAATAAATGCAATGGATGTCAGCATAATACGTCACAACAGTCGAGTCTATTTGAAGAAAATATCGGGGCAGGTTGTTGTACTAATCCAGTCTGTTATGAAGAAAAAGAAAAGACCGCATTAGAGTACATCAAGCATACCAAACAGGAAGATTACAATGTTTGTTTTCTTGATATTGAAAAAACATCGGACAGTTATAATTATTTACTGGAAAGCAAGGTTGGCAAAACCCAATATAAACAATGTCAACAGTGTGCGAATCTTGGCGCATTGATTAGCACTCGCCGCGAAACCATCGGCCAGGTTGATGAAGGTGTTTGCTTTGACAGTGATTGTTATAAGAAAAAAACAATGCCTCCTGCATCAAAAAAGGAAAGAAAATCGCCGGTTGCAGACACAAAGCAGCCAGGGGCGGCAAAAACACCTCGACCAGCTAAAGCCGATAATACCCCACCAAAGAAAGTTATTGAGTATAAGACCCGGTTAATTAAGGCATTGGTTGGGCATGATCTGGTTACAAATAAAAAGGTACTGGAGGCGCTTAACATTGCGGTATTACTGGAGTCATTACCCCACATGAACTACGGCACAGAGATCGTTAAGCAGTTACAAGCTGACTTTGATTTACCGTTTAAAGTGACTGGGCATAGTGTCGGATCACGCGATAAAACACTGAAAAAACTACTCGAACTCACCCCGGCGCAACGTGCTGAGGTTCGTGCCTACTGCCTGAGCGTGATAGCGGCAACCGGCCAGAATGATGTTGACCTGACCCAAACGGATAAAAGCGTCGATTTTCTTGTTGAGATATTAAAGCCTGAATACATCAACCACTTCGCCCTTAATGATGAATTTCTTCAATGTCAGACCAAGACAGGGATGATTGGCTTGCTCAAAGAAGCCGGGTTTGATTCCTGGCTGGACAAGCAGAAAGAAAAAGGCACTTTCTCAAAACTGGCTAAAGGGACAATCAAGGGTATTTTAGCCGCGTTCAACAGCAGTAACTATCCGGTCAAAGGGTTTGTTCCAAAGGTTTTGCAGTACAAAGGCTACAGCCCGGCTAATAGTGATAACACGCAAGATAACATCAACCAATAATAACTGAGGAACCATTATGTTTTTAACCCAATTACTGACGATTACCGCGAAACATTCATTAACTTTTCAGCTAGAGCAGGCCGATGCTAATTTGATATTTACGGTTATTCCTCAACATACCATTCCTGCGAAGGTGAGCAACGAACTGGCACCGATTCATGCTGCGCTGGCAACGCCTTTGCGTATTACTGTTCCCTGTGATGAAACAGCAGGCCAGGCGGTCTTATCAGAACTGTCTGGTTATATTGAGCAACGTAAACAGGCCACCTCTAATTTGACCATAATTACTAAAGAACTGGCACAATCGGTCAAAAATGCCAAGCAATCGGTCAAGGAGAAGCAGAAAAATGGAACGAGCGCAAAAAAAACAGCCAGCAAGAAAACACCGGCCCAAACCAATGATTCATCGAAAACCGACGCACAGAAGCCGGTCGCCTCACAAAGCACGTCGGGTGAATTTACTCTTTAACCATCAATAACCAGCAGAAAACAACATGAGCATTACAACGCTACCCCGTAAATTTAAGTATTCGTCGCTTGAACTAAGTGACCCGGCTCCGGATTTACCACCCAAAGAAGCCCTGGCATTATATACCGCAAGCTACCCGGAATTAGCGGTCGCGGATATTGGTGAACCGACGATTGTTGACGGAGAACTTATTTATGAAATTGAAAAAAAAGCCGTTAAAACAAAAGGTTGATCTGGTCAGTGTGATGCACGACTGGGCTAAGGGTAAACAACTGGATTATAGTGCGATAGAGTTGCTAACCGGCCAACCGGTCAGCCATCGTTCGAACATAAAGCTCTATCGCACTCATCCGATAAACGGGAGGAAAATACAATGCAGACAATCTCATCTATCGAGAATGAATCCGCTGGCAATACCGCCGGTTTAAACCATCCGTATGCCCTGTTTCAAATACCTTCCCTTGATAAGGGAATCTTTGACCGGCCCTATCAAACGGTAAGTTATGTGTTAAACAGTCTGACACCGGATGAAAAACAGGAACTTTCGGGCATTCTTCTCAGCGCCCTGGAACATCAACTGATTGATAAATCGGTCGTTGAACAACAAGAAGCGCAATATCGTGCCGATAGAAATGAACAAAAATTATTCTATGGCCTGAAAAATCACGCAGAGCAGGTCGTAACGGCAGTTTTGCCACCGGACTATGCTTCGGTCAATATAACAACACAAGCGATACAGCTTACAAGTTATGACATTAATGAACTATGTATCAATACGTCGAATCTGGTTGAAGAACATCGTTGGGTAATTTATTCATCACTGGAAGTAATTTCGCATTATATGTATCCCATGATGCTGCCGCGTGATTGGATAATGGGACAGCCTTCGATTTTGAGTGCCATTCATTCATCAGGGGAGTTTGAGGAAATTTTGAACGAAGCACAGGTCGTTACGGACGTTGAATCGCTACGCACATTGATAAGTGATAAATATGATGATGGCTATTTCGGTATGTTGCTAGACAACAACCAGAACGATCTTTGTGAGTGCATAAAACGGCTTATTGCATACGAATGCGCGGTTAATGATATGACTCGCTATAGTGACTTTTGCGAAGTAAACAAACTGCGTCCAACTGATCCAGGTTGCATTGATCGCCATTTGCAACGACTGAAAATGATTGAGCATCCGTTCGCTGACACCTTACAGGAAGTTCTTACCCTGCTGTTAAAAAAACCTGTTCCTCTTCGCCTGGAAACGTTTGAAGAGGAAGAATATGAGAGGGATACCTATTCAATGTGTTTGCGGGTAATGGTTATTGATGATTATTATGAATCAATTATCACTCTTTGTGAGGATGAAATTTACGATGAAATGCAGAATGTTGGTGAACCCATAGCCTGTCAGATTCCTCTGGATAAACAGGTTCTTGACAGTTTGGCTATCATCGAAACTGTACAACAAAAACTCTTTGAAACGGAGAAAAAAGTTAATGAATCCTCATCCAGATAATGCTCTTTTTTTTCATAGCGCAAGCATGGAGTCACAGGAACGGGGAGTTGTATCAAATCACGCCTATTTTGCCACCTTGCATGCGGTCGATTATTACGCAGGCAGGCCGCAGGTTAGAGAAGGGCGGTTACTGACACATCAGGATGTCATGGACTTACTAGAGAGAATGGCATCCATGAAGCCCAAAGAAGCCTTACAGGTGATTGATAAACGGGTAATAGCATCGGGAGATGATACCCTGGTATGGTATGAATCCGCCCAGGTACGCCCAATCTATTTTCGCATAGGCAGAAAAAATCAGAAATTCACCGTACCCTGGCCCACTCTGATATTCAAGGCGAAAGGGCGCTCAATTTCTGTTGTTGCCAGCCGGTTCAAACGCCCACCAAAACTGAGTGAAAAAATCTACCACGCCCCCTTGATGAACGTGTACCAAAACACAAGTGTTTGTACGGGGTCTGCCATCTGCCCGGATGAAACAACCCCGGCGAGTTTATCGCAATGGAACACAGTTATCTATGACAGCAATTTTACCCATACCAACCACGATCATACTTTACGCCAACCTGGCAATAAGGAAACGACAACCCCCGCGCTTCACCAATTCTGGCGTGAGTTACGCGATAAAAAGACCTTTCCAGTGAGGCAATTAAATCCATTGGACAAAACCCTGGAGGACTGGATTTATGACTAAGCAGATATTTCAGTGTCCCGCGCAATGGTTGGATCAATATATTGATGTTTTGCTGATTGGTTGTGGGGCAACCGGTTCAAATATCTACGATGGACTGGTTCAACTGCATCACGGATTGCTCGCAGTGGGACATAACTATGGGCTTCGTGTTACAGCGTATGACGGTGATAGCGTTGAATCCCCTAATATTGGTCGTCAACGCTTTACATCGGCTGATCTTGGGCAGAACAAGGCGGTTACATTGGTGAATCGCTATAATCTTGCTTACGGCTTGAACTGGAAAGCGATCCCGCAGTATTATGATGCCGAGCAAATAACAGAAGAGGGCGCTGATCTGGTAATTACTTGTGTGGATACAGCGAAATTCCGTGCTAATCTAGGGACATTTGCCTCTAGTATTGAGATAGAAGATGATGACCAATTCCTATGGCTCGATACTGGCAATGCTTCAAAAACAGCCCAGGTTGTTTTGGGTCATTTGTATAATACATTTAACCCTGATGATAAGTTGCCGAATGTTTTTGATTTGTACCCGGAGCTTGCGACAATGGAAGAAAGCAATGAGCCTTCCTGTTCGCTGGCCGAAGCAATCAGAAGTCAGGATTTATTTGTTAATCGTGCAGTAGCCGATAGCGCCTTAAATATCCTTTGGCAATTATTACGCACCGGCAGCATAACCCATCACGGCGTTTTCATCGATCAGACCACATCAGAAATAAAACCATTAAAAATAGACAGGAATATATGGCGATTCATGGGCTACGAGAGAAAGGCAGGCAATCAATAAATATGGTAATATTATTTGGTAGATTGGCAGGCGCTTGAAAACAACCTGCTAATCAACAACTTATAGGAAGAGTGTTCCCCGCGTAGGTGGGGGTAAAGGGCCGTTATAGTCGTGTTGAAGCTATGCAATTCTGTGTTCCCCGCGTAGGTGGGGGTAAAGGGTGATGACATGGCTCGGTCATAAAGAAACTCGCGTGTTCCCCGCGTAGGTGGGGGTAAAGGGAGGGTATTGGACTCGAGTATGATGGTTTATATGTGTTCCCCGCGTAGGTGGGGGTAAAGGGCAGTCGAGTTTAGAAGTGGAATAGCGGTGTTTGTGTTCTATTTGCTGCGAATAAAGTCGTAAAATTTATAATAAAGACGTAAATCTGGACACACGTAAACAATAAATATTCAGTAATGCCTGATTATACTGTGGTATATGACTACAACCGTAGAAGTAATATTGTGGCAGTGCGTTTATTTTACGATTTTATTTTACAACCGATGATTTGACAATCTCTGTTATTGTTGATTTGTAGGCATTTGGTTTTACGACTTTATTAGCAGGAAATATGTTCCCCGTGTAGGCGGGGGTAAAGGCAAACGGCACAAACTGGCAGGGGACCATATAGAGTGTTCCCCGCGTAGGTGGGGGTAAAGGGTCTAAACCGATGTCAGAGTTAATTGAAATCTCCGTGTTCCCCGCGTAGGTGGGGGTAAAGGGTGATCAACCTGATCTCGCGGGAATTCGCCCGTGTATTCCCCGTGTAGGCGGGGTAAAGGGTTGTGTGCGATATAGGCAGGAACAGAAATATGGTGTTCCCCGTGTAGGCGGGGTAAAGGGATACCACCGTTGAAATTGAGACAGGTGACAGGTGAAGTGTTCCCCGTGTAGGCGGGGGTAAAGGTAGGTCGCGAATATTATCGCTGATCGCGGGACAGCGTTCCCCGTGTAGGCGGGGGTAAAGGGCAATACGGCAGGCGACAATGTTACCGGTAACAGTGTTCCCCGTGTAGGCGGGGTAAAGGGGTTGTGAAACACGAGTTATATAACCTTGGAACGTATTCCCCGTGTAGGCGGGGGTAAAGGCGAGGGAGCGGATCATCACTATGGGCGTGTGTCGTGTTCCCCGTGTAGGCGGGGGTAAAGGGTT
>JALSUJ010000240.1:4197-10369 GCA_027071355.1 Gammaproteobacteria bacterium | reverse complement strand
GCCATCAGAAAATCATTCATTTTTCTTCTTCTCTTTATAAACTCACTCAGATGCTGCCTGAATCAGGCTGGAATCCGTCACTGGAAAGTTCTGCCGATCAAATACGCCATTATTTTAATGTTGCCGCCCCTGAACACCACAAAGATGAGGAGGAACACCTTTTTCCAGCCATTATTTCTCTGGATCCACAATGCAGAGAAGCTCAGACACTAGAATTAATACAGCTGATCAATACCATGATTAAGGAACATGTGGTATCCGATGCCTTATGGGAACAGCTGGACACCCTGCTGGAGCATCGATCTGAAGATTATAGTAAGCTGGAACAACTGGCCGGACAGTTTGCTCAGGACATGCAGCAGCATGCTAAAATTGAAAATGAGCAGATTTTTCCCTTTGCTGAAAAGCATATCAATGAGCAGCAATTCAGGCAAATAGGTCAGGACATTGCGCAAAGACGCGGTGTTAAAATTTAACCCCTTTCTTTAAGTGCATAATAATGAGTATGTTCTATACTCATAAATGAAAATACAGATCTTCAAATTTACGATAATTCTCCGGCACAGAGAATCGACTGCCATTAATAATAGCTGCAATTTTTAATGAACCTGAATGATTTTTTAGAATATTACTTTAAGCAAGACAATATTGAAGCGCAAAGAGTCTTTATGACCTTTCAGTCCTATATTGTTGCTCTGGCAGTTTTCCCTTTTACTCTATGGCGATTTTATCAGGGCGATTATGCCCATGGTGTAGCAGATATCCTCATTATTCTGGTACTGGTTTTTTTTGGTCAGATAGCCAAAAGCTGTTCAAAAATCTCTTATTTTGCCTGGCTATTCAGCAGTCTTTATATTGTCATCGTTCTCTATATTTTAAATATTACCGGTAAGGATATCTTATTCTGGGCTTTTCCTGCGGCCATTTCCATGCATTTTCTGCTGCGAAGCAATGAAGCATTGATAATGAATTTCATCCTGTTAGCTGGCGTGTTTCTAAGCCCGTTAAGTATTTCCAATTATGCTTTTATTACCTTTGTATTCACTTATCTTATTACCATTATTTTAACCGCTCAATTTTCTTCCCGCTTAAAATCTGACAACCGGAGTCTGCAAAATTTAACTGAGCTTGATGATTTAACCCAGGTGGGAAATCGTCGGGCTCTGGATAAAAAAATAGCAGAAATCATCCACAGCTATTCACCGCAAAAACCACAATGCCTGATGATTCTGGATATTGACCATTTTAAATCTTTAAATGATCAATTCGGTCATCAAAGGGGAGATCTGGCCTTAAAACGACTGGCAACAATGATCCAAAATGTTTGCCGCTTAAATATTCCTATTTATCGTTATGGTGGTGAGGAGTTTGTTATTCTTATTCAGGCATCTCTGGAAAACGCGGGGGACATTGCTGAAGACTTGAGAAAAACGGTTGCTTCCAGTCGTTTAATTCGAGAACAGTTTCTAACCATTTCTATTGGTATCGCAGAGTTATCTCCAGCCGATCAGGCCTCTGAGTGGATTAAAAAAGCCGACCAGGCACTATATGAAGCAAAAAACAATGGTCGTAATCAGGTCATTTCCTATCATACTCCGGCATTAGCTGATTAAAAGTCTGCGCCCGAACAAATGCCGGTATTCCATCTCATAGATTTCACCTGATCAGCTTCATCATTTTATCCAGAGCCCCGGCATTCTGCCTGAATAACTGCCTGGCTCGCTGAGCCATCTCCTCAGCCATCTGAGGATTGTGCAATAACTCCCTTAACACGGCTTCCAGTTCAGATTTATCCGGTACCTGGCTGGCCGCCTGATATTGTAAAAAAAGCTCATTAATAGCATAGAAATTAAAAATATGCGGGCCGTAAACAATGGCTAACCCCAGGGCTGCAGGTTCCAGAATATTATGACCGCCTACAGGCACCATTGTCCCCCCCATAAAGACCAGATCAGCACAGGAAAAATAACACATCATTTCTCCCATAGTATCCCCTACAAGAATATCTACATCATCTGAAACAGATGTTTCCAGTGTTGAACGTCTGGCAATAGTTAATGCTTTATCAGTTTGCTTAAGCATCTGAAATACACTTTCAAAGCGTTCCGGATGACGGGGTACTATGATCATCACTAATTCAGGAAAGCTGACTTTAAGCGTCTGATAAATACTCAGCATCAGCTCATCTTCACCCTGATGAGTACTGGCAGCTATTAATACTTTTTTATTCTGCCAGTTAAGCTGCTGTCTTAAATTTTGTCCCTGTTCAATATCCTGTTCTGCCACTTTAAGGTCAAATTTTATGCTGCCGGTAATATGCAGCGTATCCTCTCTGGCTCCCAGTTCTTTTAAGCGACCGGCATCCAGCACATCCTGTGCGGCAATACCAGTAAACTGCTGTAATGCCTGCTCTGTCAGGCGTTTAAAACGAGCATAGCCCCTGGCAGAACGGGCAGACATTCGGGCATTTAATAACCAGATCGGCAATTGTTTCTGCGCACAGATATTAAGCAGATTAGGCCATATTTCCGTTTCCATTATTAAAGCTATTGACGGTTTAATCCGCTTAAAAAAGCGCTTTATAGAAGCGGGTAAATCATAAGGTAAATAACAGTGAAAAACCCTGCCCTGTTGAATATCGTCTGCAAGGGTTTTAATAATTTGTGCCGAACCAGTAGTGGTGGTGCAGGTAATGACCAGCGGTGTATCGGGATACTGCGCCATTAAGCGGTAAATTAAGGGGGTAGCTGCAATAAATTCACCTACGGACACCGTGTGGATCCATATAGGTGCCTGTGCAAGTGTAAAATTCGGGGTCTTAAAAATACCCAGCCGTTCAGACAAACGTAAGGGCTGACGGACATTTTTATACGCTCTACTTTTGCGATGTTTAACAATTAATCGAATAAACAGCAACGGGGTCAGCAGATAGTATAAGGCGGTGTATAAAAAAAGCGGCATAACTTAATCCGTCAGTTGCGCCACAAGCTGAGCATTTTCTTTCAGATGCTCAGGGTTAATCGTACCGGCAATTAGACAACTGACCGCTGGATGGGAAAAGACATAACGAATCGCTTCATCAATGCCGGCACCACCCGCCTGACTGTCAGCATGGCCGCTTTGCAGCCCCTTTTTAATAACCACTCCTTTATTGAGCTGCAGCGCCCTGTCCAGCACCGGATCATCGGTATGATCAGAGGTATTTCTGGTGGCCATCACCAGATCGGTATGCTCAACTGTCCATAAACCACCATCCGTGGTTTTAGTAGACAGACCTACTGCCCGGATAAGCCCCTCCTGCTTTAACTTCATCAGCGTTTCTAGCGCATCTTCCTGCTCAATTAATCGTTGATCATTACCATCTGAATGCACCAGTACCACATCCAGATAATCCGTCTTCAGTTTTCTTAAACTGTTCTCAATAGTCGTTCGTGTGGCCGCAGCAGAAAAGTCAAAATGAGACTGTCCATTTTCAAAGGTTTCACCAACTTTAGAAACAATCACCCATTGCTGACGATTGCTTAATAACTGTCCCAGACGTTCTTCACTATTGCCATAAGCAGGGGCGGTATCAAGCAGATTAATCCCCAGTTCCCGACTCAGTGAAAGTAACTCTCGCACAGCCTGATCATCGGGTATTTTAAATTTCCAGGGATATTTTACCTGCTGATCCCGACCGAATTTAACCGTGCCAAGACCTAAAGGGCTGATCGGTATTCCTGTTTGTCCCAGTTCTCTTAATTTCATAAATTCATTTTAACCAGCGTGCTACTTTTTCCCAGGGTAATTGTCCGGTATCGGCCTGAACCGGTTTATTTTTCATTTCTGCCCGCCAGGCAGTATCCCGGGCGTTTAGTGCCACTCCCAGCTGTTGTACTTTTGCCAGAATTTTATCCGCCATAATCGGAGCCATTGCCAGTTTAACCGGCCAGGCAGTAATAATATTATTACGCCTGAAGACTTCAGGTTCTGCCGGTCGACTGCCGTCAGGCATTTCAGGTTCTGCCCGGTCAATGGCCAGTACCGACCATTCACAGGATGAGAAATCCATCCAGGGCATTAGTTTCTGCAGTTCTGCTTTGGCAGCCTGTATTTGCTCTACATCGGTTCTGCCCACCCCCTGCTCGGCAATTTCTCCGCCCAGATACCAGACTATTTGATTATTATCCAGAGGATGGGAGGTAATCGTCATTTTTGGTAACGCACTAGCCCCCAGACAATGAGCATAAAGTCCAGGCAATACCGATTTACTGGCTTTTAACATAGGCATAAATAACGGCCGCAACTGTTGTTGAGGCTGCTCCTGTCCCAGTATTTCCAGCAATCGTTTATTACCCGCACCGGCGGTTAAAATTAAAGTATGCGCACATAGTTTTATATTATCCGCTATGGATCCCAGTCGGTATCCACCACTATCAGACTGAATATCACCAACCCGCATCTGCATAATAGATTCTGCATACTGCACTCTGATGGCTTCCAGTACACTTTTAATATCCAGTACCGGTTCATCCAGCTGGTACACTTCGCCCTGAAATCCGGGATGATTAAAGGGAGGCATATATTCGGACGGCTTAAGATGCCCCATACGACTGCTCATCACCTTACTGGCAAAAAAACCGGTCAGACGCGAGGCAATGCTTTTATTAGACCAGAGATATTGATGGTCGGAAAGTTTATACGCACCACTAAGATCCACTTCCCCTCTGCCTTCCAGACAGGCCTGCCAGCGCTGCGGCATCTGGCCAATAGATTGAGCCGAATGAGTCAGTTTACCGGTCAGAGCATATTTGGTACCGCCATGAATAATCCCCTGAGAAGCCCCGGTCTGTACACTGCCCAGACTGTCGGCCTCCAGCAAAATGGCCTGATAACCTTCTTTTATTAAACGTGCAAGCGTCCACAGGCCTGCTATTCCGCCGCCAATAATGGCGATATCAACAGACTGATGAGTCATCTAAAAACTTTACCTGTTAACATTAACTACTCACTAAAACCTGAACACAGTAAGAGTATCCGGGCATAGAGCCTGTATTTACTGGGTTTATGGAGGCAGGATGCCGAGATAAAGCGACACATGGATGTGCCTGAGCGTCCCTGTAAATACAGGCTCTATGCCCGGACACGGCAATATATGCACAACACTTATTCAGCATCTTTATTTTCTACCGAATCATCTGCAGCACGGATAGAACGTATCAGTCCGGTTGTGGAGCAATTGTCCACATATTCCATAACCAGTACTTCCCCGCCCTGTTCACGCACACAGTCACCGCCAGGAATATCATCGGGATTATTATCACCGCCTTTAACCAGTACCGAGGGGGAAACATCACAAATCAGACGAGTTGGGGTATCTTCATAAAAAGGCACCACCCAGTCCACACAACTCAGTCCAGCAAGCACCTGCATACGCCGGTTCATGGTATTCACCGGACGCTCCGGCCCTTTAATACGTTTTACTGAATCATCATCATTAACTGCGACCACCAGACGATCACCCAGACTTTTCGCCTGTTCCAGATAGGTTACATGCCCCGCATGCAGAATATCAAAACAGCCATTGGTCATAATGACTTTTTCACCATGATTTTTAGCATCTCTGACCAGCTCAATTAATCGTTGCTCTGCAACAATACCCTGTTCCACATCACTTAACTGACGCATGGCTGTACGCAGCTCATGGACAGTCACAGTAGCCGTCCCCACTTTACCCACCACTACACTGGCAGCCAGATTGGCCAGTTTTGTGGCATCCACCAGAGAAAGACCGGAAGCAATGGCGGCCGCCAGGGTAGCAATAACCGTATCACCCGCACCGGTCACATCAAAAACTTCCCGCGCCCGGGTAGGCAAATGTACTGCCGCCTTATCGGCCTGCACCAGCGTCATGCCTTTTTCACTGCGGGTAATCAACAGGGCATCCAGCTCCAGTTGCCGACACAGTTGTTCTGCTTTTTCCACCAGTTGTGCATCATTTTCACAACGACCGGCAATAGCTTCAAACTCGGACAGATTGGGAGTTAATAAAGTGGCTCCTCGATAAATGGAAAAATCCGTACCCTTGGGATCAATTATAATCTGTTTATCCTGAGCTCTGGCTAGAGCAATCAGTTCCGGTAACTCACGTAAAGTGCCTTTCTGATAATCCGAAAATAGCACTACATCATAG
>JALSUJ010000240.1:0-4187 GCA_027071355.1 Gammaproteobacteria bacterium | reverse complement strand
ACATCATAGGCCGCTAACTGCTGACGATAAGCCTGTAACAAAGACTGACAGCTGTCCGGGTGAAAACCATCTTCAAAATCCAGTCTGATTAACTGCTGATGACGACTTAAAATACGCAACTTGGTTATGGTAGTACAGTTTTCCAGTGCCACAAACTGACAGTCCACACCATGATGAGTCAAACGCTGTTTAAGTATTCTAGCCGGCTCATCCTGTCCCGTTAAACCTACCAACGCTGGATTACCGTTTAAAGCCGCTATATTAAGTGCCACATTACCGGCACCACCAGCACGTTCTTCAGACTCTTCAATTTTAACCACCGGTACCGGGGCTTCTGGAGAAATACGGGAAGTGGGTCCATGCCAGTATCGATCCAGCATTAAATCCCCCACTACGAGGATTTTGGCCTGAGAAAAATCAGGGATTGTTATTTGCATCTAGACAGTCTTTTTAATTATTTTTTACGATCTTAAATCATTCGCTCTATGGTATCATATCAGCAAAACTTAAGCGTACTATTGTACAATCAACGATCCAATTTACAAAAACAATAATAATTATGAGTACCAAGGATTTTTCCTGGCAGCACTATCTCGCACCAAAATACTGGCCTTCCTGGCTGGGTCTGGGAAGCATGAGAATTCTGGCCCTGCTGCCTTACCGTCTACAGCTTTTTGCAGGCCGCCGCCTGGGTGACCTATTTGCAAAATTATCTCCCTGGCGACGAACAATTGTACAGACCAATATTCAGCTCTGTTTTCCTGAACTTTCTGCTACTGAACAGCAGCAATTAGTCCGCGATCACTTTCACTCTCTGGGGATCAGTATCGCGGAAACCGCACTGGCCTGGTGGGGTAAAGATAAAAGACTCAGAAAAATGCTGACCATTGAAGGTTATGAACATGTAGAAAAAGCTCTAAATGAAAAAACTGGAGCTATTTTGCTTGGTGCCCATTTTACCACCACTGAACTAGCCGGTCGTATTTTTACCATAGACCATAAACTGGCCGTCAGTTACCAGAAATTAAGAAATCCAATTTTTGATCACATGACGCTCAAAGCCCGAAATAAGTGTATGGATCGGGTTTTTGGCCGTGATGAAATACGCGCGACATTCCGCTATGTCAAACAAAATCATTTAATGTGGATTGCCGTTGATCAGGACGCCGGTATTGAGAATAGTGTCTTCGTCCCGTTTTTTGGTATCCAGGCGGCTAGTCAGACGGTTGCTTCACGTATGGCCAAAGTGACCAAGTCGCCCGTTATACCTTATATTTCCCGCAGACTGGATAATGCTCAGGGTTACCTTGTCAAATTTTTAGCCCCCCTGGACAATTTTCCCGGCGCTACACTCGAAGAAGATACCCTGCGAACTAATCAGATCATAGAACAGTTTATCCAGGAAGCACCCGAACAATACCTTTGGGTACACCGTCGTTTTAAAACCCGTCCTGAAGGTGAAGCCAAACTTTATAGCAAAAAGCCCAGAAGGGCTAAAAGAAATAAAAAATAAATTTGTAACTATTATTACAACGATCATTAATGAATAAAAGCACCCTGTTAATCAACAGCCTGAGAGTACTTTCCTGGTTTCCGTTACCGGTTCTTCATGGACTGGGCATTATTACGGGTTCGTTATTGACCTGGCTGCCAAATAAACCTCGCCGTATTGCCGCAAAAAATCTGCAATTATGTTTTCCTGATCTGTCTGCCAGACAACGCCAGAAATTATTACATCAAAGCATGATTGAAAGCAGTAAAACACTGCTGGAAATGGGCGCTATGTGGTTCTGGCCGGTTGAGCGCTTATGGAAACTGGATAAAGGTGTTACTGGACGTGACCATATCGAAAAAATTCTGTCCCAGGGTAGAGGGGTTATTGCTTTAACACCGCATCTGGGTCAGTGGGAATTTCTGGGTATGCTGGCACAAAGTATTGCCCCCATGACCAGTTTATATCGTCCTCCCCGAATGGAAGATTTTGACCGTTTTTTAAAAACAGCCCGTAAGCGTCTGGGAAATACTCTGGCACCCACCACCGCCTCCGGAGTAAAAATGATATTCAGCTGTTTAAAAAAAGGTGAAATGGCCGGTATCCTGCCGGATCAGGATCCAGGCAACAGTGGTATATTCGCCCCCTTTTTCGGCACTGAGGCCAATACTATGACACTGATAAACAAGCTGGCAGAACGCAGTAATGCCGGGATTGTGATTGCCTATGCAGAACGTCTGCCATGGGGACAAGGCTTTATTACTCATATCCATGCTGTAGACAGTGAGGACATACTTAATAAAGACCCGGTAATTGCGGCTACTGCACTGAACCGAGCCATTGAAAGATGTGTCCTTGAGTTACCGGATCAATATCAATGGATTTATAAACGTTTTAAAAAGCGTCCAGAGAATGAAGCCAAACTTTATTAAAACTGAAATAACGGTACAATAGCAGCCTGAACCCACAATAAAATAATTTCATGAAATATCATCTTTTTCAAAACAAAGAAACCGAACAGCTATTTGCCAACAATAAGCTGGCTACTTTTTCTGAACTCTGGGAACTGGAATCCGAATGGTTTGAAGAACCAAATCAGCGGCGTAATGGCTGGAGTGGTGTTATTAAATACTCATTAACAGATGATAAGGGTGATGCAATACCGGTTTTTATTAAACGTCAGGAAAATCATAACCATAAAACACTCTTGCATCCGGTAAAAGGTGTACCCACTTTTAGACGTGAATATTTTAATATTTTACGCTTACAACAAAAGTCCGTGCCGACTATTGAACCACTTTATTATGGCGAACGACTTATTAAGGGTAATGCCCAGAGTATCTTAATTACCCGTTCACTGGAAGGCTATATCAGTTTTGAAGAATTGTTTGAACTGCAGAAATTACCCCCTGCGGATACCCTGCAAAAAATTATGCAGACTGCCGGCCAGACCGTGCGTTTAATGCATAATGCCAACTATCGCCATGGGGCATTATTTCCTAAACATTTCTTTACCCGTTACTCAGATAATGAAGTAGATGTACGTTTAATTGATCTGGAAAAATTAAAATGGCTGCCTTTTAAAAACCGTCTGAGTTTTAATGATTTATCCCGGGTGATCCGCAGAAGACCGACAGGCAGCAGAGATGAATTTAATATTTTAATTGATGCTTACCTCAGCTACGGCGAGGATTTAAGCAACAGCAGCTTAGCTCGAAAATTATACGCTTTAAGTCAGCGGATTAATCATTAAACTGCTGATTGTGTAATTGTTGGTAATAACCGCCTTTAGCCATCAGCTCATGATGACTGCCCTGCTCTACGATTTCACCATGGTCCATCACTACAATAAGATCCACACTTTCTATCGTAGACAGGCGATGTGCTATGACTATTGTGGTACGATCTTTGGTGACATTTTCCAGAGCATCCTGTATTTTTCGTTCTGACTCGGTATCCAGAGCCGAAGTTGCCTCATCCAGAATCAGTATCGGTGCATCTTTCAGCAAAGCTCTGGCAATGGCCAGACGTTGTCTCTGTCCACCGGATAACAAGGTACCGTCTTCACCCACCTGAGTATCCAGACCTTTCTCCTGCTCATCTATAAACTCCATGGCATGGGCTAAAGTGGCAGCCTGAACAACCTGTTCCCGACTAGAATCACATAAAGATCCATAAGCAATATTTTTTTCTATTGAGTCATTAAACAGAGTAACCTGCTGGGTTACCAGGGCTATCTGTTCACGCAAACAGCTTAACTTATAATCATTTAAAGGTTTTTCATCTAATAAAATTTCGCCATCAGGCAGTTCATAAAAACGCAGCACCAGATTGGCCAAAGTGGATTTTCCACTGCCCGAATGTCCGACAAGCGCCACACTCTGCCCTGGCTCAATGGTCAGATTGATGTTTTTCAGAATTTCTTTTTCAGTATTCGGGTAATGGAAATTCAGATTTTTAAATTCCAGTCGGCCTTTTACCCGTTCCACTTTCAGTGTCCCGCTATCCTGTTCTTCGGCTTCATCCAGTATCTCAAAAATACTTTCTGCTGCCGCCACACCCCGTTGAATAATAGCATTGACTTCGCTTAACTGACGGATCGGTTTGGGCAGCAAACCGGCAGCCGTCATATAAGTAATAAAATCTTTCGGTGCCATATCGCCAATAAAAGACAGTGCCACAAAAACCAGAGAGG
>JALSUJ010000239.1 GCA_027071355.1 Gammaproteobacteria bacterium | reverse complement strand
ATAGTGCGTTTGCTTAATGACCTGACTCTGGTTCTAAGTCGATATAAACAACGGGGCAGATGGTCGGATATTCAAAGTGCCATCAGACCCCTGACCGATGAAATAACTTATGTCTTAAAAAAATTAACCCTTTTTCTGAACAAAATTGCTCCCGTTAGTACAGAGCTGGAGTTTTTCTCACAACGAGCAGAACAAGTGCTGACGGCATTTTCTAAACTGACTTTTTATGAACATAAAGATTCGGAACAGAATAATTACGTGCACTGGTTTGAATGTGATAAGAAAGGTTTTGAAATAAATTTTACGCCGCTAATGGTCGGGGAGTCCTTTAAAACTCAAATTGACAAACTCAGGGCTTCATGGGTATTTACTTCAGCGACATTAAGTGTCCAGCAGTCAGATACAGGCACTGATGATTCCTCCTCATTAAGTGAACAGTTTAATTATTTTGCCACTCAACTGGGCCTGAATCAGGCTCAGTTTGCCCGCTTCAACAGTCCTTTTGACTACGCTAAACAAAGTGTTCTTTATGTTCCAGCAGGGATGCCCATGCCCGATGAGCAGAATTACACCAGGGCACTGATAGAAAATATTTTACCTCTGATAAACTGGCTTAAGGGCAGAACTTTTCTGCTGTTTACTTCGTATCGGGCTATGAATGAGGCCAGACAGTTGCTGTCAGACTCGGGTTTTATACTGCTGGTACAGGGTGATGCTCCCAGACAGCAGCTGGTGAGTCAGTTTAAACAGGCAGAAAAAGCAGTCTTGTTAGGCACCAGTAGTTTCTGGGAAGGGGTCGATGTAAAAGGTCAGGCATTATCCTGTGTGGTGCTGGATAAACTACCCTTTGCAGCACCTGGTAACCCGGTGCTGCAGGCGAGAATTGAATTTCTGCAACAGCAGGGTATCAATCCTTTTTATCAGTTACAGTTACCCCAGGCAGCGATGACTTTAAAACAGGGCGCAGGTCGTTTAATTAGAGATAGTAGTGATACTGGTATACTGGTGATAGCCGATCCCCGATTATTTAATAAAAGTTATGGCTGCTATTTAAGAAATAGTTTACCGGTAATGCCCATTGAGACAGATTTTGACATGCTCAGGCAGCATTTTATATTTGATAATAATTAATTTATCCTGTGCTATAAGTTGTTTTGCAGCGACACCTGATTTCACTAATCAGTCTGATTTATCTTGATAAACGGCATTTGAATATATATTCTAGGCGGTCTTATGGTTGATTTTTCTTAAAAAACATTGGAGAGTAATAGATGAAAGAGTCTTTGAACATCTTCTTTAAAAGAATGCGTGGTTCTGGAAAATGTGCCCCCAGACATTCTCTAAGCTGGATTTTCTGGTCATGGGTTGGCTCGTTCCTGGGTATTCTTCTGGTGGGTTCGGTAAATAAACTGTTTGATCTATCGGTCACAGATAATATTTTTTTAATTGGCTCGTTTGGTGCTTCAGCGGTATTAATTTATGGCACACCGCATGTGCCATATGCTCAGCCCAGAAACCTGATAGGCGGGCATTTTATCTCAGCATTAACGGGCGTTGCTATAGTACAGTTTTTAGCTATACCTGTTGAATTTCAGGCGGCACTGGCTGTTTCCCTGGCCATAGTATTTATGCATATCAGCCGAACCATTCATCCACCGGGAGGTGCCAGCTCACTCATAGCGGTTATTGGCAGTAATAAAGTGCATGCACTAGGGTTTAGTTATGCTGTTGCGCCGGTGTTAAGCGGTGCCATTTTGATGCTTCTGGTGGCTTTGCTGGTTAATAATCTACGCCACGATGAAGAACGCCATTATCCGCGCTGCTGGTGGTAGCCGCTGCTGAACAGTGACTAAAACAATATATAAATCAAACTAAACAGCAGGGCCGGCCAGGCAAACAACGGACTGAATAATAATTTCCAGAGCAGGGTTCTGGGAACAAAACCCGTGCCGTGTATAAAACCTGCCGAAGTGCTTACAAGGATCATGGTTAAAATGGAATGATTTATATTTTCTGCAGAATCAGCAATAGCTGATGGAAATACAAACAAAGCGGCGCTGATAGCTATTGCGCCAATATATGAAAGCAGTCGTGCGGGGAATGAATAAAACATTCCCCAGGAACCATTTTGGGCAGCAATGAGTTCCGAATTGGAACTGGGTTCACTCATCTTTATCAAGACCGTTTAACTCCAGCCACATGACATTAACAATACCGAATGAACAGGCAAGTAATACGCCTAACAGCCATGTAAAATACCACATTTTATTTCTCCTGTTTAATAAAGTGAATGTTCATTTTCTGCAATAAACTGTTCTGTGACCTTGCCCCATAATGCCCTGTAACACCAGATAGTGTAACTGATTAATATGGGCAGAAATATCATTGTTGCAATTAACATTACGTTTAAAGTCAGATGACTTGAGGTAGCATCCCAGATAGTCAGACTATGACTGGGGTTTACGCTGGAAGGCATAATAAAAGGAAACAATGAAAAAGCCGCAGTGCTGATAATACCGATAACACTTAAAGTTGAACCCAGTAATGATAATTTGGGTTTTTCGGCTTTCGCCATCAGTGAGGCCAGTAATGCACCTAGAATACCCAGAACCGGAGCCAGAATGCTCAGAGGATATTTTTCATAATTTGCAAACCAGGCACCGGCAGCAATGATGACTTCTTTGTGCAGGGGATTTGCAGGGGCATTGCCATCTATTATGCTGGTAATTTGCAAGCCATCAATTCCGGCCCAGATCCAGATCCCTGCAATTGAAAACAGAACAATAACGATAATAGATAAACGGCTTAAATAGCTGCGGGCTCGTTGGTGAACGTTTTCATCAGCACTGGTGCGAACCATTAAATAGGCTGCACCGTGCATGGTTAACATGGCCACTCCCAGCAGACCTGAGAGCAGTGCAAATGGTTGTAGTAAGCCCAGTAAGCCGCCATCATAATACACCCGTAAATATTCATCATAGTGAATGGGGACACCCAGAAACAGATTTCCTATGGCTACCCCAAAGATTAATGGCGGGACAAT
>JALSUJ010000238.1 GCA_027071355.1 Gammaproteobacteria bacterium | reverse complement strand
TTATTGGGTTTACTCTTTTTCAATCAATCGTTTATTTAAATGGTGAGTTATTGGGGGTGCAAAAATATTTATTATGGGTTTGTTATTGGGTGATTGCTTTACAGATATCACCTTTGTCTATTATTAATATAACCACATCAAATGCATTTAATGTAAAACTAAAATCTTTATTGACCAGAAAAGACTTTATAAATATATATTTTCTTGGTCTTTTCTATTCATCCTTAATAATTTTATATGGAGAAATATAAATAATGAAATATGGATTATGTATCGGTACAGGGCCCGGTGAGATTAAAACCCGATTCGCTTTTGAGTTAGCTCAAGAGCTATTAAATAATGAATCTCAGGTTGAAATGTTCCTTTTTGATAACGGTATTTATAATACCCTGGAAGCTAATTCTCTTAAATGTGTTTCTGAAAAATTAAAAGATCTTTCAGAAAAGGGCACCTCAATTAACATCTGCATTAATATGGCTAAGCATCGAGGTGTTAATAAAAATAATGTTGCACCTTATGTTGAAATATCAAGTTTAATATCTTTTAGTGATTTAATTAACACTTCCGATTTTGTTATTACAACCAAATAAAAAGGAATTTTACTATGAATGTCCTCTTTGAATTTTCCAATAACCCTTTTACAAGCGATCTTTCTTCTCAATATGCAAGAATGGCTTTATCTTTATCAATGGAAAATAATGTCGCCATGGTTTATAGGGACGATGCTGTTGTTTTATCATATAAGCCATTTCATATTTCTATTAATGAAATAAATTATTTCGATTTTGAACGTTTTCTTGTTGAACAGGAAATTGAAATGTTTGTTCTAACAAATAATAAGTGTGATGATAATTTGTCATTAAAAGAAAGTGTTAAGAAGATATCTAATAATGACCTGGATACACTATACCTTTCACAAGATGTTATATTTAGAAATTAAGGAGTTAATATGATTATGATACTTTTTGAGAACCACAAAATATCAAATTTACCTACAATAAATGCTGATGATATTGTCATACATGCCAATCCGGATGCCAGACCTTTAAATTTATCTCATGATAATGAGTTCTATCTCGAAGGATATGGAAATTCTTTGGTTGGTTTGAATAAAATCTCTATGCATGAAATAGCTTTGTCTATTAATAAACATAACAGGGTTGAACTATTATGAAATTTAATAAAAATAAAATTGAATCAGATATTCAGATTCACATATTTATGTGTACAAATGAACGTACCGTTAAAAATAAAAGCTGTGGTAAAAAAGGTTCTTTAATTATGTTCAAGTACCTTAAGCAAAGGATGAAAACTACTTCTGAGATGTACTCAAAAAAAGTTAAAGTTAATTCAAGTGGATGTCTTTCTAGTTGTTCTAATGGCCCTGTTGTCGTTTGTTATCCAGAAGGAATTTGGTACAATATTAGTTCGAATAAAGACGTAGATATGTTAATAAATCGATTTGAGAAACTCTGGTTGGACGAATTAAAATTAAACGAATCTGCGGTAGTGTAATTATAAAATATTCTTTCAACATGATATTTTGTTGAGTTAATCAGACAGTCTCCTTTCTATCGGTGCCTGTCTGATCTGTCAACACTTTTTCGGACGCCTGTTTAAGAGTGTTACCAGTTTATAGATAATTTTATTAAGATGCTGGCATGTTGCGGATCACCCACACTTACTATCACCACAGTTCAAACAGGTCATGCAGCCGTCCATCAGGACCAGGGCTTTGGTCTGGCATTTGGTGCATAGTTGAGCTTTGGCCGGGAAGTTATTGGCGTCATCTTCGTCGGGCTGAGTTTTATTTTTTTCTTCAAACTCCTTGCGCTTGGCTGCAATCAGTTTTTTCTGATGCTCGTCCAGTTCGGTGTCTTTGAGCATACCGATAAACTTCATATGGGACTCAATAGCACAGCCGATTTCTGCTACCAGAGAAGGCATAAATACGCCGCCTTTTTTAAAGTAACCACCTTTAGGATCAAAAACAGCTTTTAATTCTTCAACCAGGAAACAGGCATCACCACCTTTACGAAATACGGCGGAGATAACTCGCGTTAGGGCCAGTACCCATTGAAAGTGCTCCATGTTTTTGGAGTTAATAAACACTTCATAGGGGCGGCGTTCTTCATACTCGGTACCCATATTAAGGATCATATCATTAATGGTGATATACAGGGCGTGTTCGGACTGCGGGGTTTTAATTTTATAAGTAGAACCAAATAGCATTTCCGGACGATCCAGATTTTCATGCATCTTTTCCACATCACTGATCGTTTCATCATTGCATGATTCAGTGGGTAGATTTTTTTCATCTTCGGTTAGAACTTTGTAACCGATAATTTTACTGTCTATTTTAAGTGCCATCTTTATTAGCCTTTATTCTTTATCTCTGTCTATGGAATAGGGTGGTTTAGAACTTACCGTAATAGCCTTCTTTTAAAGCATCAAATAGATTGGCAGCGCTATGCATTTCACCATCGTACTCCACTTCTTCATTACCTTTAAGTTCAACGGTTTCACCATTTTCCAGAGTAAACTGATAGGTGGTGTTTTCCAGATCGGTTTCTTTAACCAGTACGCCCTGGAAGGCTTCCGGATTAAAGCGGAAGGTAGTACAGCCTTTTAAGCCTTTGTCATAAGCATATTCATAGATATTTTTAAAATCTTCATAAGGATAATCAGTTGGTACATTAGCTGTTTTGGAAATGGAAGAGTCAATCCACTTCTGAGCGGCGGCCTGTACATCCACATGTTGCTTAGGCGAGATACTGTCAGCAGTAATAAAATAATCCGGCAGTTGTTGTTCTGCCTGTTCGGAATAAGGCATCGCATCGGGATTGACCATTTCTCGATACGCCAGTAGTTCAAAGGAATAAACATCAACTTTTTCTTTGCTCTTTTTGCCTTCACGGATCACATTGCGTGAGTAATGGTGGGCAAAACTGGGCTCGATGCCATTACTGGCGTTATTGGCCAGAGACAGGGATATAGTACCGGTGGGTGCAATAGAACTGTGATGAGTAAAGCGGGCACCCGTTTCTGCCAGTTGTTTGACCAGCTCCGGTTCTTCATGTGCCAGTTGCTGCATATAGCGGCTGTATTTTGCATGCAGGACTTTACCGGGTACTTCGTCACCTACCTTAAGACCATCGCTGATCATTTCAGGACGTTTATGCAGCATTTCACCGGTGACGGTAAACATTTGATCCATAATCATGGCTGGTCCCTTTTCCCTGGCCAGCTCAAGTGCCTCTTTCCAGCCCTCGACTGCCATGACTTTGGTGACTTCTTCGGTAAATATTAAAGAGTTGTCATCGCCGTATTTCATGCCCATCATGGTGCACGAAGATCCCAGTCCCAGATAGCCCATTCCATGACGACGTTTTTTGGTGATTTCCTCTCGCTGCTGTGGCAGAGGCAGGCCGTTAATTTCAACCACGTTATCCAGCATACGGGTAAAGATACGTACTGTTTTACGGAAAGTATCCCAGTCAAAGAATGCTTCTTCAGTAAACGGCTTGTTAATAAAACGGGTCAGGTTTATAGAACCTAATAAACAGCTGCCATAAGGGGGCAACGGCTGTTCTCCGCAAGGATTTGTAGCACGAATATTTTCGCAGAACCAGTTATTGTTCATCTCATTAACTTTATCAATCAGAATAAAGCCGGGTTCTGCATAGTCATAGGTAGAGGACATAATAATGTCCCATAGGCGGCGAGCCTGAATGGTTTTGGTTACACGGCAGGCCACCTGACCATCATTGTTAACAATATAGCCTTCTTTATTGGGTAAGTCGCGCCAGACAATTTGTTCAGGGTTGTTAACGTCCAGTTTGTCCTGTTTGATTTCTTTATCGGTTATGGGGAAGGACAGTTTCCATGGTTGATCATTTTTAACTGCTTCAATAAATTCGGTGGTAATTAACAGCGACAGATTAAACTGACGTAAGCGACCATCTTCGCGTTTGGCACGGATAAACTCAATTACATCGGGGTGTCCAATATCAAAGGTAGCCATTTGTGCGCCGCGTCGACCACCGGCAGAAGATACCGTAAAGCACATTTTATCGTAGATATCCATAAAGGATAATGGGCCGGAGGTATAGGCTCCGGCTCCGGAAACATAGGCGTCTTTGGGGCGCAGGGTAGAGAATTCATAGCCGATACCACAGCCGGCTTTTAAAGTCAGACCGGCTTCATGAACTTTTCCCAGGATATCATCCATAGAATCTTTAATAGCACCGGAAACCGTACAGTTAATAGTTGAGGTTGCAGGCTTGTGTTCCTGGGCTCCGGCATTGGAGATAATTCGCCCGGCAGGGATCACGCCCTGGCGTAATGCCCATAAAAATTCTTTATAATAGTGATCCTGATTCTTTTTGCCTTCTTCGACTTCGGCCAGGGCTCTTGCTACACGTTTGTAAGTTTCGTCTATATTTGCATCAATTGCTTCACCGTCCTTTGTTTTTAAACGATATTTGGTGTCCCAGATATCCTGAGAAGCATCCTGAAGTGGTATTTCAGTAACAGTATTTGGTATGGCGTGTAACTGTGCAGTCATTATTGAGTTCCCCGATTTGACTATATGACTCAATTAAAGTGTTAACAAAAAAAGTTTCGCTAACACCCTGAAAGCCTTAATATTTTAAGACAAAAATTCTTGAAAAAGTATTATGTAGTGTTTTTTTAATTCTTTAACACAAGATGTTGTGTGTAGATATGCAAATCCTAAATACTTAAGCTCAGCAGGTCAAGCCTTTTATGAACAAAAAATTCACTTTTTTTTTACTAAAAATATGGACATTCAGCAAATCCAGACAGGACAAGGGGTTGCTGAATTTAAGTATATTAGTATTTTATGGGGAGATTGTTTAATTTTTGTCCAACAGCTTAAATTTTAAACAATTTAGACTGAGTCTGAGAACTTCTGACGCTCAGTTTTTTGTGATATTTTTAACCTGTACCTGAGCTTCATCCTGTGCAAAGCAGATGGTCAGTTCCTGTCCGGTTTTCAATTGTGTAGCAGAATGAATCAGATTACCCTGTGGATCTTTAACCAGAGCATAACCTCGTCCGAGAGTAGCCAGCGGGCTGTAAGCATCCAGCTCACGAGCCAGAGAGACCAGTTTCTGCTGATATTGTTCAAGCCTGGGCAGCAGGCTATGCTGCAGGCGCTGCTGTAAATAGTTGAGCCGGATCCTCTGCTGATCCAGCTGATGTACCGGTGAATGCTGTTGCAGACGAGCTTCCAGAGTACGCAGATTTTCCTGCCGGGATTGCAGGCGGGTGATTATTCTGGATTCCATGGTGGCACTTAAGTCATCAATTTTAAGGGCAATATCATCCAGATAGCGTCCCGGATGCTTAAGGCGTTTGCTTAACCAGTCCAGCTGTTGTTGTAATGCTGTCAGATAACGGTTTATGCGATTGCTTAACTGAGTGTCTATGGCCTGTAGCCAGTTTAGCCATTCCTGCTGATCGGGGCTGACCAGTTCGGCAGCAGCAGAAGGGGTTGGTGCACGTACATCAGCGACAAAATCACAAATAGTAAAGTCTACTTCATGGCCCACAGAACTGACCACAGGAATCGGGCAGTCATAAACAGCCCGTGCCAGCTGTTCATTATTAAAAGCCCATAAATCTTCAATAGAACCGCCGCCGCGTCCAATAATCAGCACATCGCAACGGTTATCGGTCTGCGCCTGCTGCAGAGCCTTTAATAATTGTGCCGGAGCTTCATCTCCCTGTACCTGGGCAGGATAGATAATCACCGGTAAAGCCGGAAAGCGGCGTTTTAGAACCTGTAGAATGTCATGTAGCGCCGCGCCGGTGGGTGAGGTGATAATGCCCACACAATGAGGGTATTCTGGCAGAGCCTGTTTATGGGCTTCATCAAATAGTCCTTCAGCCTGCAATTTCTGTTTAAGCTGTTCAAAAGCCCGCTGCAAAGCACCGGCCCCGGCATCTTCCATGGACTCAACAATCAGCTGGAAGTCACCGCGTGCTTCATACAGACTGACTCGGGCTTTAACCAGCACCTGAGAGCCTTCTTCCGGTGAAAAACGCAGGCGCTGATTATTATGCCGGAACATGGCACAGCGTACCTGGCTCTGTTCGTCTTTAAGGGTAAAGTACCAGTGCCCGGAACGAGGCCGGGCCAGATTGGAAATTTCCCCCGATACCCACACCGCAGGGAAGTTATATTCCAGTACGCTTTTTACATTGCGGGTAAATTCGGAAACGGAAAAGATTTGCTTGTCGGAAGGTTCAGTCATTAAGGGATCATACCGGAGAACAGGATAAAGTTAAAATAACAGTTCCAATGCGCTAACTTTCTGATGTTTAGTCGTTTCTGGGCTGGTTAGCAGAATCGTTACCAGTTATTCATGCTTGCAGGGAGCAGACTTGTCTTTTTTGCGTAACATATCTTTGCCAATTATAGCGGCAACCTTTTTCGTTAATGTTAACTGTCGGATCATCCTGCGACAATGAACGCACATAAAAAGATGCAGGCGGATCTGCCATCTATTCCAGAAACCGAGTTCTCCATCAATATAATTACTGGATTGTTCAACAACATCATGGCATTTTAACATTCACCTATCTCCTGGTAGCGGGTGATGATTTCCATCAATTTAAGACGTGCGCGATGCAGCAATACTTTAACGTTAGAGTTCGATACCTGTAAAATATTACAAATATCCTGAAAAGAAAGTTGTTCAATGTCTCGTAATAAAAACACAGATTTTTGTAAAGACGGCAATTGACGAATGGCGTAATCGATACATTTTCGTAACTCTGCCTCTTCAAGTATGGCATCCGGGGAGTTCATTCCCCATGCTTGCGGTGGTCGCTGCCAACTGCCATTATCATTAAAATACTGGCCGCTAAGATAATAAGGCAGGTTATCATCCATATCGGCTAAAGACACATATCGGGACTGTTGTTTAAGACAGGTTTTGGCGCGATTGCTGACTATCGTCAATATCCAGGTTTTTAAAGAAGCTCGTTGTTCAAATTGGGGTAAGGCCTTATGAATGGCAATCCAGGCATCCTGAACCACTTCTTCTGCGGAGGCCTCACCTACAATGGCCCGAGCCACAACCAGCATAAGCGAATGATTTTCATCCATTAAACGACAAAATGCTGTTTCATCACCGGCTAATAATTGTGCGATAAACGCGTCACTTTCGGTATCAAGCGGTAAACAAACCATATTTTTTATCTTTATTTGTAACTTCCAGGGTTCTGGGTGGTTTAAATAGTGTGCTGCATGGATATTTACCTGTTAAGGATATTCACATCAGACAATTTTTTGATTTTTTCAGCATAAAACAATACACCACAAAGGAGTATATCATGCAAACCCCAATCATACGCAGTATGATGGCCATAAGCCTTTCATTCATACTGTTCAGTGCCGCAGCCCTGGCAGAAAAACCTTTTGGCACTCCGGCTGCCGTCAACTATTCTCAGGCTCTCTGGTCGGTTTTACAGAGTGAAAAAATGACGGGTCCCAATTCCATTCGCAGTGTTCCATATAAGGGACAGGCTCCTCATGGCAAAATACTGGAAACAACCTACCAGAAAATTACAGTCAATGGTCATACCGGCCAGGTTATTGTGAAAAAAAATTATGGCGGCCAGGATATTACTCGTTCCAGGGTTGTTAATAATCCTAAAAAATATCTTAAAGCGATTACCGTGATGTTTAAACGGGAAGCAGGCTATGACCCTGATAACAAAGACTGGTTCTGGGTTAAATACAAGCCCGATGGTAGCCTGCATAAAAATCCAAAAGGTATGCTGCTTGCCGGTCGAGTCGCAAAAGGAATGCCCCAGGGCTGTATTGCCTGTCACCGGGGAGCATCTGGTGGTGATTATTTATTCAATAACAGTGCCAGCCAATTAGACCGCTAAGCAGGAGAATCAACATGAAAACACTGACCACTTTATTACTCATCAGTCTGATTGTTTTAATATCAGCCTGCTCAACAAACAACATGACATCTGATTCTGCCGGAAAAAAATCAATGATGGCCATGCCATTTGGTACCTCAATGGACACTGATTATGCCCAAAAACTCTGGCAGGCTCTGAATAATGCTAAACTGGCCGGCAATGGAGCTATAGAAACCGTTCCCTATAAAGGCCAGCCGCCCCATGGTGCGGTTCTGGAAACCTTTAGCAGCAAACTGTCGGTGGCAGGTCATAGCGGCGTAGTTTATGTTAAAAGAAACTACCGGGGCAAAGATATTACCCGTTCCAGAGTCGCTAATAATCGAGGCAAGTATTTAAAAGCCGTCACTGTCATGTTCAAGCGTGAAAAGGGTTATGATCCAGAAAATAAAGACTGGTTCTGGGCTAAATACAAGCCTGATGGCAGTCTGCATTCAAATCCCAAAGGCATGTTGCTGGCAGGACGGGTGGCCAAAGGCATGAATATGGGCTGTATTGCTTGCCATAGAGCAGCACCTGGTGGTGATTATTTATTCAACAATACGGCGGCACAGCTTGATCACTGATCATGCACTGCTTAATCCAGGATCGGCTCTTTCGCTTATCCTGGATTTAAGATAAGTTATAAGTCACCATAAACAGGTCATAAAATGAAAAAACATATAACAAAGACTCTTGCCATTGTTTTTAGTCTCTATCTTATTATTGTTCTCAATGCCTGTCAGACAAGTCCAGCAAGTACATCAATGCACAGACCGGCTGGTGGACCGGAAGATGTCCATTATGCCCGGCAACTATGGCAGGCACTACAGGAAAAGCAGCTGGTGGGAGAGCAGGCCAGAACAAGTAAACCATTTTTTGGAGGCGCAAAACCGCATGGCATGATTCTGGAAGTCATGGCTCAAAACCTGATGCTTAACAAGCATACTGGTTTTGTTATTGTGAAAAAAAATTATAATGGCGACCAGGTATCTGTGGCCAATGTCGAGCGTGATCGCAAGCGTTATCTCTCTTCTATTACGGTGATGTATCAGCGAGAAGCCGGCTATGATCCTGATAATCAGAACTGGTTCTGGGTTAAATACCAGCCAGATGGTCAACTATTTGAAAAAAACACCCCAATGGGTCGCTTCCTGATGGCCGGTAAAATCATGAAAGGCAAAACACCAGAACAAAATGGCGGCTGCATATATTGTCATCGTTCTGCTGGTGGCGGCGACTACATTTTTTACCCCAATATCCACAACCCCAATATAGGCAATAAAAACCAGACTCATTAAACTGGGCAATCACAAAAGTTAAAAAAGCCAGTGCTTAATGTGTTCCAGATTATCCAGAATCAGTTGTTGCGCTTCAGGTGCTTTGTTCTGATTCTGAGGGGTAATGCGAAGAAATTGAAGATAGTAATTGGCCAAAGCTGCACGGGTTGAAATGATCAGCTGATCATTATGCATATTAAAGTCTCTGGCAATGATCTCCTGTTGAAAAGAAGAAAGCCTGGGATCCGGTTTAATGATCAGTTCAATAAACTGATTCCAGGCAGAATCTTTATCTATTTGATGAGTGGAAGGCAGAACGGCTTCCGGTATGGTGCTTATTCTGGATAAAACAAAATCTCTAAAATCATTGTTTTTCTCGCAATGAGCACGCACATGCCAGCGATAACCAGAGTACACTAAGGTATGTGGCGTAATAACCCGATATTCTTTTTCCTGAGAGCTTAAAGATAAATATTGAATTTCCAGACGCATATTATCACGCATCGCTGTAATAACAGGACGAATAAATTCAGGGACAATAAAACGTCCCGGTGATGAAATAATCTCGGTGTTGGCGTTAGTGATATCCAGACAGGCCAGATGGCTTCCCAGTTCCTTACGACTGCCTAACAGATTAAAATATTCGTCAATAGTGCCTTTTGTTAAAACGGGTTTAAAATTAGGGGTCGGTCTATAACCCTTTAAATGTTTATCGTAAACCAGATTGTCCGAAGCAATTTCATTAAGATAAAAATTAATGTCTTTGGATGCCTGTTGGCGACCTATCCCAAATGCAGAAACCAATACGTTAGAAGTAAGACGACCTTCCCATAAACTGATGATTTCTATTAGCTGACATTTGAGCAAGGTGTTCCAGCGTAAATTATCAGAATTCATTTTTTTCATAGACTAACCTGCCTGAAATGCGATATATCGTAAATTTCATTATATACACTTGGATTAAACATGGGTATTATAAATTTAAAAAATAGCATGACTATGTCAGGGCGGGAGCATACTTTTAATAATTCTCATTTAGATGCAAATACCGTATCCATTGACCGTACTCCTTTCTGAAGACGCCGTGAATCCATCCATGGAGGCTTTTCGGCAGCATCCCTGCTGCCGAAACTTCATCAAGAAGTACGGTCAATGGATACTCAGTGGCTATAAATGTAATACTTTTTTCATATTGAACA
>JALSUJ010000237.1:1834-3053 GCA_027071355.1 Gammaproteobacteria bacterium | reverse complement strand
ACGTATATCCTTTATCATGACTAACTAATCCTCGTACATTCTCCAGCAAAGCTACTTTTGGTTTTTTCTCTTTTAAAATTCTTGCTATATCATAAAACAAAGTTCCTCTTGTATCATCAATACCCAACTTCAATCCCGCATGTGAAAATGGCTGGCATGGAAAACCTGCAACAAGTACATCATGATCCGGTATATCTTTTTCTGATATTTTTGTGATATCACCAAATGGCATCTCACCAAAATTTTCTTCATATGTGGCCTGAGCATTTTTTTCAAACTCTGATGAAAACACACAAACACCACCAGCGTTTTCAAAACCCAGCCTCATTCCACCAATACCTGCAAATAAATCAATAAATCTAAAACCTTTCGCTTCTCTTGATTTCAGGTTGAATTCGGAAACAACTTTCTTTTTTAATTTTCCACTTGGTGTTAGAAAGCCAGCATTTTCCAGTTCTTTTAATATCAGCTCTCTTTTCAGCTTCCTGCCTTCAGCAAATAGCTTGGAATTACTATGTAAAGCATGGATCCATTGATGTATTGTTGCTTTTGTTTCAGAACCCGGCGGAGTGTATTCTGCCGCTATTTTATCAAGGGTCAATTCAATTTTATTTTTATATTCAGTCATTCAATATTTCTACTTTTAGCTTCTTTATAAGGTTATCAATATCTTTCAATATTGTCTCACACTCCCAGACAACTATTACTTTCCAGCCGGCTTTTTCCAGTTCTATTCTTTTTTTTCTGTCCCGCTCAACATTCTTATTCAACTTTTCAAGCCACCATTCTGTACGCGTCTTTGGAACAGTTGCATCTTTACAGCCTTTGTGCCGGTGCCAGAAACAACCATTTACAAAAATAACCGTTTTATAGCCCGCAAGGACTATATCCGGCTTACCCGGCAAAACGCCTTTGGTATTATATTTTTTAGATACCTTTCCATTCAGACGAAAACGGAACCCCATACTGTGTAATAACTTCCGGACTATAATTTCCGGCTTAGTATTTACAGATTTAATCCTGCTCATATTCCAGCTACGATGCTCTTTTGATATTTTATCAACCAACTTCGGCTCCACACCAAACTCAACGCATCCGGTTAAAAAACATTATCTGCCGGTTTAAGCATTAAACTTTATAACGACTTATTTGTTTTTTCACTTCACCCCGGACAACCTACGCCCTTCCCGCTCAATTACAGCATACACCACATCAACCC
>JALSUJ010000237.1:0-1824 GCA_027071355.1 Gammaproteobacteria bacterium | reverse complement strand
CGATCAACTGTAATTAAACCATTTTCAAGCAGTTCTACCATTAGTCATAATGCACCTTTTACTTCTACATTTTCGCAGACTACTGCTGTTCGTAATGCGGCATCACCTGATAACAGCGGGCAGCTTTCCTGTTTTTCCAGTGATCTAAAACCTGTTTATATAATTACTAATGGTTGTTTTTGATTACTATCAATTACTTTTAATGGCTATTGTTTACGACCTGTCTGAAGAGGAAATACACAGAACACAGGAACTGGCTCTATTCACAGAGTAATTCGCTTCATTTCATAAACCGTTGCATTTTTAGCCGCTGTAGCCAGGTCACCCTGCTTAAGCGCTTCACGCACATCATCCAGCTGATAGGCATCTTCCAGTGACATAGTGGGCGACCAACCCGTATCAGAATCTACCAGTTCAATTTCCACTTCAGCGACATACTGCCCTTCGTGAATATACTTAATCTGCTTTCCTGCCATTAGTTTTTCCTCACTGTAAAGGTATTATTCCAGCGTTTTGGGTCAGGTTTATAAGCCGTAATTAACACAGCTGGTTTTTCATACCCTCCGAGCACACCTCAAACCACATGTATTGTGTTTACCATCACTGGATATCTGCAACACCAATACTAGACGCACCCTTATTATAATCTGGATAACTTTCTACTAACACTGCGTCAATTACACCAGATACCACTTTCCTTGCTGTTAAGCCATCATTTGCCAGTTCATCATAACCATGATCAGATATACGAATATCACGGTCTTTAACGGTCTGCTGAATTATTTCAAAGGTTGTCATGTATAACGTATGTCTTAAGATGCATTTGCTTCTTCATTTCTACCATTAGCATAACGTGTATAGGCTTAAATATCAGCCATATTCAAGCAGTATGATTTGTCAGCGTTGAAAGCTTATCCAGCGTATCAGGGTACTGGCTTACCATCATAATGAGTGTCGCTGCCTGAGCATTAGGCTTCGCTCTACCCTGCTCCCAGTTTTCCAGTGTACGAGCGGAAACCCTCAGACGACGGGCAAAAACAGCACGCGAAACATGCAGTTTCTCTCGAATATCACGAATCATATCCGCATCAATTTTTAATGGTGGTAAATCATCTATTTCATGTGTGCGCAAAGTAACCTTACCTGTACGCTGCTGTTCCATAGACTCAACGCCATCTATCAATTCATCAAATAATTTACGTTTCTTGGTCATTATTTCTTTCTCTTGGCCGCCAGTTCTTTCTGAAGAGCCTGTTTTAACAGCTTCTTCTCACCGGAGGTTAAATCAACAGCTTCATCTTTATCATAGAGTGTGAAAAACCATATCTGATGGTCTGTTGTCAGATGGTAATAAATCACTCTAATACCACCTCTTTTACCCTTTCTTCTTCTGTGGTCTTTCCATCGTACCTTTCTAAAGCCACCCGTACTCGGCATCAAATCACCCATTTCAGGATTTTCTAATAATGCCAATTGCAACGCCCTGTATTCTTTATCATCTAAATATTCAGGCAGTAGCCTAGTGAATAACGGGGTTTCAAAAAAGACAAGTTTCATTGGATAAAATGTACGCTAGTTGCGTATAAATTCCAATACTAATCTAACTTCAATTGTCTGGATAAATGAATATGAAAAATACTAATGAACCCTGATAGGCCGACATAACGACAACCCATCTGAAATGACAGGCACAAAAAAGCCACTGTGAAAGCGGCTTGATTGAGGTAACTTACTGATTTCAATAAGTTTATATTGGTGCCCAGGGCCGGAATCGAACCGGCACGCCCGTGAAGGCGAGGGATTTTAAGTCCCTTGCGTCTACCA
>JALSUJ010000236.1 GCA_027071355.1 Gammaproteobacteria bacterium | reverse complement strand
CCTTCTTCTTAGCGACTACCTTTTTCTTACTCACAGCCTTCTTCTTAGCGGCTACCTTTTTCTTACTCACAGCCTTCTTCTTAGCGGCTACCTTTTTCTTACTGGCAACCTTCTTCTTAGTTGCTACCTTTTTCTTACTCACAGCCTTCTTCTTAGTTGCTACCTTTTTCTTACTCACAGCCTTCTTCTTAGCGGCTACCTTTTTCTTACTGGCTACCTTTTTCTTACTGGCAACCTTCTTCTTAGTTGCTGCTTTCTTTATCACAGGTCTGGATTGTTTCTTCTGTACTGCTGGTTCTTTCACTTCAGCTATATCTTCAAGCTGTTTCACTGCATCCCCCTCAGTCTGCTGCCTGGTTTCAATCTGTCCTGGTTTAACCAGAGGATCAAGTACATCTGTCATACGTTTAAAGATTTCTTCTACTGTACCTGTTCCATCAATAGCCACATTTTTACTTTGCTGCTTATAATAGGAAATAAGAGGTTCTGTCTGCGAGCTATACACTTTTAAACGATGACGAATAGTATCTTCATTATCATCTGCACGCTGTATTAATTTACCACCACATTTATCACAAACATCAGAAAGAACAGGTGGTGAAGTATAAATATTATACATCTGTCCACAATCTGCACAGGTTCTTCGGCCTGTTAAACGACGCATTAGATCATCTGAATCCACATAAATCAGAATTGTTTTTTCCAGCGGCTGATAAATAGAGTTCAGCATTTTATCCAGAGCTTCAGCCTGAGGGATATTTCTCGGGAAACCATCCAGAATAAAACCATGCAGCGCATCGGGTTCTTTCAAGCGTTCTTCAATAATTCCTAAAACAATTTCATCAGAAACCAGTTCACCGGCTTCCATTGCCAGTTTAGCCTTAATACCATATTCCGTTTCATCCCTGACTGCAGCTCTTAATAAATCACCTGTCGATATTTGTGGAATACCGTATTTCTCAACTAATAGTTTTGCCTGTGTACCTTTACCAGAACCTGGAGCGCCTAATAAAACAATTCTCATTTTTTTCTCACTAAACTGTTTGTTATAACCGGTTTGTTATAAATTTTACTTTCAAGAGCTATATTATGTCATTCTAACTCAGAGTTTTATAAAGTAAAGATTTCTATGGCTTTTAGCCACCATTTTCAGTCCTTTTTGGATAATCCTAAATAAATCAGTTGTAACAAATCACTCATTTTAATTATAGCCTGCTTGGTGAGTAGACCGCGGGAACTTCCCCCGCAGCCTCTCGCAGAACGGTACGTGAACCTCTCGATTCATACCGCTCCCATTAGGCAAACACACCTATCATTCCCAGTCGCCAATGAGCGAACAAATAACTATGTTGCTTAGCAATCTGTGCAATCATTTGCGACGCTTTTGTCTTGCGTCCACGAAGGGTTTTATACTTATGCATAGCCCATCGAACCAATGCTACATTGACATGACGACACATGCCGTACAAGGCTGAACGCCTGTACTTGCCATAATAGGCTATCCATCCATTAATCATGGGGTTAAGCCATTTAGCAAGCTGGGCAAGGTTTAACCCTGTACGCCTGCGCACATGCAATTTGCGTATTTTCAATCGCATTGACTTTAAAGCATCTTTACTCACCGCTGGTATAAAACCCAAAAACAAACTGTTTCGTTTAGGATTTTTACACACTCGACGCATAAAGGTGTAACCCAGAAAGTCAAAGGAGGTATTTTCATAATCTCCTTTTCGATCACCATCTTTACAATAAGCAATTTTGGTCTTTACCGGGTGAAGCTCAAGCCCACACTCCTCAAACCGTTGTTTGAGTACGTTGCGCATGTGTAATGCCTGCTCTTCGCTTTCACAGTGAACAAGCCCGTCATCAGCATAACGACACCAAGGCATGGTTGGATAATGCTTATCCAGCCATTTATCAAACACATAATGTAAGAATAAGTTGCTGAGAATTGGACTGATGACTCCGCCTTGCGGCGTGCCTATTTCTCTTGCAACCTGTTCTCCATCAGGCATTTGCATCGGTGCCACTAACCAACGATTTATATACAGTTTTACCCAAGGGTTATCTGTATGCTTTTCCACCGCTTTTAACAGTAAATCATGGGGAATATTATCGAATAATCCCTTGATATCAAATTCAAGTACCCAATCATAGCGCCAGCAGCGTTGGCGGGTCATGCCAATTGCATCTAAAGCAGACTTATTTGGTCGATAACCATAGGAGTCTTTTAGAAAATACGGCTCTACTTCTGGCTCAAATTCCAGTTTAACCACCATTTGTGCAATGCGGTCACTGACTGTTGGTATGCCCAAAATACGCTCTCCACCGCTTTTCTTTGGTATCGCTACCGCCATCACGGGTGGGGGAAAATAACTGCCCGAGGACAGCCTGTTCCAGAGCTTGTAAAGATTACTTTTCAGGTCTTTTTCAAAATCAATAAGTGATTGTCTATCCACACCGGCAGCACCTGCATTAGCCTTAACTAATTCAAATGCCCTGAACACTTGCCATTTTGAAATCATAAATGGTTTTGTCTTCATCAAGGTATCCTCCTGCCTACCGGCAGTTGTACAATAATAAAAGACCACCTAATGTTGTCCCTTCGCTCCATATTCATTACAAATATTTCATCACTACTACGGACAACTCCGCCCCAGTTTCATGCATCGGTACTCTCATACTTATAAATTTAGTTATTTGTATTTCTCCCTTCTCATCATGACGACTGGTTCCCGCAGTTCCCAATGAAAGCCCAATACAGAGTCACGCCTACTATACACCGGACACCGCTTACACAGCCGTTGGATTTGCCTGTAAACTTGTCCCAGAAAGTGAATACGTCCCTGGTTTTGATGTCAGTCTGTGGATTACGATGCGTCAGCATAGGTTCGCCTTTGCTCGTCTCTCTGTACCATACCTGATGAATTAAATTTCACCTTTTCCTCAACGCTCACTACCGACACTCTTAATGTCAGCAGCTTGAGGTGGTTTGAAGCCAACTTCCAACAGCAGACTTCGGTGGGCCTACCACCATCTTTCAATGAGCTTATGTTACTCATCAGCAACAAGTTAATCTTGCTGCTCATTTGTACCTCTGCGGCACACTACCCACATATCCACAGGCCAAGCCATTTAATACGAGATATAGCCGCAAGGGTCTCTCCATAAATGGCAGACCTGGGGATATGTGGATAAGTCTACTCCCGAGATCTAGAATTGTACCTCGTTCAGGCTCATTTCAGTATTGGAAAATACTGCGGAGGCAAAAAGACGCCCCGCTGATTTTGGCTTGTGAGACGTATTCGAGGCCAGTGGGCACGTGACCATTAAGCCTTCCATCTGCATTGGGATATGTTTTATTCCACAAGGGGACTTCTCCCCTATGAAGAGTTAAACCTTGAAAAATCAGTTGACATCGTAACGAAACAGTCTTAGGCAACTGATTTTTCTAGGTTGAAAGGACGTTTTTTTTGAAAGAGAATGTTGGCCGAGCTCATCCTAAATGAGATAAGTCTAAGGGACTTTATCAGTTTATTTTCAGAATGACCGGTTGAATCCATCAGAATTAATTTTCGGGGGGATTACCCTGTACCAATGGGACAAAAACAACACTAAGAATATATCGGCTTTCAATTTCATTGCGCTCATCTTTGGTAATAAGAAAAAGCTCCTGATGTTGATAGGGCAGACCGACTGGAATCACCATTTTACCTCCCGGTTTTAGTTGTTCAATTAATGCTGGAGGAATAGAAGCCGCTGCTGCGGTGACTATTATGGCATCATAAGGCGCATGTTCAGGCCAGCCGTCATGGCCATTGCCGGTGCGGATCTCAATATTGTTATAGTTCAGCTTCTGTAAGCGTTTTTTTGCTGAAACAGCTAATGCCCTGATGACTTCTACTGAGTAAACTTTCCTGGCCAGTAGTGACAATACGGCTGTTTGATAACCAGAACCCGTTCCAATTTCTAATACTGTATCATCTGCATTAAGCTCTAATAAATCGGTCATAAGTGCAACGATAAATGGTTGAGAAATAGTCTGTTTATGACCGATAGCCAAAGGCGTATCCGCATAAGCAAGAATTTTTTCCTCAGAGGGTACAAATTGCTCTCGGGGCACATTTTGCATGGCTGCTATTACCCGGAGACTAAGTTTATCTTTACCAATATACTGTCGTGTTCGTAACACATTTTGTTTAATATCGGCAATCATATTTTCTCTGGATTTAGTCATAATAGTTTTAATAAGTCAGATTTTATGTTCTTCATAATATAATATTATTTTATTAACGAGTGAATCAGGATCAAAAGGTGATTCTGTATCCACGCTTATAACGCTGGACTGTTCATTAGCCTGCAGAGGGTTCCAGTTAACAAGCTGATGTTCCAGTACGCTCAGGTTTGCATCAGAGGCATCTTTTTTCCTGAGCTTGATACGTTCACGTAAAGTATCGGCCTGAGCTTTGAAATGAAGAATTATAAAAGGAACATTTTTTTTAAGGGCAAGCAGATGAAGTAATTCACGCTGTTGATATTGTAAAAAAGTAGCATCAATAATAACAGGATAATGGGTATTTAATATCAGCTCTGCCTGTTCAGCCAGATGCTTGTAGGTTTGTTGAGTCGCTTCTAAGGTATATATTCCAGCATTAAATACTGCAGAATCGCTGGTTTTTTCAGTATCTTTAAACAGGCGTTTTCGCTCTACATCGGAACGTAATCGAATGGCAGCCAGTTTTTCAACTAACGGTTTTGTCAGGGTGCTTTTTCCTGATGCGGAGAATCCGCAGCTTATTATTAATATGGGTCTGCTGATCTGCAGACAGGCTTGTGCTAATTCAAGATAATGATAACAGGCATTGCTGGCTTTCTGCTGTTTTAGTGAGTTATCTATCAGTTGTGATGCACTGATTGCTGCTACTTTGGCTCTTACCATGGCACGATATACCAGATAAAAATTAAGTACCTGAATAGCATTATAATCTCCCGTGATTTCAAGATAATGATTCAGGAAACGCCAGGCAAATTCGGGTTTCTGGCGGTATAGTAAGTCCATTATAAGAAAAGCCGCATCACTAATGGTATCAATCCAGCGTAGCTCAGGATCAAATTCAATGCAGTCAAAAGCGACCGGCCTGTCATTAATAAAAACCAGATTCCCTGAATGCAGATCGCCATGACATTCACGAATAAAACCATCCTGTTTACGCTGGATAAAGATGGGTTTTAATTGTTTAAAGTTTGTCTGGCACCATCGTTCTAATTGAGCAAGCATGGTCTTTGCTATATTTTCTTTTACCAGCGGCTGTAGCTGGATCACGTTTTCACGTACCGGCGAGTAGATCTTTCCCGGCTCACCAAAAGCGCTGTTGTTATCGGCAATATCGGTGTGTTGATGAAATTCTGCAATGATTTCAGCCAGAGCATCAATGTGTTTATTGTGCAGTTGGCCGTCAGCAAGCAGATTATCCATTTGCATGCTTTGTGGAAACTGAACCATTTTAACCGCGTATTCAAAGGGTCTGCCGGAACCGGAGAAAACAGGTTGTTGCTCCGAACCCGTTATCGGGATAACATCAAGATAAAGAGACGGTGCCAGTCTGGTATTTAAACGCAACTCTTCCTGACAATAAAAATGACGCTTTTTAAGAGTAGAGAAATCCAGAAAACCAGGATTGATCGGTTTTTTTATTTTATAGGCGTAAGTACCAGTCAGGAGCACCCATGATATATGGGTTTCTATCAGTTCAACATTTTCTACAGCATAATCATAACTTTCAGGGCGTAGTAGAGCAGTAATATACCTGGGTAAATTTTGATTACTCATAATTATCTCAAATAGTGATCTCAAAAACCTTATTGGGATGAGTTTATCAGAATTTGACGCTAATGCTTAATTTTGTCAGAATCCATCTATGAAACTCAATAAAATTTATTTATTCCTCACTCTGTTCATTTTTATGTGGCTTACCGGCTGCACTCAGGAAGCGCCCCCCAAAACAGTGATCCGACCGGTTCTGACTCAGCAGGTGGAAATTAAGGAAAACTGGCGCAAAGCGACTTATGCCGGTGAAATCAAGGCTCGTTACAATATGGCTCTGGGGTTTCGTATTGGTGGCAAAATTGTTGAACGTTTTGTTGAAGTGGGGCAGGTAGTGGCTCCAGGTACGTTACTGGCACGTCTGGACCCTCAGGATTCTAATTTACAATTGCTCAATGCTAAGGGTGGCCTGGAAGCAGCTAAAGCGGAAAAACGCAAAGCAGAACTGGATTTAAAGCGCTATAACAAACTTTATAAACAAAAAATGATTTCTGCAGCCGAGCATTTACGTTTTTCTAATATTATGGCCATTGCAGAAGCTCGTTATACTCAGGCTAAGGCCAATCTGGATGTGGCTCGTAATCAGTCCAGCTATACCCGTTTATATGCGGATAAAGGGGGAGTGATTGTATCTCTGAATATGGAAGTGGGGCAGGTAGTCATTGCAGGGCAAACTGTGGTAAATGTGGCTTTGCCCGATGAAAAAGAAGTGGTGATTGCAGTCGCTGAGAATCGACTCAATGAAGTTCATAATGCCGATGAGGTAAAGATCAGTTTATGGGCCAACCCGAGTAAATTCTACAAAGGTAAAATCCGTGAAATCTCACCTGGCGCGGATCCGGTAACGCGTACCTATACCGTTAAAATCAGCTTGCTGGATGACGATCCCTTAATACAGCTGGGTATGACCACGACGGTGATCATTATTCAAAAAGAAAAGGGTAAAGTGGCTAAACTGCCATTACCTTCTATTTATCAGCAGCAAGGCAAACCGGCAGTGTGGATCTACGACACACAAACGTCAACGGTTCACCTGCAGCGGGTAGAAATTGAGGAATACCTGTTTAATGCGGTACTGATCCGCTCGGGTTTAAAAAATGGTCAGATTGTGGTCATAGCGGGTGTCAATAAATTACATGAAGCTCAGAAAGTTCGTTTAATGGACTCTGATTCAGACAGTTTAACTTATTCAGCTGATGCAGCCGGGCATGACAATTAATGAATAAGATTAATTTGTCAAAATGGGCACTGGAGCATACCTCTCTGACCATTTACCTGATGATTGCCTTTGTACTTAGTGGTATCTGGGCCTATCAGGATCTGGGGCAGGCAGAAGATCCCGACTTTACCATTAAAAAAATGGCCATCAAAACCTTCTGGCCCGGTGCCACGGCACTGGAAGTGGAACAGCAGGTCACCGACCGGATAGAAAAAAAATTACAGGAAACACCCTGGCTGGACTATATCACCAGTTATTCCAAAGCCGGCGAGTCCATGGTGTTTCTGGATTTAAAAGATTACACCCCTTCTGATGAAGTGCCTGAAGCCTGGTATCAGGTCAGGAAAAAATTGAGTGATATCCGTCATACTTTTCCAGCGGGCATTCAGGGCCCTTTTCCTAACGACGAATTTGGTGATACCTTCGGTACTATTTATGCCTTTAGCAGTGATGGCTTTTCCTATGCCCAGTTGCGGGATTATGTGGATGAAGTGCGGTTAAAATTACTTAATATTGCAGATGTAGCCAAAGTGGATTTACTGGGTGTTCAGGAACAAAAAATCTATATAGAAATATCCAATGTCAAACTGTCCAAGCTGGGCTTACAGCCAGATATTATTTTTGACACCTTAACACGCCAGAACTATCTGGCTCCGGCCGGTGATATTAATACCGACTCGGATCGTATCTATATCCGGGTCAGTCGTCTGGCATCGGTAGATGAAATACGTAAGGTCGGTATCCGCTCCAATGGTCGTTTATTTCGTCTGGGTGATATTGCCAGAATTTATCGGGATTATGTGGATCCTCCCGATTATAAAGTGCATTTTATGGGTGAAGAAGTTATTGGCCTGGCCGTGAGTATGCAAAAGGGCGGGGATATTCTGGCGCTTGGAAAACACCTTAAACAGACTATGTCTGATATTCAGGCCAATTTGCCCATCGGGATTGAAATTCACACCGTGGCGGATCAGGCCAAAGTGGTGGAACATTCTGTTAATGAGTTTTTATCGGTACTGATGGATGCCCTGATTATCGTGATGATTGTCAGTTTTTTAAGTCTGGGTTTTCGCACCGGACTAGTGGTGGCCTTTTCCATACCTATGGTACTGGCTATTACTTTTCTGGGGATGAATTTATGGGGTATTGATTTACAGCGTATTTCTCTGGGTGCACTTATTATTGCCTTAGGATTGCTGGTGGATGATGCCATGATTTCGGTAGAAATGATGGCCACAAAAATTGAACAGGGAATGGATCGTTTTAAAGCCGCTGTCTATGCTTATACTCATACCGCCTTTCCCATGTTAACCGGAACTCTGATCACCATTATTGGATTTTTACCGGTGTTTCTGTCTAAATCCTCAGCTAGTGAATATACCGGTTCTCTGTTTGTAGTGGTTGGGCTGTCTTTATTGATATCCTGGGTTGTGGCAGTTATATTTGTTCCCTATCTGGGGTTTCATTTATTACCAGTAGCGAAGTTGCATCAGGATGCCTCTTTTGATGTTTATCAGAAGCCGATATATCGTTATTTTCGTGCTCTGGTGCGCGGGTGTGTTAACTGGCGTAAAACGGTTATTGTTATTACTTTACTGGTCTTTGGTGTGTCAATTTATTCCTTTCGTTTTGTTGAGCATCAGTTTTTTCCCAGTTCCAATCGCAATGAATTACTGGTGGATATCTGGCTGCCACAGGGCAGTTCATTTAAGGCAACTGAAAATCAGGCCAGGAAGTTAGAGTCAATTCTTGCTAAAGATAAAGGTGTGGTTAATTACGTGACATATATTGGTAATGGTTCACCGCGTTTTTATCTGCCTTTGAACCAGGAACTCAGGCATGACAACCTGGCTCAGTTTGTTGTTATGACCAGGGATAATCAAACCAGAGAAGCGGTTAGAACACGTCTGATTCATTTATTTGAAAATGATTTTCCGGAAGTTCGGGGACGTATTAAACGCCTGGAAAACGGCCCGCCTATCAGTTATCCCATACAGTTTAGAGTCAGCGGTAAAAATAGAAACAAACTCAGAGAAATTGCTCAGGAAGTGGCTGCGGTAATGAGGAAAAATCCCTATACTGCTAATGTTAATTTCGACTGGTATGAAATGGCCAAGGTGGTTAAATTAAGCATTGATCAGGATAAGGCCAGAGTACTGGGTATAAGCTCACAGGAACTGGCCGTTGTGATTAATTCCATATTAAGCGGTTATTCGGTGACTAAATTCAGGGAAGGTAATCGTTTAATTGAAGTCCTGGCACGGGCAGAAAAGCAGGAACGTATGGGTCTGGGTAATTTAAGAGACATACGCATACCAACTCGTAATGGAACGTTTGTACCCTTAAGTCAGATAGCATCACTGTCTTATAAAATGGAAGAAAGTTTAATCTGGCGTAGAGATTTATTACCGACCATTTCAGTACGTGCTGATGTTAAGGGCAAAAAACAGGCTACCGATATCAGCCTGGAAATTGATCCCCAGCTGGATAAAATCCGTAGCCGTCTGCCTTATGGATATAGTATCGAACTTGGTGGAGTAGTCGAAGAAAGTGCCAAAGCAGAAAGCGCAATTAAAAAGGTAATGCCGCTGGTAGTACTGAGTATTTTTACCCTGTTAATGATCCAGTTGCAAAGCTTCCAGCGTACCTTTCTGGTTATAATGACAGCACCATTAGGTATTATTGGTGTTGTTGCAGCCCTGCTGGTTTTTCAGGCCCCGTATGGCTTTGTGGCTAATCTGGGAGTTATTGCACTATCCGGTATGATAATGCGAAACTCAGTGATTCTGGTGGATCAGATTGAGCGTGACCGGGCAGAAGGGGCTGGCTTAAAAGAGGCAATAATAGAAGCGACTGTGCGTCGTCTAAGACCTATTTTCCTTACCGCTGCAGCATCTGTACTGGCCATGATACCTCTGTCTTTCAGTACCTTCTGGGGACCTATGGCTATAGCAATTATGGGTGGTCTGATAGTTGCTACTTTATTAACCTTATTATTTTTACCGGCGTTATATGCACTATGGTTTCAAAGACAATAACAAATCATTTTATAAGATCTTTTTGGCTTTACTTTTAAAAGATTTATAATCCAGTTAAAACGCCAGGGAGTCTGTATTAAGTGAGCCAAATGACAAATTTAAAATCCTCCTCTTCTTTTTCATCACATCAGGAGTGGCAAGCTTCATTAGATCTGGCTTTTACAGTAAAAAACAAAAAAACCATCTTGAGTAAAAATCTGCATTTTGGCCCTTTAATGGTGCAAAAACCATTTTATCCCGAATTAGTCAAGGTTTGCCATGTCTATTTGCTGCATCCTCCAGGAGGCGTTGTTCATGGTGACCAGCTTAAAATTAATATTAACATTGATTCTTCTGCTCATGCACTTATTACAACACCTGCTGTAATAAGTGCATGAGCAGAAGAATCA
>JALSUJ010000235.1 GCA_027071355.1 Gammaproteobacteria bacterium | reverse complement strand
CATCCATGTGTCGCTTTATCTCGGCATCCTGCCTCCATAAACCCCGTAAACACAGGCCCTGCAGAAAGATACTCTTATCAGGTTTAAATCATACTGAATAGTTACTAAATTATTATATTAATAGATGTAGGTCAAGATGTCGGAATAATGCTATAGCCATAACTGGGCAGTCAAGTTAAAATAAGCCTTCTAAAATATCTCAGACAGGACAGAATGGCTTTATGACGGAATCAGAATTTACCCAGCAGGTGGATGAAATCATTATGCAGATTGAAGACGCTCTGGATGAACTGGACAGGGATATTGATTATGAAAGTTCCGCCGGTATTTTAACCATTTTTGTGGAACATAAAGATCAGGGAAACAAATCTCAGGTCATTGTCAGCCGTCAGATTGCTGCTATGCAGTTATGGCTGGCAGCAAAATCCGGTGGTTTTCATTTTAATTTTAATGAAGATAAAGGCTGGGTCGATGAACGCAGTGGTGAGACTTTTCAGGATGCTTTGAATCGTTGTCTGACTGAACAGGCCGGTGAGCCGGTGGACATGGAGCTGGATTAGTTTATATGAAAAATAAGCTTAATTGGACTGGGTTTTTATTGAGTGCCGGTTTGATACTGATGATTTTATTAGTTGGTATTGCACAAACCGCTATTGCCGGAACAGCTAACCAAACTGCACAGCCTGCAGATATGGGTGAAGTCCTGTTCCAGAAAAAATGCTCGGTATGTCATGGTAGTGAAGGTTCCGGCGGTGTGGGTATACCTTTAAACCTGAGTGATTTTTTAAAAACCACCTCAAATAAGTATTTACATCAGACTATTCGGCTGGGCAGGCCGGGCCGTATTATGCCCTCATTTAATCAATTAAGTGATGCCCAGGTTCAGAGTCTGATCCACTTTATCCGCAGCTGGAAAGCGGATATTAAAATCCCTCAGTATGAGCAGGCAAATATAGCCGGAGATAAGCTTAAGGGAAAAAAGGTGTTTGATACTATCTGTATTAATTGTCACCGTGAGGCAGGTATTGGGGGTAAGGGTACTGGAGTTACTTTTTCCAGACCCCGGGATGCAGAAATAATTGCACCGGCAATTGGTAATCCGGCGTTTCTGGCTGCTGCCTCTGATCAGATGATTAAAAAAATTATTATGACCGGTCGTGAGGATACACCAATGATGCCAGCAAGTTCCATGGGGCTGAGCGAAAAGGATGTAAATAATGTGGTCAGCTATTTGCGTTCATTAAGTACGGATATCAACATGCTGCATAAACATGAGCATGAAACCGGTGCTGCAATCCTGACCTATGAGTCTTCTTACTCAATGGAAGAAACCATTGAAAATATGAAGCAGGCGGCTTTAGGACATAATTTCCGCTATATTCGTGAGCAAACTCTGAATCAGGGATTTGTCGATAAAGATCAGGAAAATAAAGATGAATATCTGATTTATTTCTGTAATTTCTCTTTTCTGAATCAGGCATTATCGGTGGATCCAAGAATCGGTATGTTTTTACCCTTCAGGGCTACGATTCTTAAAAAAGATGATACCGTACTGGTTATGACGGTTAATCCTAATTATTTATGTTCCTTATTTAATAATTCCGAGCTGCAGCAGGGCTGTGAGTTTATGTCAGAACAATATGAAGCCATGCTTGAAGAAAGCACCTTATAAACTAGAAGCTGAAAGTGTGAAATAACTAAGTGTGAAATAAAAATGAAAAATAGTATAAAAAGCATTACTGTACATTTTACCTTGCTCCTTATATTGCTGTTTTCTGCAATGGTACAGGCTGAACATCAAAAGTTAATTATGGGGCGTTCTATAGAGGCTTTTCCGGAAACTATGACAGCTCTGCAGGATGAAATTAAAAAAGCTGGTTATACCTTAAGTTTTGTTCAGCGTGTAGATGTAGGTCTGACGGGTATGGGCTTTAAAACCGATAAATATCGTGTGGTGTTTTTTGGTAAACCAGAAGAAATAGAACAGCTGCCAAAAAAATATCCGCAACTTGCCCCTTATCTGCCTCTGGCTATTGCCATTTTTGCAGAAGAGCAGGAAACGGTTTTAACCGCTATGTCTCCGGAATTTCTGGCACCGGCTTATTTAGGTGAACACCCGGAATTAAAAGTGGTATTCGATCGCTGGAAGAAAGATATGGAAACTATTATTGAAGGGGTTTGCTATCCACAGGATTAGAGGCTATTTGTGCTTATAGATTCCGAATGGCCAGATTTAAGCGACGTTCTATCTCCTGCTTGAATTTAAGTAATTGAGTTACCTGTAAGCCATGGCTGCTTTCTGAATCGCGCAGTTCCTGTGATAAATCAATATCGGTAATATAGATGGGGTAACGCTGATTTCCCTGGCGGGTACCGACGACTTCTTCGGCTACTTTTTTATACACATCCCGGCCATATTCAAAAGAACTGAATTCTTTTTCATTGGCATAAATCAGATAACGGCGGCTGCCATCGTCATTAATGTCTGCAATGACCTGGATCCGAAAAAAACGGGCAGGCATACTTTGCAGGCGTGAGAACTGTTCATTGAGTGTTAATTTGCCTGCCTGTTTTTCAATTTCAAACACCTCAAGCTGTAATTCCATAGGTTCATCTGAAAGATCATCTAAAGCCACTGTACTGTCGAGCAATAAATCGTCCAGTGAAGACTCCATATAGGTATTAAACTGGCTGCTGAAACTGAGTCGACTGACCACAGAATCAAGAAACAGAATAAAGTGGTTTAAATGGGTACTATTGGTTTCCATGGGGGTGGACTGATGATATAAAGCACCCCGTTCATCAATAATATAGATGTCGGTTGTTTTACGGTGATTCTGATAAAATAACTGCACATGATGTTCTTTATTATGCGCATAAATCAGTTTAAGTACTTTGTGCTGATTAAATTCACTGTCAATGATCAGGTGGCTGTATTTGGGTAATGGATAGCTCAGTTCACGGAATAATTCTTTCAGATCGGGAATTTTCTGATAACGGGGGCCTCTTTGTTCCTGCCAGATGAGATAGAAACTTTCTTCAATGGCAAATAAAAAACGGGTGGAAAAGGCATTTTTTCGTCCATGAAAGCTATCCAGAATTTCATTGAAAAGCTGGTTTATGCGTCTGGAAATAGACTCGCCCCGGACAGAAGAAAAACAGCAAACCCGGGTAGGTCGTCCGGGAATCGGACTGTTTAGTGCAATGTCGGTTTCATGATTCCACTTTAAATACTGGCATAGACATTCCAGCAGTCCATTTTCATATTTAAAATGCTGAGTCATGATTTCACGCCAGCTGGTTAGCAGTACCTGATCAATACTTAATAACAGGTTTTCATGCAGTCCGCCAAAATTCAGGGCATCGGTCTGGCTAGTGGCAATCTGGGTACCCGTGGGATGATGATACAGAAAGGGATCCAGACCAATGTTAAGAAATAGAATATTTAAATCCAGCTGAGCAGGTTTAACCAGTTCACTGGTACTGGCATATCCGGGTGAGGCTGCAGGATAGGTCTGTTCCAGCGCATCAATGATCTGTTTAATTTCTCTAACAGTTAAAATATCCAGATGCTTGCTCAGTACAAAATTACTGCGGCTGGAGAATACCTGGTTAAAATAACCCCAGCACAGCAGCTTAATCAGACTGGTGGATTTTTTTACCGGAGCCGGTGTTTTCTGGTCAATACTATTATAAGCGCCAATATACATAGCCCAGCCATTGGCATCACTGATAGATTGTATGTTTTCATCGTGATTAAGCGGGTGTAATGAAATATGGCTTTCATGCAGGTCAATTTTGTCTTCATGGTGGATTAGCTCCACCTTGCCGGCTTTTTTTTCAAAGGCAGCGTATAGTTTTCGGCCCAGTATATGCAAATCACGTTTACTGATGCGGATGTCTTTATTCTGATAACGAAAGAAATCGGACAGTTTTCGATAACTATAGGTCAGTGCATCAATAATATTTTTATGTTCTTCCTTAACTTCATCAATTTTCCACTGTGAATGTCGATCCAGGGAGACCAGTTTGACATGTTTCCAGCGCCAGGATTTAACCAGTTGAAGCATGATTTTCTGCCGCCATTCATGAGATGGGGCGTTTTTTAACTGGCTCAGGGATTCATTAACCTTTAAATAAAGACATTGTCTGGCCAGTTCCAGGCGATTCAGGCTGTCTTCATTACGCAGGTGCTCGGTAATTTTATCGAGCATCATAATATAGGGATCAATGGCATCTATATCTGGTTTGCCATGTTTTAAAGCAGTACGATAAATTTCCCGTTTAAAGCGCATACTTAACAGATCAATATTAGGGTGTTCACGAGCATAACACTCCATTAACAGAAGTTTCAAAATAGATTTATAGGGGGAATCAATGCCCTTATAGATATGCCATAGCGTTGCGCCGTAAAATTCCTCGGCTGGAATATTATTAACAGCACCAAAATTCAGGGTATCGTGTTCATTAATCAGTCTTTTATGGGTAACATTAGCCACATACTGGTCATAGTCCTGTTCGAACTCCGGTGGTACCATCCACCAGATAGGGTAGCGGCCAGCCAGTAAAATAGAGGTACGATAAAATTCCTCCAGTAATAACAGGTGCTGGGTGGTGCCGCTGCTTTCCGTTGACAGCTGGTCAATTTTTCCTTTACGAAACTGTTTGGTATTGATCAGAAAAAAATTTACTTCCAGGTTGAAGTCATTGCACCAGCGTGTAATGCGTTCGGTTTTTAGCTGTAGTTCTTTTAACTCCAGTGCTGATAAGTCTTCCCGGTGACAGACCCAGACATCAAAATCACTTTTATCTGAATAGGCAATGGTACCAGTACTACCCATAAAATACAGAGCATAAATATCATACTGACGGTAAGCACGGCGTTTGTGTTCAAAGGATTTTGCCAGTCGATGGGCAAGACGGATACAGTCCTTGTCGGGATTGTATTTAGGGATCCCGGAAGGACACTGACTGGATACAAAGCCCGGTAATAACGGGTGATTAATATGAAACAATAAGGGTAGCAGCTGTAAAAAGTCCAGTTGCCTGCGGGTTAGAGAATCTCTGGTGCGGCTCAGGCGGATACTATTGAGGCGTAAAAATGTGCGCAGGATCTGTTTATGATCAATATTTTCCAGATAAAATAAATCTTTACTGACTTGAACTGATTCCGGATTACTGCGCGGCATATACTGATGCTTAATTATATTTAAGTGGCAAAGATAAGATTTATAAACTAGAATTATAGCAGTAAAATCTTAAAATAATAGCAAGTCTCCTTAAAGAGACCTTAACTGAATTTCACCTGAATCCAGAGCAGTACAGGAGAAAGAGATGTCAAATATGAATTCATCCCTGTGTTATACACTATTGGAAAACAATACTTCGTTCATTATTATTCTTGATCAGAACCAGTCAATTTACTGGTTGAATCAGGCATTTTGCGATTATCTGGGGCTGGAACGTGAACAACTAACAGGGCAGTCACAAGAACAACTAAAAGAACCCTGCCTGCAAGATATTTTAAATGGTAACCGGCGAGTACAGCTTTTTGCCGGCATACTGGATAAATGGATAGAATTACAGGATGTTATGGTGATAAAAGAGCCTCTGGCTGATGGTTCTGAAGGCCAGGAGCTGAGGGTTTGTTATTATAACGATATCAGTAGTTTGGTCGAAACAGAAAAACAGTTGCTGCAGCTGGAAAATACTCTGTCTCATAAAATGTCTCATGATCCGGTGACGGGTATGCTCAGTCACCATAGTATGTTTCAGACATTAAGTTCTGAAGTATCCAGAAGCCGTCGCTATAATAACCCTCTGTCACTGATTTTAATGAATATTAACTATCATACAGATGCTTCACAGGAACAGCAGGAGCAGATGCGCCTGATGATCAGTCAGTTACTGAAAGATCAAATGCGCTGGGCAGATATAGTCGGTCATCTGGATGGCTATGATTTTGTTTTACTGTTGCCGGAAACGGTTTACGTATCAGCAGAAGTGCTGGTTAGAAAACTCAATAAAAGCCTGCAAAGCATTGCCTCTGACAAGATTGGTATTTCCTATGGTATCAGCCAGTGGCAGAAAGGTGACGATGTGCGTTTATTTATTACTCGGGCAGTAGACAATATGAGTTCTGAAGCCGTTCGTTAATTTATGAACTGATACGTTTACGAGCCCGTTTTACCGCTGCCCGAACCTGTTCTGGTGCGGTTCCGCCCAGGTGATTTCTGGCCGAAACAGAACCTTCCAGAGTCAGCACCTCAAAGACATCCGCCTGTATCTGAGTAGAAAACTGCTGTAATTCCTGCAGAGATAATTCCGCCAGATCACGTTTACTCTCTATCCCCAGACGTACGGCCTTACCGACCACTTCATGGGCATCTCTAAAGGGAACACCCGCCCGCACCAGATAATCTGCCAGATCAGTTGCGGTCGAGAAACCTCTAATAGCCGCTTCACGCATGGTTTCCTTATTGACAGACACATGCTGCATCATATCGGCATATACCTTCAAACTGCCCTTAAGGGTATCAATGGTGTCAAATAAGGGTTCCTTATCTTCCTGATTATCCTTGTTATAGGCCAGCGGCTGGCCTTTCATCAGGGTCAGTAAGCTGATCAGGTGACCATTCACCCGACCGGTTTTACCACGCACCAGTTCGGGTACATCGGGGTTTTTCTTTTGCGGCATAATAGATGAGCCAGTGCAGAAACTGTCACTGAGTTCCACAAAATTAAACTGTGCAGAAGCCCACAATACCAGCTCTTCAGAAAAACGGGACAAATGGGTCATTAACAGAGCAGCATGAGCGGTCAGTTCAATCGCAAAGTCCCGATCACTGACGGCATCCAGAGAGTTTTCACAGATACCTTCAAAGCCCAGTTCCCGAGCAGTAAACTCACGCTCGATAGGATAGGTGGTACCGGCCAGAGCGGCAGCGCCCAGGGGCATAATATTTACTCGTTTGCGACAGTCAATAAAACGACTGCGGTCCCGCTCCAGATTTTCAAACCAGGCCAGCATGTGGTGACCAAAGGTAACTGGCTGGGCCGTTTGTAAATGAGTAAAACCAGGCATTATCGTGGCTGCTTCTCGTTCTGCCAGCTCAATCAGAGCATTTTGTAAACGCAGCAGCTCCGTTAAAATATGGTCAATTTCAGAACGCAGATAAAGTCGAATATCAGTAGCCACCTGATCGTTTCTGGAGCGACCGGTATGCAGTTTCTTACCGGTAATACCAATTAAATCGGTCAGAGCTGCTTCAATATTCATATGCACATCTTCAAGCTTGATAGACCAGTTAAAATCTCCGGCAGTAATTTTAGCGCGTATCTGTTCCAGACCGTCAATAATAGAGTCTCGTTCTGTATCACTGAGAACGCCCACATGAGCGAGCATTTTTGCATGTGCTATGGAGCCGTCGATATCCTGCTGGTACATACGCTGGTCAAAAGTAACAGAAGCAGTAAAGGCTTCAACAAAGGCATCGGTGGGTTCAGTAAAACGGCCATTCCAGGGCTTTTCGGCCTGCGGGGTAGAGGTCGTTTGTTTGGTAGTATCAGACATAATATGAATTCGTTCTGGTTGATAAACGGTTAATAAAGAATGGTCATTATAAACGGAAGTGGATTAATATTCAGCTTTGAGCTGAATAAAGTTATGGCACTAAACTACTATAATATGATCAGCTAGCTGATATTTCCGGAGAGCACGGGCTGCTGTTTTCCTTGTGGTATTCCCGCAAATATAAGCTGATAGCATAATCCACCGGCGTAGTGACAGCATTTTAAGCCTTTTATCCACTATATGGAGCCGTTAAAGAGAAATCATGGACTGATGCACTGAATTTTTAAAGTGCTTGTACTATGATGTGATTTACCCTTTAGTCTGATAGTGAAAACACTTGAAAACGAATAACTATAATAAAAAAGAGCGCTTACTCGAACAGTCTTCCTTGTTCCTGCCTGATTTCTGCTCTTTGAATATGGTCTTTTCAGTGGTGGTTATTAGTGAACTGCTGGCTTTTATCCTGACTCTTGCACCGATGCGTCTGGAATATCAGCGCTGGAATGATCTGGCATTAATCTCTCTTTTTATTCAGTGGAACGGGCTGGTCGGCAGTGTTACCCTTTGTGCCCTGAGACCATTTTTAACACGATATTCTAATCAGTTTGCTGCTATTGTCAGTTTTCTGGTGCTGTTATTATCCATTACTTTTATCAGTGAATTGACCTTTTCTGTGCTGCACTATTATCTGCTGACTGATATGATTTCTGCTGTTACCCACTGGGAGTTTTTGCTGCATAATCTTCTAATTGGAGGAATTATCGGTGCCCTGGCATTACGGTATTTTTATATTCAACATCAGTGGCGGGTAAAAATGGAGTCCGAAACCTGTACTAAACTACAATTACTACAGGCCAGGATTCGTCCACATTTTCTGTTTAATAGTATGAACACCATAGCCAGTCTGACCCGAACCCAGCCAGAAGTGGCGGAACGAATTACCGAAGATCTGGCTGAACTGTTTCGAATGCTGTTTAAATCCGATCATGAAATGATCCCCTGGTCTTCTGAACTGCATTTGTGCCAGCGTTATATTGAAATAGAAAAACAGCGTCTGGGTGACCGGCTTCAAATCAGCTGGCAGGTTAAAAGTGTGCCGGCAGATGCTCTGGTGCCGGCTTTATTACTTCAGCCATTACTTGAAAATGCTATTTTTCACGGTATAGAACCGGAAATAAACGGCGGCGAGATAAAAGTGACAGGACAGTTTCGTAATAAACAGCTGATACTGACAGTACAAAATAGCCATAGTCAGAATATTGTTCATCGACAGGGCAATAAAATGGCTCTGGAAAATATTCGCGAACGCTTAAAAACTCATTACGATGGTCTGGCACGCCTGGCCTGCCATGAAGAAAATGACTGGTATAATGTTAAGCTGACTATTCCTTACATAAAAAAAGAAAGTATAAAAAAAGACAGTAGCAAAACCGTATAATGAAATTACTAATAGTGGATGACGAACCCCTGGCCAGAGAACGGCTGCAGCTTTTGTGTCAGGAAATTAATCCCGGCTTTGAATTGCTGCAGGCAGAAAATGGTCTGCAGGCCATTGAGCAGGTGAATAACTCTGAACCGGATGTGGTCCTGATGGATATTCGTATGCCGGGCATGGGCGGACTTGAAGCAGCACAGCATTTAATGACTTTAACTAAGCCGCCAGCCATTATTTTTACTACTGCTTATGATGAATATGCCTTACAGGCTTTTGAGGCACAGGCGGTCGATTACCTGCTCAAACCGATACGCAAGGAAAAACTGATACAGGCACTGGAAAAAGGTTCGCGCCTGAATAAATTACAACTGGAGCATATTGGTCAGCAAAATACAGAAGCCCCTCATCGTACCCATATCAGTGCACAGGTGGGAGGCTCTATTTTATTAATACCTATTTCAGATATACTCTGTTTTCTGGCGGATCAGAAATATATTACGGTTAAATACTTTAAAGATAAACAGCTCGTGGAAACCATTATTGAAGACACTCTGAAGTCACTGGAGGGAGAGTTTGAAGGAAAATTTCTGCGTATTCACCGCAATGCACTGATCCGCAAAAAACATATTGAAGCACTGCAGAAACTGGCAGATGGCCGGACGGTATTAAAATTAAAACATCTGGATGAAGGACTGGAAGTCAGCAGAAGACATTTATCGATAGTGCGTAAATTAATGAAACAGCAAATACCTCACTGAGTTTTTCTCTCCATTGCGGTTAGCTTTAATAAGGCCTTATCAATCGCATCATCCAGAGTGCCCCCGAATAATGACGGGGTAGTGATGCCAATAATTTTTTCGACCAGCGGCTCTCCAGTATGATCTACCAGTACTGTGGTCGGGTATAGACTTACCCCATAATGACGGGCAAACTCGCTACTGGACACTTTTTTGCCGGTAAAATCAATTAAAGAGATGTTCGCCGCCACATAAGCTTCGCGTAAAATGACTTTATCAGTATAGTCACCGGAAATAATCATGGGGATCAGAAAATCTTCCTTTAATAACTGACAGAAGGGGCAGCCTTCAGTACCAAACATAATTAAAATCGGCAGTTTTTTCTGTTGAGCCATACTCGCTTCATTACGAGCATCATTTATCTGGGGTAGTTCAGGGCGTTTATCAGCAGCCCATAACAAGGAATGAGTGCTTATTAATAATAGCAAAAAACTGAAAATGAATGATTTAATATAAACAGACTGCATAAGTAAAAGTATAAATGGAATATGCAGCAAATAGCGAGAAATAAACTGCGATTTGCTACAATTAAGCCAATAAGGTATTTTTTATGTAACTATATCAGCATGATTTAAACCTGAAAAGAGTATCTGCCTGCAGTGCCTGTGTTTGCGGGGTTTATGGAGGCAGGATGCCGAGATAAAGCGACACAGGGATGTGCTTGAGCGTCCCCGAAAATACAGGCACT
>JALSUJ010000234.1 GCA_027071355.1 Gammaproteobacteria bacterium | reverse complement strand
TGCGTATTCCGGCGAACGTGAACACCTATTCCGGCCCAACGTGAACACTGATTCTGGTTCAACGTGAACAGTCATTCTGATTTTATTTGAACACCCAAAATTCTAGCGTATCACTCATCGGATATTTTAGCCTAAGTGTTCACGTTGGTATAGATTTTTCTCAAATTGCTTTTTAGCCCATTATTTAAAAATAGAGGGTCATTCTCTCTCAGTAGATTGTAATGATGAGTTGTCGCTGTTTTAATTTTCCTTAGAAAATTAGTAGCCCGCAGGAAAGAATTTAATATGAAATGAGGAGTGTGTCGGGCGGTGAAAAAACAGATGAGATGAAAGCCTGAACAGCTTTTTTTTCTTTTCCCCTTAGCCAGATCTCTTTTGATTTTTCTTTTTGATATGTGGTTCTATTTTTTGTTCATATGAGCTGTGTCCATTGACATTTTTTTCTGTACACAGCTCATATAAATAACGGCTACTCCATTTCTATGTTCATTTTTCTCATCGATTCCCCCTTAAGATTGATGCGATGTGAATTATGCATCAGTCTGTCTAATATGGCATCAGCCAACGTATTATCACCTATTGAATGATACCATTCATCGGTTGGCAACTGACTGATCATCGTCGTTGCTAGTGACCCATGGCGATCATCCATTATTTCGAGTAAGTCATTGCGTTGTGCAGCCTTCAATGGCTCTAATCCCCAATCATCCAGGATTAGCCATTGAAACTTATTCAAAGCATTTAAAAACTTACTGTAAGAGCCATCGGCTTTACTCTGTGTCAGCTCAAGAAGAAGACGTGACATTCTGTAATAACGAACAGAATACCCCTTCATACAAGCATTATGACCGATTGCACAGCTTAACCAAGTCTTGCCACTACCGCATGGGCCGCTGAGTAAAAGATTCTGTCCTTTAGCAATCCAGTCACACTGTAACAAAGCGGCCATCTGACTTTGTTTTAATCCACGAGGATGAAGATAATCAATCGCTTGAGCATTCGCCTGTATTTTAAACCTGGCCGTTCTGATCAGCCGCCGTTGTTTGCGTTGACTACGCTCAGTAAATTCCTGTTCGATGAGCAATTGGATCCGTTCTTCAAATGACAAACCTTCATAAGTCCCTGGTTGCTCAATTTGCCCCTGAAGAGCCATCGACATACCACTGAGTTTTAACTGACGTAACTGGGTAAGAATATTTTCTGTGATCATGATTTTTCCTTAATAAAATGAATGGATTTTAATGGTAGTCTTTAGGGCCACGAATATTCTTATGACTCTGTGGTAATAGTGTTTCCTCAAGATCGAACTCTTCTTTTTGGACATTATCAGTTGGCAATTTATCCAGATTACTGGTCAAAATTGAACGTATATTTTTGAGTCGATTAAGGGACTTTTTATTGGCTATCTGACAGGCTCTATTTAATCGTTGATTGTCATAGCTACGACTGAGATTGAGCAAGCCTAAACACACCCGATAGGCTTGTTCAGGGTGTGCCTTTTCATTAAGCCGTTGTTTCACCCAAATGAGTACATCAGGCCCTATATCTTTACCCCAGTTCATTAAGCGCCCTGGAGACCATTTGTGGTGTTTCTCATGGCGAGTAGGCATATGACTCGACTCGGTACTGGTGCCAGGATAATACTTACGCACATGAGTCGTTATCAGTTTATTTTTAAAGAACATCTGTATAACTTTATCGCCCGCATGTAATTCCAGTGTTTCTCCGACCAGATGATGAGGTACTGAGTAAAAGTGTTGTTCATATTCAATGTGGTAATCGATGTTAACTTTAACGATTTTAATCTCGGTATATTCATAAGCATGACGGGGTAACGGTTTTAATGCAGGCTTATCAATTTGCTCAAAAGCCTGGAGTCGATTACCCGGTAATTTCTTAAAGGGTCTGGAGTTCAAATCAACTAAGAGTGCTTTAATAGACTGGTTTAATTCATGTAGAGAGAAAAAAGTCTGGTGTCGTAGACGAGCGATGATCCAACGTTCAACAATTTGTACGCCCACTTCTGCCTTTGATTTATCTTTGGGCTTATAAGGTCTGGCAGGGATAACCACCACCTGATAATGAGCTGCCAGTTGTTGATACGATAAGTTCAACTCAGGCTCATAGCGGCAGGCTTTAGAAACACCACTGCGCAAGTTGTCAGGGATCAACAATTCAGGTAGTCCATCAAAGAAATTAAAGGCTCGAACATGACTGTAAAGCCAATCTTTCAGCTTTTGTGAGGCGGTGGCTTCAGCGAAGGTATAGTTAGAAGCTCCGAAGACTGCAACAAAGATTTGAGCCTCTTTAATCTCGCCGGTATGGCGATCCACAATGGGTACCGTTGGGCCACAATAGTCTATAAATAGCTTCTCTCCTGCTCTATGAGTTTGACGCATAGAACGTTTTTGTTGCTTACGCCAATGCTCATAGCGATCACAATATTGTGAGTAGCTGTAGCAGCTATTGGGGTATTGCTGGGTATATTCTTCCCAGAGTAATTGACGGGTGAGCCCTTTCTTTTTTAACTCCTGATGGACGACTGACCAGTCGGGTTGTTGGAAATTTTTACTGATACGGGTATCAGCCTGAGGATAGAACTTCTGGGCCAGTTCTCTGTCATCCATATCATCAGGTAATGGCCATTGAAGATTGAGCTGTTCTGCCTGTTTTAGAATGGATTGGATTTTACCAATACTGATCTTTGTGCTGGCGTTGATTTGACGCATACTGAGCTTTGCTTCATAGCGAAGTCTGAGTAATTCTCTTAGTTGTCGCATTGTTATTCTCTTAGCTGACATGCTATTCCCTCGGTTAAAAGAGGTAGGATAGCAAATAGTTAATAATCAATACGTTAGAAATTATTCTGGCATTGTGAACACCCATTCCGGCCATTTGAACACCCATTCCGGAAAATAACCGAAAAGTGTTCACGTTGAGACCGGAATGAGCGTTCAGATTGAAACAGAACAGGTGTTCAGATTGGGCCGGAATGAGCGTTCACGTTGAACCAGAATGGGTGTTCAGGTTAAACCAGAATGAGTGTTCACGTTGGGCCGGAATATGCAA
>JALSUJ010000233.1 GCA_027071355.1 Gammaproteobacteria bacterium | reverse complement strand
TGCAGGCAGATACTCTTTTCAGGTTTAAATCATACTGAATAAGTTACAATTTATATTTAATTAATTTTGAAGTATAGCAGATCACTACATGATAGGCAGTCAGAGTCTGAGCATTTATTTATAATATGAGAAGTATTAAAGAAATTAATGCCTGTTAAACGGAAGAATCCGCTCAGATTTTTTCATCCAGTAAGGCTCCCAGTATTTGATCAACCGTTTCTATAACTTTACCTGATGCCTGTACCTGATAGCTGTTCATTTTCATGTCAACTATAGGGCCGATCCGATCGGCCTTACCTTCCATGGCTTCTTTACTGGCCAGTTCTGAAGCATTTTTTTTAACCCCCTGAAGACCCTGTTGAATACCGTTTTGAGCGATGGCTGTAATTGCATCAGACATAATTGAACTCTATATTGTTGAACTCTATATTGTTAAAATAAAAGGTGACACGTTAATAAAAATAAACTTATTTCTATTAGCGAACCCGGCCGTGAAAACTTTATAGAGAATATTTCTTTCTGCACTGTGAGTTATCGTTCTTTCATCCATTTATCCCGAATATCCTGATAATTCAGCATCAGCCATTGTACTGCAATCATGGCACTGGCATTGTTCAGACGGCCTTCTTTGAGCCATTGTACCACCTCAGAATAATCTACCAGCCAGACTCTGATATCCTCCCCTTCTTCTTCAAGACCATGGATACCGCCAATACCTTCACTATTCACACAGGCACAATACAATTGAGTCGTTTCCGAAGTCCCTCCCGGACTGGATAAAAAATCACCAATAGGTTCCAGTGCCAGTAACTGACAGCCGGCTTCTTCTGCTGCTTCCCTATGGGCCACCTCCTCCTGAGACTCACCCCGTTCTACAATACCGGCAATAATTTCCAGCAGCCACGGACTGTTATGGGTCTGGTGTTCATTTTCATTAACATAAGCCCCAATGCGAAACTGTTCCAGCAGCACCACCTTATCATACCAGGGGTCATAGGCCAGAACACCCACCGCATGACCCCGTTCAAAACATTCACGATAGAGGGTTCGGGTCTGTTCGCCATTAAACATTTTATGCTGCAGGGTATATTTATTAATTTTAAAGAACCCCTGATAAGCAGTTTCTTTTTGTAAAATTTTTACATCTGAACATTTAAATTGCTGCATAATTGACCCTTTATAAGGTTTAGCCTGAATTAATCAGCTAAACAGATTCTCACTCCATCCTATATTGCTCACCTAATCCTATATTGCTCACCTAATTGTACAATGGTGGCAATTTTTTATTCATAAGCGGACTTAAATTATGATATATTTTGCCCATGATTTCACTTACCCGATACCAGAATACCCCGCTGCTGGGTTTTGCCGCCTTTAGCGGTACCGGTAAAACCACCTTACTGGAACAATTAATACCTGAGCTAAATCAAGCTAATATTCATATTGCTATGGTAAAACATACCCACCATGAGAAATTTGATATTGATAAACCGGGTAAAGACAGTTATCGACTGCGTAAGGCGGGTGCCGATCAGATATTAGTGGCTTCTGCTAATCGCTGGGCCTTAATGGTGGAACACAGCCAGGCTTACCGAAAACAGCATCCTGAGCCGGAATTGTTTAACTTACTGCCTCATCTTAATCTTAAACAGGCTGATTTAATATTAGTGGAAGGTTTTAAACATGAACAGATATCCAAAATTGAACTGCATCGACCGGCCCTGGGCAAACCTTTGCTGTAACCGGAAGATCCCGAAATTATAGCTATTGCCAGTGATCAGCCAGATTTAGCTAAACAATATCCTGACCAAATCAGATGCCCGGTGCTGGATCTCAATAATATTCAGGAAATTGCTGAATTCATTACAAACCTGCTCAGAGCCTGACTACGATTCAAATCAATTATTTTCTTGAACTTATCACCTTCACAGGATTTTTATAACCATGAGTCAAAATAACAATCTTTTTTTAACCGTTAGCGAAGTTCAACGTCGTATTATCAGTGACATACAGGCGGTTAAAGGTTTTGAACGGGTAGATTTACGCCATGCCCTGGATCGTATTCTGGCAGAGGATGTCACCGCTACCTTTAATACCCCGCCCTGCGATAATTCCGGTATGGATGGTTATGCATTTAAATCCAGTGATATTAATAACCAGTCAACACTAACATTAAAAATTACAGGCCAGTCATTCGCAGGACATCCTTATAACGGAACAGTCCATTCCGGTGAAGCCATACGAATTATGACTGGCGCTCAGGTACCCACTGATGTTGACACGGTAGTGATGCAGGAACACACAGAAAAACCTGATAAAAACAACGTCACTATTACGACCATACCCAGACCCTACGCCAATGTCCGCAAAGAAGGTGATGATTTAAAAACTGGGCAGACTTTTCTTGCCTGCGGCAAAAAACTCAGTCCAACAGATCTGGCTTTTCTGGCCACCCAGGGTATTGCGGAAGTCACAGTCAGTCGTAAACTGCGGGTTGCCTTTTTCTCCACCGGTGACGAACTACGTTCTATTGGTGAGACGCTGGGTAATGGGGAAATTTATGATTCCAACCGATATTCTCTCTATGGGCTATTAACCAGTCTGGGTATCGAACTGGTCGATATGGGTGTCATCCCCGATGATCGCCAGGCCATTGAAGATGCCTTTTCTACCGCAGCCAGTGTTGCCGATGCGGTTATAACATCCGGTGGCGTCTCGGTAGGCGAAGCAGATTTTGTTAAGGACACACTGGAAAAACTGGGTCAGATCAATTTCTGGAAAATTTCCATGAAACCGGGCAAACCTCTGGCCTTTGGTACCCTGGGGGACAGCCTGTTTTTCGGCCTGCCAGGCAACCCGGTTTCTGTTATCGCCACCTTCTATCAATTTGTTCAGCCCGCTCTAAAACGCATGCAGGGACAGAGCGTTGTTTTACCCTTAACGATAAAAGCTAAAACTACTGAATTTTTAAAGAAGCGTCCCGGACGTACCGACTTTCAGCGCGGCATATTAGAGCAGTCTGAAAACGGTGAACTCACGGTTAGAAATGCCGGCACCCAGGCTTCTCATGTAC
>JALSUJ010000232.1 GCA_027071355.1 Gammaproteobacteria bacterium | reverse complement strand
CCATTCTGAACCCCGGAAAATAAAAAAGCCCGCCAATGCGGGCTTTTTTAATTAGTATTAAATACTAATAGGAGGAAAATTAAGCTTTCTTGATTAGGAACTCAAATTTACCACCGTTTTCGCTGCTTTCCATTAACTCATTACCCGTCTGGTTAGCAAAAGCTTCAAAATCTTTTACAGAACCCGGGTCAGTAGCAATAATGTGCAGAACCTGTCCTGAGTCCAGTTCAGCCAGTGCTTTCTTAGCACGTAAAATTGGCAGTGGACAGTTTAATCCTGAAGCATCTAATTCTTTATCAAAGTTAGCCATTAAAATTCCCTCGTCTCTTTTTTTGAGTTTATTGAGTGGTTACAAATATCGTGTAAAACTAATTCTAGCCTAAAACAGCACTAACAACCAGACTTATTAACGAAACCCTTATTTATTAACATGTAGTATTTTAGTATAAATTAATATCGTTTAACAAGTCTGCCAAAAGAGATAGATGAGAAAGCGTTCAGCGTGTAGCGCTGAGCGTTCAGCAAAAGCATAAACAGAGTTTATACCTTACTACATCATTCAATATTCCAAGTCTCTCCTGCTCTCCATCTTCTGCTCTTTATTTTCTGCTCTAGCTCTAGCTCTTTCTGAACGCTACACGCTCAGCGCTGAACGCTGCTCTTATGCTGCTCTTACCCCGCTACCGGCAGCCCCATCTGTGCCCAGGTAACAATACCGCCGCGCAGGTTATATACATTCTCCACCCCTTTGGAGGTCATAAAGGCGCAGGCCTGGGCAGAACGGGCACCGGTCTGGCAGTAAAAAATAATGGTATCATCTGTATCCAGTTCATCTATTTTTAATGGAATAACGTGCAATGGCAGATTTTCTGAGCCGGAGATCCTGCCGCGAGCTACTTCTGCCGGGGTACGTACGTCAATAAGCTTTATGTTGTCCGGCAGGTTTTCCAGTTGTTTGCTTAACTCAGCAGCATCAATTTCTTTTATCCCATACATGGATCAGGATCCCCCTATACAAAGTGTCAACATCTATTATAAAATCCTAAGTTAATTACGCCTTACAAAAGTATTTAATTATATAGTAATATACAGGGCGATTTCAAGTGACTCAGTATGAATAAAATATGAACAAATTTCCACTAAAATTGTCTTAAGTTGTTCCATAACTCTTAATCTATCTACGACTTACGACTTACGACTTAATTATTATCTGGACTCTCCCAACTCTGTGAAACATTTTTTAGTGCTATTATTCAATACCCTTTTTTGCATGAGTCTGCTGATGCGCCCGGCATTCAGTGCAGAAATTAAGCTGCCTGATATGGGGGCATCTTCCAGCGTGTCTCTGACTCCACATATGGAAGAGCAGATTGGCCGGGAAGTTGCCACTCAGATCCGTAATTCTCATCAGGTTATTGATGATCTGGAACTCAATGAATATATTCAGAATCTGGGTTATTCTCTGGTAGCCAATAGTGATGATGCCTACCAGAATTTTCACTTTTTTTTACTTAACTCCAGCCAGATCAATGCTTTTGCCACCCCCGGCGGAGTCGTAGCCGTTTATAGCGGTCTGTTTTTAACCACTGAAACTGAAAGCGAGCTGGCCTCGGTGCTGGCGCATGAAATTGCACATGTCACTCAACGCCATCTGGCACGTAGTTTTGAAAAATCCAGTCAGCTTAGCCTGCCCATTATGGCAGGTATGATTGCCGGGATTTTACTGGGCGCAGCAGGAGGAGGCGCTGCAGATGTAGGTGCCGCTACAGCAATGGGACTTTCCGCTGCAGGTCAGCAGGCACAGATAAACTATACCCGGGCCAATGAAAAAGAAGCAGACCGGATTGGTATGCGTTATCTCAGTCTGTCCGGCTATGATCCTTCCGGCATGCCCGGTTTTTTCCAGAAGCTGGAACGTAAAAACCGCTATGCCGGCAAGAGTTACCCGGAGTTTTTACGCACCCATCCTATTACCATTAATCGAATTGCCGAAGCCACACAGCGGGCGGAGCAATACAAACGTAAGATGGTGCGTTTTAAAAATCCAAAAAACTATCATTTAATGAAAACCAAGTTAATGGTACTGACATCTTCAAATAACAGACGGCTGGTGCAATATTTCAAGTCGAAAATAACCCCTGATAACCTTAAAACCCATCCCTGGTATCACTATGGTTACGGTCTGGCTCTGTTTAAACAGCAGCACTATAAAGAAGCGATAAAGGTATTACAGTGGCTTTATGATCTTGAACCTCAAAATACCAGCTATGCAGTAGCCCTGGCTAAAGCCAATATTGCCACTAATAATAAAGACAATATTAAAAAAGGCATGGTTATATTTGCCAGGGCACTTAAAAATAAGCCTTATAATCTGGTTTTAACAGCTAATTATGCGTTTTCTCTTATTCAGGCAGGACAAATTAACAAGGCTATTAAGCTATTGAAAAGCTATAATAAAGATAATATAAAACACCCGGCCATTTATAAGCTGCTCTCCAGAGCTTATGGTAAAAACAAACAACTGGTGAAAGCCCATATTACCGAAGCAGAATATTATTATCTGAACGGTTTGCTGCAGCAGGCTATTATGCAGTTAACAATTGCCGCCAAACTGGTACCCAATAATAATTTTTATGTACTTTCACGTATTGAAGCCCGCAAGCAGGCGATTAAAGACGAGTATAAGATGTATAAATTCGAGGATAAATAAAGGAATAAGCACTACTGAGTGTCATAAATTTATCACATCTGAGATAAAACTTATTAATTGTCTGTATAAACATATGGTTATTATTCATGCAAGGACCTTTTTTGAATTATAAATCATTTATTTAAGAAAACTCTAACTTGCTAATTTTCCTGATATTCCTGTCGTTTTTCTTTTTTTATTACTTAACTATTGTAATAATTTCCAAATACTGCTATTTTTCACCAATGTTTTTATAATAATGTGATTATAACAAACACTTTTTTAGTTACCTTTTCTCGGGGTGGGGAAAACAATTTAACAGGAGGAGTCGATGCGACGTTTTTCAAAAATCGTATCTACAACAACATTTATTGCTGTTGCAATTACTGG
>JALSUJ010000231.1 GCA_027071355.1 Gammaproteobacteria bacterium | reverse complement strand
CGTAGGCCTGCAGTGGTTTGTTGCACCAGCGTGTCTTCTGTCATGGTGTTCATGTTGGCGTATCCCATGCCAGAGAAAGCGTTTCCGCCACCTTGTGCAGTCGCTTGTCCCGCGTCCAGATTCTGGCGGTGCCATGCAGCGCCACCGCAGCCAGTAAATGCGCATCGATATAACCAATGCCTTTACCCATCAATGAACGCTGCTCAATAAAAAACAGCACTTCTTTATCAAGTGCTGTTGAAATCTGAGGCAAAGCGGCCAGCAAATGCAGCAGCTCCGCCCGGTTTATCAGGTTGACGCAGGCCAGTTCCCCTAAGATATAAGGGTGCATTAATACCTGGCTGGTATTGAGCAGGTTCGCCAACGCATCATCGTGATGACGCAGATGATCAATCCATACCGAGGTATCCACCAGAATCATGCCGACCTCTTTATTTCCCGCTGGATTGACGGCGACTGATGGCTTCCAGTTTCGCCTCAGAACCTCCCAGCTTTGCCAGACGGCGGGCGCTTTCCCGTTCAATCAGGGCATGTAAACCCTCCCGAACCAGCGCCACTTTCTCTGTTAAATGGCTGACACGTTGCGCCTCTGCCAGCAAATCATCATCGATATTCAGTGTCGTGCGCATCACACGCCTCCTTGTTTTGATTAAGATACATCTAAATATACATCATTTGATGCGTTATTTCATGCTTTCAAGTGAATCAAGTCGTTTCAGTGGCATCATCGAGCATGCCTGTTGACACGCAGAAAATTATGGTTAATATAGGTACTTGTTGTTAGTTTCGCAAAGGAAAATAATTATGAGTACCGATATAACAATAAAAGAAGCTGCTGACCTACTTAATATAAGTGTACAGCGTGTACGTACATTATGCCGTACAAAAGCCATACCTGCAAAGAAATTTGGACGCTCATGGGTAATTGATAGAGATAATTTAAACCATTATGGCATTAAGAGTGCCCATATGATTGCAGAAGACCATCCCTCCTATGGTGCTACGTCAGAAGCCAATAATAAACCTATTGCTCTAAGTTTTTTTTCTGGAGCTATGGGCTTAGACCTTGGGCTGGAGAAATCAGGCTTTGATATACGCTTAGCCTGTGAAGTTGATAAATTTTGCAGACAAACGATAGCGTTGAATAAACCAAATATGGCACTATTAGGTGATATAAACCTGTATTCTAAAAATGATATTCTCGATGCTGCTGGATTAACTGATAGTGATGATATTGATTTAATGGTTGGTGGGCCGCCTTGCCAAGCATTTAGTACTGCAGGTAAGAGAAAAGCATTCAATGATGATAGAGGGAATGTATTTATAAAATATATAGATTTGGCATTAGAGTTAAAGCCAAAATATCTGGTTATTGAGAATGTACGTGGATTAATGTCATGTCCTTTAGAGCATCGCCCTCATGACCAAAGAGGAGATGAGTTTCCTGATTTATCAGCAGATGAACTAAAAGGGGGTGCGTTAAACTTTATAATAACTAAATTGAAAAATTCAGGTTATTCTTATTCTTTTAATCTTTATAACTCTGCCAATTTTGGTACTCCACAAGTTAGAGAGAGAGTAATAATTATTTGCTCAAGAGATGGTTCACCACCACCGTTCTTAACGCCAACCCACTCAGATAACAAAGAATTTGGTTTAAAAAAATGGAAGACATTTAAACAAGCAACTAAAGGCTTAAAAGAACATAACCATTTGAATTTTCCTGAAAAGCGACTTAAATATTACAGGCTATTAAAATCTGGTGAAAACTGGAAAAATTTACCTGTAGATTTACAAAAAGAAGCATTAGGTAAATCATTTTACGCGGGTGGAGGAAAAACAGGTTTTTTACGACGACTTGATTGGAATAAACCGTCGCCAACTTTAGTGACCCATCCTGCGATGCCCGCTACTGATTTATCACATCCAGAAGAAAATAGACCTCTTTCAATACAGGAATATAAAAGAATACAGGAGTTCCCTGACACATGGGAATTAAGCGGGCCTTTAATTCAACAATATAAACAAGTTGGCAATGCCGTACCAAATAGTTTGGGCTATGCTGTTGGCGTTCATATATTGCATTTATTAAACGGAGACAAGCCTCAGCAGTTTTTGGGGTTTAAGTTCTCGAGATACAAAAACACAAGTAATGTTGAATGGGAAAAACAGTTTAATATTGCTCTAAAAAATGCCACTAAAAATAACACTGCTGTACAAGAAGAATTATTGTTTGGTTAGTTAGAAACCCATGAATTGCCTTGCTCTACAGCAAGGCAATCGGGATTTGAAGTTAAAGTGTCTTTTACAAATTGAACGAATCCTTCTTCAGACAAATGCGTAGTACTACATAAATTATTTAGCACACCCCACATGTACTCGACTCTGTCCGCTTTTATTCTGTACCATTTTTCTATTACAGTGCCATCACGCACACTACTGCTTGAACTATTTTCAGAGTTACTTCTGTTTTTAATTTGTAAAAGACGCCCATCTTCATTAACAAAGTCAACCGCTTTGACAGTTTCACCCCAAGCACAGTGCCACCCATTAGCTTTTAAATTATCTGATAAGTATTCTTCAAGTATTAAGCCAAGGATATTTTCAGCAGACATACCTAGCCTATGAGCATAAGTAATATTGGCTAGATCATCATCTGTTAAATTAGGAATACGTGTGCCAATAATTTTTTCAACTATTGGGTCTGCAACAGTACCTGGTGGATTTGATACTCTTTGTGAGGCTCTTCCATCATAACCGCTTTTATATTTATTTAACCATTTTTTAATAACAGTTTTTTCATCATCATTTTTACCGCCAATATTACCGGGTGCTCGCCCTACATCATTAGCAATAACTGTAAATACGAAACGTGAACCATCGTTCCAATCAATGCCTAATTCCCTAGCGATATCCTCTGCAATGCGAATTACCTCGTGAGTTCCTAGATTATTAATAGCATCTGTTAATTTCAAATTACTCTCCGATATTTATTTTATTTTGCTCTAACGATTTGCATAACTTGACGGTTTTACACAGAGCAGAACGAAGTGGTGCGGCGTGTAGTACCGGTCAACGTTAATG
>JALSUJ010000230.1 GCA_027071355.1 Gammaproteobacteria bacterium | reverse complement strand
CCCATGATCTGCGCGTCACTGTATCGTTTGTTCTTCATCAAAATCTCCTCAGATATTATGCCGAGAAAATTCTACTTGTGAACACCACTAATTTTCAGGGGGATTACCTGACCAGTTTGCAAAATTTCTCGAGCACAATGAGGGTTATACCCGTCACAGGGCGTCTCTGAAAGACGTAGGTTGTTTTGCGGGACCAGAACTCGAGTCTGCCGATCTTCCGGCTGCGGTCACGTGGTATGATGCGCTGGCATATGCCTCCTGGCGCAGGGGCGTCGAGAAATTGCCATTAAAGCTGCTTGATCCTGACCAGTTTGTAACTCTGGCTGATGGCTTGAAAAGCCTTGCCCCAGACCGTGACGAAGATATTACGTCGCGCCACTCAATATTCACCGATTGCCACTTCACATTTTATAGCCCCGAAAATGATGCTTACGAGCCTGAGACAGGAAAGCGTCCGGACTATATGAGCGAAGAGGCGTTCAATAAGTGGACCTTGCGCTACAATCAAAAACCATTGCCGCAAGAAACCAGTCCTGCCGGCCTGAAAGTGGTCCGCTCCCCATGGTTCAGTGAATGGCTGTCCCCATTCGGGCAAGCCATTAATGCATGGGGGTTGTGCCCGCCGTGCGATATTATGTTCGCGGGGGAGTATAAAGGGAAACCCGCACATGGCCCATTTCATCCGAGTAGTGATGGCAAGTACAAGTCGATGAAGATCGGATTTCGCCTGTGTTATCAGGTCGCCGAAAATGGAGGGCAAGTGTAATGATCGCCTCCATCCAAACCCGTGAACTCGTCATCAATTGGCATATCACCGAAGCCTGCAACTATGGTTGCAAATACTGCTATTCTGCCTGGGAAAAACAGAAGGGGGCTCGGGATGTCGTGAAAGACATGCAAGCTTCCCGCGATCTGATCCGCGAAGTTTACGAATTTTTCCGCCCGGGCAATACGGAAAACCCATTGTATCGCCAAATGCAATGGCAAAACGTGCGGCTTAATTTTGCCGGTGGCGAGCCGCTGCTCTACGCGCAGCAGATGCCAGAACTAGTGCAGTATGCGCATGAAACAGGGTTCAACACATCCCTGATCACCAATGGCAGTCGCCTGACAGGGGCGTTGCTGGATGAGCTGGCCCCCTACATGAGCTGGCTCGGGGTGAGCTTTGATTCAGTTAATGCTGAAGTTAATCAGCGCATCGGCCGTGCAGACCGGCGCGGAGCGCAGCTGGATGTGGCTGGTCTGGCAAGGGATATCCAGGCAGCCCGCGCTGCAAATCCCAATCTCAAACTGAAGGTGAACACGGTCGTAAACGCCGCCAATGCGAGCGAAGATTTCAGCGATCTGATCCGCGAATTGTCACCGGAAAAATGGAAAATCCTGCGGATGCTGCCGGTTATGAACAGCAACCTTGAAATTGATGACCGGATGTTCGCGGAATTTGTTATGCGGCACAGGGCATTTCAGAAAATCTCCCGTGTGGAAGATAATTCCGAAATGCTTGAATCCTATATCATGATCGACCCTCTCGGGCGGTTCTATCAAAACGGTCAGGACACGCGCGAAAACGGATATCAATACAGCCCGCCCATTCTGGAGGTGGGTGCTTTGTCCGCGTTTGGAGGAATGAGGTTTTCAGCCGATCGTTATGCGGCTCGCTACAGCGAGGTGGCATGATGCGGTACAGTAACAGCGGGGAGATCCATAAATGCGTGCCAAACCTTGTTCGGCAAGGATGGGAGTTCTGGCACGGGTCAAAGCATGGGCGGTTAAGGCACACGGATGGCAAGGGCACTGTGTCGGTTCCATGCTCACCGAGCGACAAACGGAGTGACCTGCGCCGCAGACATTCGGCGCTAGGTTGGAAAAGCCCGTTGGCTTTTGAACAAAAGGCCGCTTAAATGAGCACTTGGGGCGGAACGAAACCGTGACAGGTCCACCCTAAATCAGGGGGAGCAATGTAAATCTTTTCATGGAGAAAGCAAACTTGTGTAGAAAACCAGATCTCATATGTATAGGTGCGCAAAAATCGGGCACAACTTGGTTGCATGATGTGTTATCGGAAAGACCCGACATCTGGGTTCCGCCATTTAAAGAACTCCATTTTTTCGATCATAAATTCACTATTGAGAACAAGGCATGGACAGGTTGGCACGTCAGAAAAGGTGTGCAAACAGCCAAATCCCGTTACCTAAAGGAAAATATGAGCCCAGATCCTAGGTATCTTAAATATTTAGACTCGATCCTTGAAAAACCAATGTTTAATGGAACATGGTACAAAAGAATTTTTTCCCAGGCGTCCAATAATTCGATTTGTCTTGATGTAACCCCTGCGTACTCTAGCATCTCTGAAAAAGGAGTAAGTTTCGTTTCTAATTTTTTAAAAGAAGCGAAATTTATCTATATAATTCGCCCTCCATTTGAGAGGGCCTTATCCCAATTAAGAATGGAAATCACAAGAAGAGGCACCCCTTTGTCGAAAGATGAATGGGTGGAACGTGCAACGATGCCCGTTCTTTATGCCAGAGGAGATTATAAACTTTATATTCCTCGATGGAGCGCAAAATTTGATCAAAATCGGCTTCTATTTCTTCCATTTCATGGGATAATCAAAGAACCTTACCAATTCCTAAGACAAATCGAACAATTCGCCGGATTAATCCCATTTGAAGGTTATACAAAGGCAACAACAAAAATTCATAAATCAGAACAAATTACCTTTCCTACATATGTTCTAGATATTATTAGAGAAAAAACGCTTGAACAGGACCAATTCATTAAATGGTATTTTGGGTCTGAATATTTAAATGAATGAGACATAAAAATAATCAAGGGGCTGACCCAGAAAACCTAAAAAGAGGTGGCCTGCGCCCCTAAAACTCCTCCAGAATGATGTAGAGTCCGCCCAAACAAAGGACGGACAAATGAAGAAGCGATTCACTGACGAGCAGATCATTCAGATGATCAAGGGTAATCCCCCCGAAAATTAGTGGTGTTCACAAGTAGAATTTTCTCGGCATAATATCTGAGGAGATTTTGATGAAGAACAAACGATACAGTGACGCGCAGATCATGGGTATTTTGAAG
>JALSUJ010000229.1 GCA_027071355.1 Gammaproteobacteria bacterium | reverse complement strand
CATCACAATCGATTGCTGGTACAGCCAGTAATATTTCAATTTATATGGACAGCCTTAAAACCTCACTGGATATCTTTGCCACAGGTAACTGGAGCCAGCTTGAGCAACTACTCAAATCGCCGGATAATACCTCCATTTATGAGCAGATTGATAAACAATTAGGCCATTACTTTCCTGGTTATTATGCCTTTACTATTGCCAAAGACAACGGCCAGTTGTTTTATGATGATTTTGGAGAAAAAATAGGCGGCGCCTGCAGAAAAGACATCCATGACTTTGCTTCATCCCACGATAAGGTCGATGCCTATATTCACCCTGGCCCTACACGTTATCATTTTGATGTTATGCTGAACCGGTTCTATAATAATAAGGATGTCGTATTTTTTGCCAGTTTTGATTTACAGCATATATCTCATCTGTTAAAAAATGCCCAGCTGTCAGGGCATAAACTGATACTATTACACCGTGACAACGACGGATTAATAGAAGTAACCCCAAAGGGCGTTCGTTCCAGTAATCCCGACAGGAAATACCTTACCCAGGATCAGCAGCAACGAATTTTAGCCCGTAAGCCAGTTAGTGGTACCCGTTGGCTACTGGTTGATATTGCAAGTAACACACTATTTTCAGCCCATCTGTACGCCTTAATATTTCAGGACATCCTGCTATTTATATTATTCTTAGTTATTGTAATTATAATGGTATTACGCCTGATACAGGAAGAGCAAAAACGCAATAAGGTCGAACAGGCGCTACAGGATTCTCATGTACAACTGGAGCATATTGTCAATAAACGCACCAATGATCTTAAAACCAGTCTGAAAAAACTTCAGCAGGAAATGGAAAACAGCAATAAATTCTCCAGTGCCATCGAACAGACGGGGGATATTGTTGTTATTACGGATAATAATGGGATCGTCGAATATGTTAATCCGTCTTTTGAACATATTACCGGATATAACGCGAGTGAAATCATAGGAAACTTGCTCAATGTATTAAAGTCTGGTCAACAAAGCGATGAGTTTTATCAAAAGATGTGGGCGGAATTACATAACGGCTATGTTTTTCACGGTGAATTTATTAACCGTAAAAAAGATGGCCATCTGTATCATGAAGAAAAAACCATCAGTCCCATACGTAATAATAAAGGTGAAATCACCCATTTTGTTGCCACCGGCAAAGACATGACAGAAAAGGTACGCACCGAACAGCATATTCAGCACCTGGCCTATCATGATAGTCTGACAAAATTACCCAATCGGCTATTATTCCAGGATCGACTTGAGCATGCGATGTCACAGTCAATACGCAGTCATAGCATTCTGGCCATCCTTTTTATTGACCTTGACCGCTTTAAAATAATAAATGACAGCCTCGGCCATGCCACCGGTGATGTAGTACTTCAGGCTATTTCTGAGCGTCTGACCACCACTGTACGTGAGAGCGATACCATTGCCCGTCTGGGTGGTGATGAGTTTGCACTGGTGCTGGAAAACACCAGTAATGTCCATGAGATCACCACTACCGCACAACGAATACTCAAACAGATAAAAACACCTGTTTTGTATGGTGAACATACCCTGCATACGACCGCCAGTATCGGTATTACTATCTTTCCATTTGAAAACAGCAAAATGGTAGATTTGTTAAAGCAGGCTGATATTGCCATGTATCACGCAAAAAAACACGGCGGTAATAATTATAAATTATATTCTACCCAAATGGGTGAAACTGCCAGCAGACGCATGAAACTGCTTAGTCAACTGAGAGATGCATTAGAAAGACAGGAATTTTCTTTGCATTACCAGCCACGCATTAACCTGAATAATGGAACTATAACTGGTGCAGAGGCTTTGCTACGTTGGCAATCACCGGTTTTGGGTAATATTTCACCCGTGGAATTTATCCCGCTGATGGAAGAATCCGGACAAATTATTGAGGTCGGAAAATGGGTTATCGAACAGGCCTGTAGAGATTTTAATCAAATTCAGGAAAATATGCGCCTGGCAGTAAATCTTTCTCCCAAACAGTTTTCTGATCCACTGCTAAAACAGGATATTGAAAGCATTTTAGACAATACCGGCTTCAACCCTCTGCGTCTGGATATCGAAGTGACAGAAAGTCTGCTTGCGGAGGATCATACTCAGCTGCTGAATATTTTAAACGCCTTTCACAGTAAAGGTATTCATATTTCTATAGATGATTTTGGTACCGGTTACTCCTCTTTGAGCTATTTAAAGGATTTTCCCATTGACTGCCTGAAAATAGATCGTTCCTTTGTGACCAATCTGGAACAGGAACCTGCTAATATCAAACTGATCAGCGCCATTATTTCTATGGCTCATAGTCTGAATATGACCGTAGTAACAGAAGGTATTGAAACCAGGGAACAACTGAAGATATTAAAAGAAAAACACAGCGAAGAAGGCCAGGGCTACTTGTTCTCTCCTCCCCTGTCATTTGAAAACTACCTGGACTGGGTCAAATCCTTTAAGCCGGAAAAACTGGATATTTAATTTCCCTATGACTTAATTCAGCTCCTGAGAATAAATACCTGAACAAACTGTATTGACATTAGCCTGAATTGAGTCCTATTCTACTAGAAACTGTTGAGCTTGTAGACGATAGACCAAGATGGATAATTAATAGCCCGGGGAGTCCAGGTGATAAAAAAAATACTCATAGCTAATCGTGGAGAAATTGCTGTACGCATAATACGTGCCTGTGCTGAAATGGGAATTACCTCTGTTGCGGTTTACGCAGAGGCAGATCGAAATGCACTGCATGTAAAAAAAGCTGATGAAGCCTATTGTCTGGGACCCGATCCGGTTAGCGGCTATTTAAATGCTCATCGTCTGGTGAATATTGCCCTGGCTTCCGAGTGCGATGCCATACACCCCGGTTATGGATTTCTATCTGAAAACCCTTTATTTGCCCGTATCTGTGAGCGACGCAATATTAAGTTTATTGGTCCGAGTTCGGAGGTCATAGAAAAACTGGGTAATAAAACTCAGGCTCGTGCCACAATGATTAAGGCCGGGGTACCGGTTACACCAGGCAGTGACGGTAATCTGACTAATATCCATGAAGCATTGGACGTTGCTGAAAACATCGGTTATCCGGTCATGCTTAAGGCCACATCAGGCGGCGGTGGCAGGGGTATCCGACTATGCAATAATAAAACCGAATTAAAAAACAGTTTCCCGCGGGTCATTTCAGAAGCCACAAAGGCCTTTGGTTCTGCCGATGTGTTTCTGGAAAAATGTGTTGTCAATCCCAGACATATTGAAGTACAGATCCTGGCGGATGAACAGGGGCATGTCATTCATCTGTTTGAACGAGACTGTTCTATCCAGAGACGGCACCAGAAACTGATTGAAATTGCCCCCTCCCCACAATTAAACAATGACCAACGTCAGACTATTGGCAAACTGGCTGTCAAAGCAGCCAGAGCGGCAGGTTATACCAATGCCGGCACGGTAGAGTTTTTAATGGCTGAAGATAATCAGTTTTATTTTATGGAAGTCAATACCCGTTTACAGGTTGAACATACCATAACCGAACAAATTACCGGTATTGATATTGTCCAGGAGCAGTTTCGAATTGCCAGTGGTCTGGACCTGCGTTATCAGCAGGAGGACATTCAGATCCGGGGCTATGCTATGGAATTTCGTATTAATGCAGAAGATCCAAAAAATGATTTTCTACCCAGTTATGGCCGCATTACCCGTTATTTTGCCCCCGGAGGTCCCGGCGTTCGTACCGATGCCGCTATTTATACCGGTTATATTATTCCCCCCTATTATGATTCTATGTGTGCCAAATTAATAGTCTGGGCACTGGAATGGGATGAAGTCATACAACGCTCCAAACGTGCCTTGAAAGATATGGGCGTTTATGGGGTAAAAACAACCATTCCTTACCAATACAGTATTTTAAATTCCAGTGATTTTGTCCGCGGTCATTTTGATACCAGTTTTGTAGAACAGCATCCAGAATTAATTAATTATTCTGTAAAATGTTCACAACAACATCTGGCTCTGGCTTTTGCTGCGGCCATTGCGGCCCATCAGGGTATGTAAAACCTGCATCTTACTTTACCTTATCTTAAATAAAAGACATGGTTTTATAGTGAATTATTGATTACACTCTGCATACCTGTATACGACTTTATAAGGTGCTGGTAAAGTGCTGGGCAAACTCAACCTCAGGATAATATTATGGGAAAAACTCGGGTCACAGAAACGGTTTTAAGAGATGGACATCAGTCGTTAATCGCAACTCGTATGCACACTGAAGATATGCTGCCCATTTGCGAAAAACTGGATAAAATTGGCTTCTGGTCTCTGGAAGTCTGGGGCGGTGCTACCTTTGACAGCTGCATCCGTTTTCTAAAAGAAGATCCCTGGGAAAGACTGGCCAAACTTAATCAGGCCCTGCCAGATACCCGATTACAAATGCTTCTGCGCGGTCAGAACCTGCTGGGATATCGCCATTATTCTGATGATGTGGTTAAGGAATTCATACGCCTCTCGGCCCAAAATGGTATTGATGTATTTCGTATTTTTGATGCCATGAATGATGTACGCAACCTCAAATCATCCATTAAAGCAGTAAAAAAATATAATAAACATGCTCAGGGCGCTATTTCCTATACCACCAGTGAAGTTCATAATAATAAAATATTTGTCAAAATGGCCCGACAGATGGAAAAATTAGGCTGTGATTCCATTGTTATTAAAGATATGGCCGGTCTATTAACCCCCTACAGCACCTCGGAACTGGTTAAAGCCCTGGTCGATACACTGGAAATTCCCGTACATTTACATTCTCATGCGACTGCAGGTCTGGCCTCCATGTGTCAGCTTAAAGCACTGGAAGCCGGCTGCAGCGGTATAGATACTGCTATCTCTGCATTTGCAGAAGGCACTAGCCACCCTACTACAGAAAGTATGGTGGCGGCATTAAAAAATACTGACTACGATACAAAATTAAAACTACCCGAGCTGCAGGAAATTGGCGCTTATTTTTATCAGGTTAGAAAAAAATATCACCAGTATGAAAGCGAGTTTACCGGACTGGATACCCGCGTTCAGGTCAATCAGGTTCCTGGAGGCATGATTTCCAATCTCTCAAATCAGCTTAAAGAACAGGGTGAGCTGACCCGCATGAATGATGTGCTGGAAGAAATTCCCAGAGTACGTGCCGATCTGGGCTTCCCTCCTCTGGTGACACCCACCTCGCAGATAGTAGGTACTCAGGCCGTCTTAAATGTACTTACCGGCGAACGTTATAAAACCATTACCAATGAAGTGAAATTATATTTACAGGGAAAATACGGTAAAGCACCGGGCAAGGTCAACAAAAAAATCCAGCAGCTTGCCATTGGTAATGAAACCGTTATTGAGTGCCGACCTGCCGATTTATTAAAACCTGAACTCTCTCGCCTCAAGGCGGAAATTGGCAAACTGGCCAAATCTGCAGAAGATGTCATTATTTACGCCATGTTTCCTGATATTGGCAAGGATTTTCTTGAACAACGTGCCGCAGGCACCTTAACACCGGAATACCTGGAGCCCATTGGCGAAAAAGAAGCCGTCAGCTCTAAAGCACCCAGTGAATTTTTAATCACTCTGCACGGAGAAGAATACCATATTAAAGTAACGGGAACAGGACACCCCAGTCAGGAAAGACGGCCTTTTTATATGACGCTTGATGGCGTACCAGAAGAAATACAGGTGGAAATTTTATCTGAACTGGATAATGAAGCCGGTCTGGATAGCCGACAGTCTGCTGGCAGCAGCAAACTCCCCAAAGCATCAAAACCAGGCCATGTAACCACGTCTATGCCCGGCGTCATTGTAGAGGTACTGGTTAAAGTCGGACAGCAGGTTGATGCAGGTACAGCAGTGATCATAACCGAAGCCATGAAAATGGAAACGGAGATACAGGCATCCATTACCGGCACAGTCACTGAAGTCTATGTTTCAAAGGGTGATTCCGTTAACCCTGACGAAATACTGGTTGCTATTGAATAGCTTTATACTATTTATACTACTGGCACAGTGATCAGAACAACAAAGACACAGGCCAAAATAAATAAAGTCATCATTTTATCCACCCCTTCTAATTGTATAAGTTGAGATAAAACATAAATCTCAACTATCAACCTTATTAAATATATTCAGGAACAAAGAATACATTTCTATCGGGTTTATTGAGATAATAACGTAGAAAAATTAATTTTTCCGTGAGCATATTCACCTTTATGATATAAACATATGCCTGTTTAAACACTTTGTCAATTGACTTACATCAACAAACTAGAAATCACTTTAACTGTATGATTTGTAATTACTTTTTTATATTCTAAAAGGCTGGGATTTCTGACTGATAAAATTTTGTTCACATTGGTCAATAGGCAATGGCTGGCTTACAAGATAACCCTGTATCTGATCACAGGCAAAGGAGCCAACCTGCCTGGCCTGCTCAAGAGTTTCAACACCTTCTGCTATCACAATTTTATTTAAACTATGTGATAGTTCAATAATAGATCTAACAATCGCTGCATCCTCAGAATTATAAGTAATATCTGTTATAAAAGAACGATCAATTTTAATTTTATCAAATGGAAATCGCCGTAAATAGGAAAGACTGGAAAATCCTGTACCAAAATCATCCATTGCCAGTTTAACGCCCAGTTTTTTAATATTATTTAATACATCGTGCATTTTATCGGGTGAATGCATAACCGAAGTTTCAGTAATCTCAATTTCCAGAAAGGAAGGATTATTTTGATTCTGTTCAAGTATGTTTTTTAAGGTATGAACAAAATCTGTATCATCAAGTTGACGTGCAGACAAATTAACAGCCATGGTAAAAGTGGAATATCCCCTGTCCTGCCATTTTTTTGCTTGAGCGCAGGCTGTATTCAAAACCCATTCTCCTATCGGCTTGATGAGGTTGGTTTCTTCCGCCAGGGGGATAAACTCCATCGGTGACACCAGCCCCAGCTCCTGGTGATTCCAGCGAATTAAGGCTTCAATACCTACCAGTTCTCCACTTTCCATATGAATTTGAGGTTGATAGTAAAGCTCAAATTCCTGATTTTTAATGGCTTCTCTCAAATCATTTTCCAGACGTAAGCGCTGGCTGCTCTGTACATTCAGTTTATTAGTATAAAACTTAAAATAACCACGCCCTAAATCTTTAGCATGATACATAGCCGTATCCGCTTTACTGAGTAAAACTTCCATTTCCTTACCATCATCCGGCCAGATACTAATACCGATGCTGGTTGAAAGATGTAATTGATGCCCATTGATATTAATTACCTCTAAAAAGACATCATTGATTCGTTTAACCAGTTCGAGAATAGCTGCAATATTCAAAAAAGAGCTGGCAAGAATAATAAACTCATCCCCGCCATATCGAGCAAGAGTTTCACTATCACGAATTACTGATTTGAGTCGATTAGAAACCTCAATTAAAATCTGGTCACCCACAGGATGTCCTAAATTATCATTAATTAACTTGAACTGATCAAGATCAAGCAACAGAAGCGCCACCTTATGTTTTGCTCTATCAGCTTCCAGGGTTAATTGTTTATAGCGATCCGCCAGTAAGAATCGATTGGGCAATGCGGTCAGTTCATCATGATAAGCCATATAATTCAGACGATCGACCAGTTTTTTATGCTCCGTCATGTCATGCTGAATACTAATGTAGTGGGATATGCACCCGTCACTATCACGCACGGGAGAAATTGAAACCATATCCCAGTACAGCTCACCATTTTTTTTCTTATTTAATAGTTCTTTTTGCCATACCTGGCCTTGTTTTATGGTATCCCAAAGCTCTTCATAGACAGTTTTCGGCGTTTTACCCGATTGGTTAATATTAAATTTATGGCCAATAACATCTTTTTCATTATAGCCACTGGTCTTATAAAACTGTGGGTTAACATATTCTGTAACACCATTAACATCGGTAATAATAATGGAACTGACACTTTGTTCTATTGCGGTACTTAATTTCAGCAATTGCTGTTCAGTTTGCTGCCTGCGTATTTTATCTTTTAATAAATAATCACGCATTACTTCAAAAGCTATGGCTACTTTTCCGAATTCATCATTGACCATCACTGGTATAGGATGAGTAAAATCACCTTTTGAAATTAAACTGGCAGAATATTCCAGTCTGTTTAAAGGTGACAAAATACGAAAATATATAATAAGAAAACTAATCAGAAATACACTCAAAACAAGAAAAACAGTGATCATAAGATTACGAATAGTAGCAAACACTCTGGACTTAATAACGTCTATATCCTGATTAAACTGCTGATTAATAGCATCCGATAAGGCCAGGATAACATTAACAGCCTCAGTTGCCTGTTTGAACCAGTTAATAGAATTAACTGGGTATTTCTGATTCATTTGACTGCGCTTGATAATGTCCGATCGTAATGCCTGATAATCCTTAAGATAAACCCGCTTAAGCCGGTTTTGTGATGCAATAACAGCAGCTGTTTTAGGAAAATATTTTAATACTTTGTTTAAACGTTTAGCAGATAATTGTGTGGTATTCTCATAGTTTTCCAGTAAATCATATTCATCTCTGGTAAATGGCCGGTTTTGAGAAATAATAGTACTGATTAAAGCCCTTTCTCGACCGGCATTTTCACTCAAGGTAAAAATGGAATCTTTAATTAACAAACTATATTGCAGTAGATGTTCATCCTCTTTAACAGGAGCCAGAAATAAATCATGCAATTCAATAATCTCTTCAATACGATGAGACAGACTTGATATCCATTGTTTATAGTTAATGACATCCTGTTTATAATTGAGATAATTATCAGCCTGTTCCCTGTTTTCATAAAACCGTTTACTGATATTATTTAGCTTGTTGAGAAAAACTGCAGACCTGTTCACCTCTGAATGTCGTTTCAGTTCTATTCGCAAAGCGTTTAAAGCTTTATCAGAATCATCTCTAAAATCTAACAAAAGACGTCTGGTTTCGTTATTATAAATATTCCTATTGGCTATTAATGTTGCTGTAAAGCCACGTTCACGAGCCAGTTTATTATTTAAATCCAGAGCCAGTTGACTAATAATGTTAATGTCAGATATTTTTTCAGCATTATTATATTCATCAACAATCTTAAGTACATTCCAGCTAATCGCTGAGACACTTAGAAGGCTCAACACAAAAAAGACTAATATAAGGATTTGTCTGATACCCAGCTTGCAAAATGTTTTGTTAAAAAGAACTTTAAAGGATTGTAATGATATTAACTTCATATAAATTTTACGACTCATTTAAATACGAGTAATTGTCTTATTATGATGTGTGGTGATTCAGTTAATCATCTAGCAACTTAAATAGCTATAATCCTAAATAAATCAGTTGAATCTACTGATTTATTTAGGATCATCAATTAACGGCCGGGATTACACCTGAAACTGAACAATGATGGTTTGTAATTCAGCACCCAGACGAGCCAGGTCTTCAGAGGCAGAATAAGTGTGTTTTGCACCTTTGGCGGTTTCATTTGACATTTTTGAAATATTAATGATATTTCGATTGATTTCTTCACAGGTTTGGTTTTGTTGTTGCGCAGCACCGGTTATTTGCTGGTTCATTTCATTGATACGGGCAACAGCCCCTGAAATTCTTGTTAGGGAATCACCGGCTTTTGTTGCTTGTTCTACAACCAAAGCCGCCTCAGTTCTGCTGTGAGTCATCACCTGTACCGCCATTCTTGAGCCACTTTGTAACTTTTCTATTACCTGATTAATCTCCTCTGTAGACTCCTGTGTTCTTCCTGCCAGCGTTCTTACTTCATCAGCAACTACGGCAAATCCACGCCCCTGCTCACCTGCTCTGGCCGCTTCTATAGCTGCATTCAGGGCCAGTAAATTGGTTTGTTCAGCAATCCCCTGAATCACTGACAGAACAGAATTAATACTGTCACTATCCTGTTCAAACTGTTGAATAACTTCGGCCGCATGTTCTATTTGTCTGGCTAATTTTTCAACAGCAGCAACCGATTCCTGTACCATTTTTTGTCCGGCAATAGTTTCTACATGTGCCTGATTGGCAGCCTCAGCGGTATTACCAACACTTTCACTTACATCTTGTGCATTAGCAGCCATCTGATTCATGGCCGTTACAATTTCCTCTGTTTGAAATTGTTGTTCGGACATACTTTTGCCCGTCTGTTCAGTTATTGCGGTTAATTCTTCAGAAGAACTGGCCACCTGATCGGATGAAGCCATTATTTGACCCACAACTTTGGAAAATTTTTCCGTCATTTTATTAAAGCTATGTGCAATTTGAACCAGTTCATCACGCGTGGATAATCTTAATTGAGTATTCAAATTCCCTTCAGCCAGATGTTCCATCACCTGACTGATTTGAGCCACACCATTTTTAACAGAAAAGAAAAACCCGGAAAATAAATAGGCTACCAGAATGACAACAAATAACACAATAGCAATAGAAAAATTGATATTATTTTGTGCTAAATCAATACGCTTTAATAAATTATTATCCATTTCACGTACCAGAGCATCATA
>JALSUJ010000228.1 GCA_027071355.1 Gammaproteobacteria bacterium | reverse complement strand
GAAATTGATTGAGCTGGATAGTAATCTATTAAAAGCGGTTGCCGATCTGGATTTTATTGAAAAAAAATTACTTAAGGTTGCTGATCAGTATCGGCAATTACTGGATGAGAATTTATTCTGGTTGCGCAGTGCTCCAATGATGAATCAGGAGAATATAAAAAATATTCCTGGACAGATTATGTTTTATATTTCCCTCTCCAACTGGACTGATTTTGTTCGTGATATATTTCATATGCTTGAATTTTCTCCAGTTATATTCCCGGTGGTTATGCTGTTTATTCTTTATTTGATTTTTCAGAAACGACAATTTAAAAGCAGATTAATTGAAGCCGGAAATCAGACCAGAAATGTCTATACTGATAGTTTGAAGCATACTATAAAAGCTATCTTTTATACTTTATTACTGGCAACGCCCTTATCCGCCTTTGTTTTTCTGACCGGATTTCAATTAAACAAAATGGTTTATGTGACGGATTTTTCTCATGCTATAGCATCAGGTCTGATTATTGCTTCTTACACACTTTTTTTCTTTCAGTTCTCCCGTTATTTATGCGCTCCGAGCGGCGTGGCAGAAGTGCATTTTAACTGGTCCAGGACACTTACCCGGGAATTAAGAAAAGAATTTCTGCGTATGCTGCTGATATTAGTGCCGGCACTTTTTGTAGCGACTACCTTGAACTATAGAGGTGCTGCAGATATTAATGGTGGTCTGGGACGTTTATCTCTGATTATTGTATTAGTGACTTATGCTATCTTTTTTTACCGTCTCCTGAAACCTCAAACAGGTATTTTTTATTCCATTGTTAAAAGTAACCCGCATGGCGTATTTGCTCGTTATTATAAATTCTGGTTTTATCTGACCATGTTCAGTGTGAGCAGTTTAATGATTCTTACCGTAATCGGCTATGTTTATACAGCCAGTCAGCTGACTATTAATATGATGGAAACCATTCGTCTTATTTTTATCGTTGTGCTGATACATCAACTGGTATTGCGCTGGCTGTTTCTGTCACAGCGCAAATATGCTTTAAAGCGAGCCAGGGAAAAAAGAAATGAGGAAATAAAACATCAGAAAATGGCCGTACAGGATACGGGTGAACAGGGATATGGTCTTGATTTTGAAGAACCGGAAATTAATATTGTATCGCTGAGTGAAGAAACAAAAAAATTATTAAATTTTATTTTGTTTCTTGTTATTGCAATCAGTTTGTACTTTATCTGGGCAAATGTATTTCCTGCCCTGAATATATTTGAAAAAATTGAACTCTGGCAGCATAGTGGTATGGTTGACGGAGTAGAAAAACAGATCCCGGTAACCTTAAACGATCTGACCTGGTCTATATTACTTATTATAGCCACTCTGATAGCAGGTAAACGTTTACCTGCCATTATAGAAATTTTAATGATCCAGGCTAATGTTAATTCTGGAAATCGTTATACTATTACAACCCTGATTAACTATACTATTATTGGAATTGGCTTCTTTATTGTATTCAATAAGCTGGGGGCTGACTGGCAGCAGTTTCAATGGCTGTTTGCTGCCTTAAGTGTGGGTATCGGTTTTGGTTTACAGGAAATTGTGGCTAACTTTATCAGTGGCATTATTATTTTATTTGAACGACCTATACGGGTGGGTGATTATGTGTCGGTAGGTGATAATGAAGGTGTCGTTAGTCGTATTCGTATTCGTGCTACAACGATTATGACTCGTGACCGCAAAGAATTACTGGTGCCTAATAAAGAATTTATTACCGGTCAGTTATTAAACTGGTCCTTATCTGATCCTACTGCCCGTCTTATTCTCCCTGTGGGTGTGGCCTATGGCAGCGACATTCCTCTGGCCCGTAAGTTACTGCTGGAGGCGGCTAGAGAACATGCCAGGATATTAACTGATCCTGAGCCTAGAGTCCTGTTTGTGAATTTTGGGGATAATACCCTGGATCTGCAATTGCGCTGTTTTATTGGTAATGTTGATTATCGTTTAAATACCATTAGTGAAATAAATGAAATAATAAATAACAAGTTTAATGAAGCGGGAATTAATATTGCTTTTCCTCAAAGAGATGTGCACCTGGATATTTCACAACCTATTGATATTCATTTAAAAGGAAATGAACATTAAATGAAATTTCTGGCACGTATTTTTGTACTATCTTTAACAGGAGTGCTGTTGAGCATTGCGGTTAAAGCAGATACCTTAACAATGAACGATGGCTCAGTGCTTATAGGTGAGGTGCTTTCCCAGGAGGGCAGGTCATTACTTTTTAAAACAAGTTATGCCGGTACTATAAAAATCAAATGGGATCAGGTCAGTAAAATTCAAACTAAAAAACCAGTTAAGCTTATGCTGCAAAATGATGAGCTTATATCTACCCGTTATGTTAAAAATATAGAAAATGGAATCAGCCAGATTAAAAAAGAAAATGAAGAATGGAAAACAGCCTTTAAAACAGCTAGTGTGGCTTATATTAATCCCGATCCATGGCGGCTTGGTCAGGGCTATAAGATTAGTGGACGGGCTAATTTTTCATTGAAATCCCAACATGGTAATACCATAAAGGATGAACTGGAAATGGATGGCCTGCTGGAACTTCGAAACTTAAAGGAGCGTTATACTTTTTCAGGTAATCTTGAATACGATACTAATCAAGACAGCACTACCGCGGATAACTGGGTTTTTTCCGGTAAATATGATTATTTTGTTAGCAGGAAACGCTACTATGGGGTTCAGCTAACCCTGGAAAGAGATAAGTTTACCGATCTGGATTTGCGTACCACTATTGGGCCTCATGTGGGGCATCAGTTTTATGAAGGTAAAGAGCTTAATCTGGGAATGGATATCGGTGTCGTACAGGTAGATGAAAATAATATTGTGGCCGATGATACACAATATCTGGCGATGAACTGGAATGTCAATTACGATCAGTATTTCTGGGACGATACTATTCAGTTTTATCATAAAAACTATGGTTTGTGGGACTGGGAAAAAAGTAACAAGATTACTCTGAATAGCTGGACCGGTTTTCGTTTTCCTTTACGATCCGGTATTGTGGCTAGTGCAGAAGTGGAATGGGAATATGACAACAAACCCAAAGACAATATTTTAACTCTGGATACGACCTATCGTTTAAAGCTGGGCTATCAATGGTAGTAATATCTTGTCATTGATTTATAAGTGTTTTTTGTTTATATTTAAAAAATGTATCTACTCAGGACTGAATAGTTACAGATAATTTACTGATTAAAATATATTCTGGAGTAGCACCATTAATTCAAAAATCCTGTTATGTCATGAATGTGATTTACTGATTGAAAACCAGGATGTCTGTGAGGCATGTAAACTGCAATGTCCTCGCTGTGGACATGTACTTTTTAAACAGAAACATAATACCATTGGCCGTAGTCTGGCTTATACCTTAACGGCTCTTATCTGTTTTTATCCTGCCGTCACTGAACCCATCATGATCCTTAATATATCGGGTTTGTCTCAGCAGCAAAGTCTTCTCAGTGGTTCACGTATCTTACTTCAGGAGCAGTATTATGTCGTCGCAATACTAACCTTTCTTTGCAGTTTTCTGGTACCTTTATTTCGTTTATTACTGCTTTGTTATGTAACCTTGGGTATCTCTGTTAATTATTTTCATAAGAGCATGATCTGGTCTTTCAGATTATTTCATGAAATAGAAGAATGGGGTATGCTGGAAGTTTATATGCTGGGAATTCTAGTTTCTGTGGTAAAGCTTTTATCAATGGCTGAAATTCAACCAGGTTTTGGTTTGTGGGCTTATGCCGCTTTATTGCTGTCTTCTATTCTTGCCTCCACGTCACTCAATCCTCATGAAGTATGGGATGTTCTGCTGGATAAAAAAAATAAGCAGGCAGGCTGTTGATGGATACCAGAAGACCTGTCACAGGAAAACAAGCTGGTCTGGTACTGTGCAGTGAATGTCATAATATATATCGCTATGTGCCGGGTGCAGAACAGCATTGTAAATGTTGTAATGCTGAACTACATCAACGAAAACCTGATAGTATTAATCGCACCTGGGCTTATTTAATTGCGTCTATGATTTTATATATTCCAGCGAATACCATGATGATAATGAATGTCTCATATTTTGGTGTGGATGATCCATCCACCATTATGGGCGGGGTTATTTTATTAATGCAGCTGGGTTCTCATTCGGTGGCTTTTGTGGTGTTTGTTGCCAGTGTTGTAGTGCCTTTATTTAAAATGATCGGCATTATACTGATCCTGTTTTCCCTGAAATATAAAATAAATATAACAGATAAACAACGTATAAAAATGTTTCGTTTTATTGAATTTATTGGTCGCTGGTCTATGCTGGATATCTTTGTAATATCTATTCTTGCTGCACTGGTTAATATCAGCGGGGTTGCAGAAATAACAGCAGGGCCGGCAGCGACTGCTTTTGCTTCGGTCGTGGTATTGACCATGCTCTCAGCCAGCAGTTTTGATACTCGTTTGCTGTGGGACTATAAAGAGCAGGAATATTCACAAGCCTCATACAATAACAACATAGAATCTGAATTATGAGTGATAATGAAACCCCGGATATAAATTCAGTCCAGCTTGCTAAGCCCAGGATAAATTCTAAGAAAAGCTTTTCGCCTATCTGGATATTACCCCTTGTGGCTTTACTGATAGGTATTGGACTGATTATTAAAAGTTATCTCAATGCAGGGGTTATGATTACTCTTAAGGTTCCTACTGCTGAAGGTATCGAAGTAGGTAAAACCAAAGTGATGTTTAAAGGTGTGTCTGCCGGGGTGGTTAAAAATTTTGAAGTGGCAGATGATCTGCAGGCTATTATTCTACACATTGAAATGGATAAGCACACTGAGCCCTATCTGAACAATAAAACCAGGTTCTGGGTTGTGGAACCGACTATCTCGCTATCTGGAATTTCCGGTCTGGATACTATTTTAAAAGGGCGTTATATCGCAGTTGACTCGGAAAAAAGTAATAAATCCAGGCGGGATTTTGTTGCTCTGAAATTGCCACCACCTCCGTCAGCTAATACCCCGGGACTGCATATCAAGCTTAGACTGAATCGTCTTGCATCCGTGAATAGAGGAACCATTGTTTATTATAAGCAGATGCCGGTAGGTGAAGTAACCAATTATACTCTGGAACAAAATGACAGTGAAATACACGCATGGGTACTGATCCGTCCGGAGTTTGCCCATCTGGTTAGAAAAAATTCACGTTTTTATAATGTCAGTGGTATCTCAATTAAGGCAGGTCTCAGTGGCGTGGAAATCAAAACTGAATCCCTGGTATCTCTAATGGCAGGGGGAATAGCTTTTCATACGCCAATCACAGAGCAAGAATCGCCACCGGCTGAACATGGTGAAATGTATTTATTATACGATAATTTTGAAACTGCCCGAGTAGGAATACCGGTTGTATTGCGTTTTAAGAGTACCGATTCACTGGTTGAACATCAGACACAAATAAAATATCAGGGAAGGGTTATTGGTACCATTGGTAAGTTGACCTATGATAAAAAAACGGATGAAAGCATTTGCATTGCCAGGCTATTACCTAGTGTGCTTGACATGCTTACAGAAAATACCCAGTTCTGGATTGTTAAACCCAGTGTCAGTCTGCTTAAAATTTCAGGATTAAGCGCTTTGCTTAAAGGTAACTATATTGAAATAAGGCCTTCCTCAAAAGGAAAAAAAACCAGTGAGTTTCTGGTACAGGAATCCCAGCCACCATTACCTGTTAGCGTTCCGGGTCTGCACTTTACCATTGAGACCGAAGAGCTTGGCTCAATTAAAAAAGGTACCCCGCTGTTCTTTAAAAATATTCAGGTTGGTAAAATAGAAGGTTTTGAATTGTCTGATGATAATCAGAAAGTACATTTAAATGCTTATATTAAGCCTGAATTCTCACGTCTGATTAAAAAAACAACACGTTTTTATAATGTCAGCGGCATCAATATAAAAGGTGGTCTTACGGGCATTAAAATAACCACACAATCATTGACATCTATGCTTGCGGGCGGTATTTCTTTTTATACTCCGGACTACAAAAAAAGCAATGTTACTGCAAAAAATGGCGATACTTTCTCATTGTATAAAGATTTTGATGATGCCAAAGCTGGAATTGAAGTGTCGTTAATACTGGAAAATGTTTCAGGGTTAACTGTTGGCGTAACGAAAGTTATTTATAAAGGACTTGTTCTGGGTGTTATTAAAGAAATAAAATCTGATAAGGGACAGAAAACAGCTATTGCTAAAGTAATTATGGATCCTGTTGCTGAATTTGGTCTGGTGGATGATACTAAGTTCTGGCTGGTTCGTCCAAAGGTTGCTTTATCCGGAGTAAAAAATCTGGAAACTTTATTTAGTGGTGACTATATTACCTTAAGGGTTGGTACCAGTAAGAAAAAAAGGCGGAAATTTAAGGTGTATATGACACGCCCGCCTCTGGATGCCAGCCAGCCCGGCCTGCATTTAAGGCTTAATAGCTCCAAACTGGGGTCAATTAATATTGGTGCTCCAGTAATGTACCACAGAATTAAAATTGGTGATGTGCAGGATTATGAACTGGCAAAAGACCGTAAAAGTATTAATATCTTAATCCATATATTGCCTCAATATATGGATTTGGTGACATCTACTACACGCTTTTATAATGCCTCTGGTTTTAAGGTCAATGTCGGGCTTTCTGGCCTTTCTGTGCGAACTCAGTCCATTGACAGTATTATTAATGGTGGTATTTCCTTATATAATGATGAGCGTTATGAAACCTCTGGTTCTATCCGTAAACGGGTTTCAAATGGTACTCTGTATAAGTTGTTTGAAGACTATGATGCAGCAAAAATGAATGCCTTTTATGTTAAGGTGCAATTAAATAAGGTTAATAATATCTCCTATGGCAGCAGGGTTATTTATAATGATATTGCAATAGGTAAGGTAATATCAGTTAATCTGAGTAAGCGGGATCCGGAAAAAATCGTGCTGCTTCTGGAGCTGGATTCAATGGTCAGGCCCTTATTGGGGCAGCATTCCAGGTTCTGGGTAGTGAAACCTCAACTGGGACTGTCAAAAGTAGAAAATGTCGGTAATCTTATCAGAGGAAACTTTCTTCAGCTTAAACCGATCAGAGGTAAGTTCAGTGACTATTTTATTGGTTTGGAACAAAAACCTCTGGTTAATCTGTCTGAATCTGGGGTTAATATCAGTCTGACAGCCAGTCGTCTGGGCTCTATTAAAGTAGGTGACCCGGTTTATTATCGTCAGGTTAAAGTGGGGACTGTTATAGGCTATGAACTGGCGGATACTTCTGATCAAATCTTAATACATCTTTCTATCAGAAAGCGTTATCGTCCTTTATTGCGTGAAAATAGTCAGTTCTGGCATGCTAGTGGTATTGCTATGGATATTAATCTATTTGGTAAATCAAAAATCCGAACGGAATCCGTTGAATCAATATTATCCGGCGGTATAGCCTTCGCGACACCGGATAATGATGAAATGGGTAAAGTTCTACCGGCTGGCAGCTACTATATTCTGCACGATGAACCTAAGCCTCAGTGGTTAAACTGGAATCCTATAATCCAGCTGGCAAAAGAAACGCAACAGGATTGATTTAACAGAATATTGTATTGCATGCAGTATTATTAAAAGTTCAATTCTTAAAAAATACATCACATTACACCTGGAAAATTATGGATCTTAGCTGGTTAGCAATTACTCTGGCAGAAACCGGATGGCTGATACTGACTTTTTCTATGGGCTTTTTTGCCTACAAAATTGGTTTGCCGCCCATGGTGGGGTTTTTATTTGTGGGTTTTATATTAAAAACCCAGGGGGTTGAAAGTACTCATGCTTTGAGGGAAATAGCTGATTTAGGTGTAACCCTGATGCTGTTTACTATTGGTCTGAAGCTGGATTTAAAAAGTTTGTTGCGCTTTCAGATATGGGGGGTATCCAGTCTCCATATGTTGATTACAGTACTGGTTTATACTGCTGTTTTTTTATTTTTAAAGCAGGCGGGGATCGGTAGTTTTGCCGGTATGGATATCTGGACTGCGGTACTCATTGCCTTTGCACTGAGTTTTTCCAGCACGGTGTTTGCCGTTAAAGTGCTGGAAGGTAAAAATGAAATGATGGCATTATATGCTCAGATTGCCATTGGTATTTTAATTGTTCAGGATATTTTTGCTGTTATTTTTCTAACGGCATCTACAGGTAAATTACCTACTATCTGGGCTCTGCTGCTGTTTGGACTGCCGCTACTGCGCCCGATATTATACAAAATCATGGATCAGGTTGAACATGGTGAACTGCTGGTGCTTTATAGTCTTTTGCTGGCAACGGGCGGTGCTGCACTTTTTGAAATAGTGGGCATGAAGGCGGATCTGGGTGCTCTGGTATTTGGCTTATTACTGGCTCCTCATGTCAAGGCTGGAGAAGTTTCAAAGACTCTTTATAATTTTAAAGATTTATTCCTGGTTGGTTTTTTTGTCAATATTGGTTTATCCGGTGACCCCACCGTCGAAAATCTTATTATAGCCAGTATTCTGTCCCTCTTTATGTTTGCCAAGGTATTTCTATTTTTCTGGTTATTAGTAAAATCCAGAATGCGCAGCCGGACAGCCTTTCTGGCTTCTATGAGTCTGGCTAATTATTCAGAATTCGGGCTTATTGTGGGAGCTATCGGAGTTAAAAATGGCTGGCTGGACAGTAGCTGGTTAATTTCTATTGCGATTGCCCTGGCCATGACATTTATTATAGCTTCTCCAATTAATGCCAACGCCCATAGTTTATATGCCCGTTTTTCAGCCTATTTCCTCCGCTGGCAGTCCGAACAGCGACTGGCAGATGAAAAACCAGTGGATGTGGGTGGTGCCAGTATTATTGTCTTTGGTATGGGGCGTATTGGTACCGGTGTTTATAATGATTTGAACTATCATTTTCCCGGACAGATTATTGGTGTGGACTTTGATTCCGGAATTTACCGCCAACATGAAGATGAAAACAAAAATATTATTTATGCGGATGTCATGGATAAGGATTTCTGGAGTAAAATCAATTTATCGGGCGTCTATATGGTGTTCCTGAATCTTCCAGAACGGGAAAAAAATCTTTTTGCCATGGAACAGCTTCGTGAGTATGGCTTTAAAGGACATATTGCAGCAATTGCTTTATATGATGAAGATGTAAACGTTCTTAAAGCAGCGGGTGTTCATGAAGTTTATAATTTTTATTCTGAAGCAGGGATTGGTTTTGCAGAGCATGTCAGACATAATCTGCTCAATAAGGGCGATATTATTCCAGCTCCTGTCAAGCAATTATCAGGCAATGATGTCGGGGACAAGTAAGTTTTCAAGTTTGATAATTTCATCTTTGAGATGTAATTTTCGTTTTTTCAGACGTGTGATCTGCATCTGTGTATGAATGGTTTTGGGCATATGATGGATAGCGTCATCCAGATCCCGATGCTCAAGTTTCAATGCTTCAAGCTGAGCTCTAATTTTTTGCTTATCGTCTTCAGTCATGGATTATTATAAATCTCAGGCCCGCATGATTACCAGGAGCAAATTAGCTGTTGATATAAATAAAAGATATGTGACAAGTATTTTAGTTAGTTAATAAAAAATATTTTTATTAACTAACTAATTATCTGTTATGATTTCTATAAAATCAAGGACAGATAATATGCATCAGCTTATTTTCTGACTTTTCACCCTTGATTCTCAAAATATATTATGGAGAGCTTAATGTTCCAGAAATTAACTACAGGTATTTTTATGGTGCTGTTTATAACTGCACTAATTTCCTGCTCATCAAATACTAAACTGTATGAACAATGGAGTAATGAGGCCTATAGCGGTCCAAAATTACAGAAAGTTCTGGTTATTGGTGTCTTTAAGGATGATATTAAGCGCCGGGCATTTGAATCGGCTTTTGTAAAAGAAATAGAAGCCATGGGTAAAAAAGGGGTGGCTGGTTATACCCTGACACCCCCTAATGAAAATTTTAAGAATAAGGATGAAATTCTGGCAGCAGTTAAAAAGTCCGGGGCTGATGCGGTCCTGATCACCAGCTTTAAGGGGGTTATTGAAAAAGAACGTGACATACCACCAAGAGTTGATTACGTTCCCAGTATGGGGATGCGTTATGGTCAATATGGCTATGGTTATGGTTATCGGGGATACTATGGTTCAACTTATAATACGGTTTATCGACCCGGTTATACGGTAACGGATACTATTGTACAACTGGATACCCGGGTATTTTCAGTGGCTACCGAAGAGATGGTCTGGGCAGGTAAAACTAAAAGTGTTAATGCCGCTACCGCTGGGGAGATTGTTAAGGATCTGGCCAAAATTGTGGTTAGTGATATGAAGAATAGTGGTTTGATACAATAATAATAAAAAAGTAACTATTCAGCATGATTTAAACCTGATAAGAGTATCTTTCTGCAGTGCCTGTGTTTACGGGGTTTATGGAGGCAGGATGCCGAGATAAAGCGACACATGGATGTGCTTTGAGCGTCCCCGAAAATATAGGCACTGCAGGGAGATACGGTAATTTATGCTGATTTTATGCTGAATAAGTT
>JALSUJ010000227.1 GCA_027071355.1 Gammaproteobacteria bacterium | reverse complement strand
AAATTACCAACCTGGTTAACACTTTTTGTATCATCAAAGTTGTATTTTTTGATAGAATCGTCATTTTAATTAATTATAGTAGCTGCTGTTTGCGGCCGCACTGGTCCCTGATACATTTTTAGCTGAATACATATTTAAATGTAACTGGATAGATTAAATCATTACAAGTGAAATTGAATGGGAATGTTAAATTATGGCACTACTGGAAATCCTTCATTTTCCTGATGAGCGTTTACGTAGCAAAGCGAAACCAGTAAAAAATATAACTTCAACTCATAAAAAGCTGATAGATGACATGCTGGAAACCATGTATGCTGCACCGGGAATCGGTCTGGCTGCCACACAGGTCAATGTCCATGAGCAGATCATAGTTATTGATATATCAGAAGAAAAAAATCAGCCATTATGCCTGATCAATCCAGAAATTATCGCCCATTCGGGTAAAGAGAAAATGGATGAAGGCTGTTTGTCTGTACCGGATACTTATGCTGAAGTAGAGCGGGCGGATACCGTTGTGGTTCGCTATCTGGATAACAAAGGTAAACAGCAGGAATTATCCACTGAAGGCCTGTTAGCGGTCTGTGTTCAGCATGAAATTGATCATTTACAGGGCAAGTTATTTGTTGACTACCTGTCCCGCCTCAAACGTGAGCGGATCCGAAAAAAACTGGAAAAACATCAGCGTCAGAAGATGTAAAAGGGATTAGATTTGAAAATTATTTTTGCCGGGACGCCTGAATTTTCAGCCGTAGCCCTGAACACCCTGCTTGATTCCGAGCATGAAATTATTGCGGTATACACCCAGCCCGACCGACCTGCGGGCCGGGGACGTAAATTAACAGCCAGTCCGGTTAAAGCCCTGGCTATGGCGCATGATATCCCGGTTTATCAGCCCCTGAGTCTAAAAGAGGATACAGCACAACAGCAGCTGCAATCTCTGCAGGCAGATGTTATGGTGGTGGTGGCTTATGGCCTGATCCTTCCAGAGGCCGTTTTACAGGCTCCCCGCCACGGCTGCCTGAATATTCATGCTTCAATATTACCCCGTTGGCGAGGCGCTGCGCCTATTCAGAGAGCTATACTTGCCGGTGATCATGAAAGCGGGGTTACTATTATGCAAATGGATAAGGGGCTGGATACGGGTGATATGCTGAATATTAAAACCTGTGCCATTACGGCAGAAGATACCGGCAGCAGCCTGCATGATAAGCTGGCGGGACTCGGTGCTATGGCCATATTACAGACGCTGGCGGATCTAACTGCCGGTCGTTTGCAGCCTCAGCCCCAGGACAATGCTCTGGCCACTTATGCGCATAAGCTGGACAAGCAGGAGGCCGGTATTGACTGGCAACAAGAAGATGCGCCTCATATTGTCCGCAAAATACAGGCATTTAACAGCTGGCCGGTAGCCTATACTGACTATAACGGCAAGTCGCTGCGACTCTGGCAGGCGCGGCTGCAGCCTTTAGCTGATATTTCAGATACTGCGCCGGGACAGGTTGTTGCCGAGTCTGCAGAAGGTATTGATATTGTTGCCAGAGGCGGAGTAGTCAGAGTGCTGGAACTACAGATGCCGGGCAAAAAACGTATCCTGGTAAAAGACTTTATTAATGGCCAGAGTCTGCTGGGCGTTAAGTTTTAATTCTTATGCTGAAAATGGCCCTTAAAAAGACCCCCAGAACTATGGCGGTACTGGTGGTGTTTGAATGTGTAGAGTCGGGCCAGTCCCTGGCCACTTTATTACCCCGATATCTGGAACCACTGGCAGAACAGCAGCGTCCGCTGGCTCAGGAAATTAGTTACGGTTCCTTGCGCTGGTATTACCGGCTGGATGCCATTTTGCAGAAAATGCTGGATAAGCCGCTCAGGGGTAAGAAAAAAATCATCCACTATCTATTGCTTAGCGGCCTGTATCAGATACTTTATTTAGATAAAGCCGATTATGCCGTCGTTAAGGAAACCGTGAATAGCTGTGCCGATTTACAGCAGACCTGGGCTAAAGGTCTGGTGAATGCCGTATTGAGACGGTTTTTAAGAGAACAGTCGGATTGGCTCAGCTCTCTGGATAACTCTTATGCCAGCCGTTATGCCTATCCGGACTGGTTAATCACCCGTATTAAGCTTTCCTGGCAGAAATCCGCCTGGCCACAGGCTGCAGTGACACCTCAGGCTATTCTTGAGGCGGGTAATCAACGTCCCCCAATGACCTTAAGGGTTCGAGCTGATGAAGATATTGATGCCTATCAGCAGGCATTGGGGCAACTTAATATCGACTGCACCCAGAGTTCTGTTTATGATCATACTTTGACTCTGGATAAAGCTCGTTCAGTGGATGAGTTACCCGGATTCAGTCAGGGCAAAGTATCGGTACAGGACGGTGCTGCCCAGCTGGCCGCATTATTGCTGGATGTTGAACCCCAGCAGCGGGTACTGGATGCCTGTGCTGCACCGGGAGGCAAAACTATGCATATACTGGACAGTCAGCCGAAATTAGATTCACTGCTGGCTCTGGATGTCAGTGCAGAGCGGCTCTCAAGAGTAGAAGAAAGCCGGCAGCGGCTGAATTTTTCAGCACAAAAATTACATCTGCTGGTCGCTGACGCCAGTACTCAGGACTGGTGGGATGGCCGGTTTTTTGATCGGATACTACTGGATGCACCCTGTTCAGCTACCGGCGTTATTCGCAGGCATCCGGATATTAAAGTGCTCAGGCGCGATACGGATATCGATACACTGACGGCTTTGCAGGCGGCAATACTGGATAATCTCTGGACCCTGTTAAAGCCGAGAGGACGTTTATTATATGCCACCTGTTCCATACTCAGAGAAGAGAATGAGCGTCAGATTGTGAGTTTTATGCAACGTCATATCGAAGATGCCAGAGAAATTCCTGTGGTGGGTAACTGGGGATATGCCATGCCTGCGGGCAGACAGATCCTGCCGGGGGAACAGAATATGGATGGTTTTTATTATGCTCTGCTGGAAAAACAGGCGGGCAGCAATGCGGATGAAACTGATAATGAGCAATAAGGAGTTATCCGGGGACATCGAGCCATTAATTAAAGCAAAGCCCGATAAAACGGTTTCAAAAAATCAGTTTTTTCTCCTGCTGTTCATCGG
>JALSUJ010000226.1 GCA_027071355.1 Gammaproteobacteria bacterium | reverse complement strand
CTTTTATTCTAAGTAGACAGAACATGCTATATATGTTTATAACTAAAAATTAAACAGGAGATTAGTGAGATGGATAGCAATAAAGATTTTTTAACGGTATCAAAGAGCTTGCTGGTTGCCGGCGCTTTGGGGCTGGGATTAATAATGCAGTCGGTACAGGCTGGAGTAATTGTCCCAGGATATGATAGTGCTACCCTGGCACCAAATGATGATAGTTCAACCGGGCTGGTTGGTATGGGCTTTACGGCCAATTTTTTTGGAACAGACTATAGCCAGTTATATGTTAATAACAATGGTAATGTGACTTTTGATTCGCCTCTGGGAACTTACACTCCCTTTGATCTGCTTTCAACCAATACAGTCATTATCGCTCCATTTTTTGCTGATGTAGATACCAGCAGTGCTGGTAATCCAGTGACTTATGGCACGGGAACGTATAATGGTCAGAATGCCTTTGGTGTAAACTGGCTGGATGTTGATTATTATAATAGCTCTACAAGTCATACTAATCGTAATTTTTTCCAGTTATTATTAGTGGATCGCTCTGATGTCAGTACGGGTGATTTTGATATTATATTTAACTATGACCAGATACAGTGGGAGGCAGGAACAGCCAGTGGTAGTGATTCTAATGGTTTAGGTGGGGATTCTGCTAGAGTTGGTTATTCAAATGGCGTTGACACTGCCTTTGAGTTAACAGGCTCTGCTATTAATGGTGCTTTTATTGACGGTGGTGCAAACGCTCTGATTTCTAATCGTCGTAATAGTCAATTTGATGGTCAGTATGTGTTTAATGTAAGAAATGGTAATGTTATTAATCCACCTCCTTCAATTCCAGAACCCGGTTCTCTGGCTTTATTAGGATTAGGTCTTGCAGGCTTTGGATTTATGAGAAAAAAGAAAGCTTAATTAGTTTCTTAAAATAAAGTAAAAAGGCCCTCTATATGAGGGCTTTTTTTATGGCGATATATTTTGTTCTTTTTCCCCGGGCAGGTTAAAATATCGGGTTCTCAATATAAAAAAGCGGGATTTTGGCCTTGAAAGATAAACTGCAGACATTGCTTGCTGATGCAATTCAGACTTTAATTGATAATGGTTCACTGGATGTAGCGCTGCCGGTCATTAAGATTGATCGCACCCGCGATAAAAGTCATGGTGATTTTGCAGCTAATGTGGCCATGATGCTGGCTAAACCCGCCCGAAAAAATCCTCGTGACATTGCGCAGCTTATTATTGATGCCCTGCCGGAGAATGATTTCGTTGCTAAAGTGGATATTGCCGGACCCGGCTTTATTAATTTATTTGTCAGCAGTGACTCCCGTTTAAGTGTGGTGGCGCAGGTTATTGAACAGGGGGATGGTTTTGGCTGTTCTGATAAAGGCAAAGGCCAGTCTGTTCAGGTGGAATTTGTATCTGCTAATCCTACCGGTCCCCTGCATGTCGGTCATGGTCGTGGCGCGGCCTATGGTGCGACCCTGGCCAATTTGCTGCAGGCTATCGGTTATACGGTGCATTGTGAATATTATGTTAATGATGCCGGGCGGCAGATGGATATTCTGGCGACCTCAGTCTGGCTGCGTTATCTGGAACAGTATCAGATTGAGATTGTATTTCCTGCCAACGGCTATAAAGGTGATTATATTCGAGACATAGTGGCGGAAATTATCCGTGAACATGGTGACAGCTATTTAGTAGAAGCTCAGGATGTGATGTCTGACTTACCTGCTGATGAACCGGCTGGCGGCGATAAGGAAGCTCATATTGATGCCCTGATCCAGAAAGCCAAAACCCTGCTGGGCGATAATCGTTATCGTTATGTGTTTGAACTGGCTTTAAATTCTATTCTGGATGATATTCGTGAAGATTTACAGGAATTTGGTGTTTATTATGAGGAGTGGTTTTCCGAACGTTCCTTAATGGATAAAGGTCTGGTTAATAAAGGCATAGAACGTCTGCGTGAAAAAGATCGGGTGTATGAAAAAGGCGGGGCCTTATGGTTCCGCTCTACGGATTTTGGTGACGATAAGGATAGAGTTGTCCAGCGGGATAATGGTCAGACCACTTATTTTGCCTCGGACATTGCCTATCATATGGATAAGTTTGACCGGGGGTATCAGAAGGTTATAGATGTCTGGGGTGCGGATCATCACGGCTATGTACCCAGGGTAAAAGCGGCTCTGCAGGCTCTGAAGTATAATCCGGACGCACTGGATGTGTTACTGGTGCAGTTTGCCAACTTATACCGTAACGGTGAAAAAGTGCAGATGTCTACCCGCAGCGGCTCTTTTGTTACCTTGCGTGAATTACGCGAAGAGGTCGGCAGTGATGCTGCGCGTTTCTTTTATGTGATGCGTAAATGTGAGCAGCATCTGGATTTTGATCTGGATCTGGCCAAGTCAAAAAGTTCTGAGAATCCGGTGTATTATATTCAATATGCCCATGCCCGTATCTGCAGTGTCTTCAGACAGCTGGCCGATAAGGGACTGAACTTTGGGCAGCATAACGGGCTAGAAAATCTGGCGTTATTAGTGGAAGCTCATGAAGATGATATTCTGCAGCAGCTGGCTAAATATCCGGAAGTGGTATTCACTTCTGCCAGTCAGCATGAACCGCATCTAATTGCCCATTACCTGCGTGAGCTGGCCAATAGCCTGCATACTTATTATAACGCGCATCAGTTTATTGTAGACAATGAAGACTTAAGAGATGCCCGCCTGGTTCTAGTGGCGGCAACCCGGCAGGTATTAAAAAATGGTCTGGCTTTATTAGGTGTTTCTGCGCCTCAGGAGATGTAATCAATGGCAGCAAAAAAGAAACGGGCCAGGAAAAAAACCGGGGCAACCCGCAAGACAGAGAAAAAAAATTCGCTCCTGTCATGGGCGATTATGGCTATTATGCTGGCTGGCTTTGTGGCATTTTTAGTCCATCTGGATCAGCTTCCTGAGCAGCAGGATAATAACCCGGCTGCGGATACCGGAACAGCCCATAAAGCTGCTAAAAATAGCCAGCAGGAGACCAAACCTAAAACCCACGAGTTTGATTTTTATACCGTTCTTCCGGACAGGGAAGTGGATGTGATTGAGCCTGAACGCCAAAGACCGACCTCAAAACCCAAACAGGTCAGCTCAAAAAAGGCTCCGGTAAATAAACCTGAAACACCATCAGCCCGTTCCGTCAGCAATAAAAAGCCGCCCTCAAATCAGTTGTATCAATTACAGGTCGGAGCTTTTAAAGAGCTTAATAAAGCGGATGCCATGAAAGCCCGGCTGGCTTTATTAGGTGTAGAGTCCAATATACAGGTCATTCGCAATAATAGTCAGCCAATGTATCGTGTGCGTGTTGGCCCCAGTACCGACAACCGGAAAATGGAACATATTAAAACGCAGCTAAAAGCACAGAATATTAATACCTTTATGCAAAAATTATAGGAACTGTATGTATCAAACTTATCATAACCTGAACGCTGAACGCTGAACGCTGAACGCTGAACGCTGAACGCTACGTTTTATGATGATTGAAATTATCAGCTTTATGCTAATCGGTGCTTTTACCGGTGTCGCTGCTGGCCTGCTGGGTATTGGGGGCGGACTGATTATTGTGCCTTTCAGTATAATGGTGTTTGATTTTTTAAGTGCCCGCCAGGACCTGCAGATCCCTTATGAATTACAGGCGCATGTGGCCATTGCAAGCTCTCTGGCGACTATTATTTTTACGGCCATATCGGCTATTTATTCTCAGCACAAAAAGCAGGCTATTGACTGGGCAGTATTCTGGCAGCTGGTTCCAGGCATCCTGGTCGGTGCCTTTATGGGTGCCTGGCTGGCGACCTATATTCCCCGCACTCCGTTATTACTGCTGTTTGCCGGCTTTTTAATTCTGGTGAGTATAAAAATGTGGCTAGGCTGGTCTCCCCGGCATAAAGCCCAGTTACCGTCATTTACTATACTTAGTCTGGCAGCATTGTTGATTGGTATGGTTTCTTCTCTGGTGGGTATTGGCGGTGGCACAATGACCGTCCCTTTTCTTAACCGTAGTAAAATAGCTATTCAAAAAGCGGTGGCAATCTCCAGTGCTCTGGGCCTGCCCATTGCGCTATTTGGAACACTGGGATTTTACTGGCGAAGTCTGGAAAACCATATGGATAGCATTATCACTGAGCCGGGTATGCTGGGATATATTTATTTACCGGCCTTCTTTGCCATTATTAGTCTGTCTATGCTGACGGCTCCTGTGGGGGTTTACTGGTCACACCGTCTATCCAGACAGGCATTAAGCCGTTTTTTTTCGGTATTGCTGATTATTCTTGCGCTTAAAATTATTTATGGGCTTATGAACCGATGAGTGCTGTTAAACGGGCGGCAACTTGTCCGCTTTGCGGCAAGCTCAATCAGTGTGAAATGGCATCTGCAGAGTCAGGTGAAATTAAAGAATGCTGGTGTTTTTCAATGCCCGAAGCACTGGATAAGTCTATTCAGTTAAATCTGTCGTACGACAATAAACAATGTATCTGTAAAAGTTGCTGGGAAAGAACTGCTTCCAGGAAGTGAGAATACCCTGGGAGTTTGGCTAAGATGGCTGCACTCCCAGGGCGGGGTTAGGTATCCTGTTTGCTTTATTGCGTAATCGGGGTCAGTTTAATTTCCACTCGGCGGTTCTGAGAACGGCCATAGGCGGTATCATTAGAGGCAATAGGATAGTCCTCGCCCATACCTTTGGTCATAATGCGCTGCGGCAGAACATCTCGGGTTTCCAGATAGCTTGCTACGGCATCTGCACGCTGCTGGGATAATCTTAAATTATAGGCAGAGTCACCGACACTGTCAGTGTGTCCATAAATATCCACATAGGTCTTTTCATATTCATTAAAAACTTTGGCAACCGAGTTTAATACCCGGTAAAAATTAGCAGAAATAGCACTGGAGGCGGTATTAAAGGTAATATTGCCGGGCATATTTAAAATAATGGAATCACCCTGTCGGGTGACGCTGACACCGGTGGCTTCCAGTTCCTGGCGCAGTTTGGCTTCCTGGGTATCCATATAATAACCAATACCACCCCCGGCCAGTGCACCAATGCCTGCACCAATTAATGCGGCTTTACGATTGTCACCGGCAAGTACGCCCAGAACCGCGCCGCTAACTGCGCCAATGGCTGTACCTTTGGCTGCATTGCTGGTTTTTTCCTCTCGGGTATAAGGGTCAATCGTGGTACAGGCATTTAAAATAAGACTGGCAATCAGTAAACTGCTGCCGGTCAGGATGGTTCGGCTGGTGCGTGAGGGAAAGACTGATTTAATATTCATAAATTTATTTACTCGAATTTTATTTATAGGGGCAGAAATGGCAGCTGTTTATTTTTCCTGTGTTTCTGCAGGTGGATTGCACCAGTAGCTTATATCTTTTTCTGCCTGAACAAAGGCTTCTTTAGCCTCATCTTCCGTCAGGCGGATTTTCTGCTGTTTTTCATTATCAAAACGATAGAGAAAGGGGGCTCTTTTGTATTTTGCCAGAGTATCTTTAGAATCCTGACATAATTTGGCTCGTTTGTCATTTTTCTGCTGCTCTTTGTGCTGAAGATCCTTGTTTGCCTGTTTATGGAAAATATTACTGCCCAGATGCATTTTTTGAGCATTTTTATCCCCCGGGCGAGCGGCATAATGTATTCGACCATCCTTATCAACCCATTTATAAATTTCAGTGGTTTTTTCAGCCAGAGCTGTGTTAAAGAGCAGGCCTGAAAGGATCAGTAAGATAATGAATCTGCCTGAACGGATAATTTTTGAATTCATTGCAACTCCTTGGAATACACATTAACTAACAGATATTCCTGTTATTATAGTTACTTTTTCTGGAAACGGCTTGATTTTATTAAATTAACTGAAGGGTTTTTGTGGTCCAGGTCCGGATTAGTGAATTTTAAGGCAAAAAAAAGCGTCCCGGAGGACGCTTTTTCAGTATTAGCGGGTATAAATTGTATCTATTCAGCCAATCGAAAATCCGTAACAGGAATTGGGTATTCCTTGCTAAAGACACCGTGAATCCGTCCATGAAGGCTTTATGGCAGCATCCCTGCTGCCAAAACTTTATCAAGAAATACCCAATACCTGTTACTAAAAGTGTAAAAGTTAAATTAGCTGAGTCGTTACTATTTATTTAGGTTAAACATTCATAGCAGGGCTTACTTATTAGTGAATTCAGGATATGCTTCCAGACCACATTCTGAAAGGTCAACACCCTGGTATTCTTCCTCTTCTGTGACACGAATACCCATAATCATCTTGAGAACGGCCCAGACTATCAATGAAGTAATAAATACCCAGCCAAAGATGGTGGCAGCACCAATTAACTGGCCAGAGAAACTGACTTCACCATTGGTCAGTGGCACTAGCATCAGACCCAGGAAGCCGACTACACCGTGAACAGAAATAGCACCAACCGGATCGTCAATTTTCATCTTATCCAGAGTCAGAATACTGAATACCACCAGAACGCCACCGGCAGCACCGAATAAAGTAGCCAGTAATGGAGTTGGCGTGGAAGGCTCAGCAGTAATGGCTACCAGACCAGCTAAAGCACCGTTTAACAGCATGGTTAAATCAGCCTTGCCGTACAGGATACGGGCTACAATCAGAGCAGCAACTGCACCACCAGCGGCCGCCGCATTAGTGTTCAAAAAGACCATTGCAACGGAATTGGCACTGGCAATATCACCCAGTTTCAGAACTGAACCGCCGTTAAAGCCGAACCAGCCCATCCACAGTATGAAGGTACCTAATGTGGCTAACGGCAGGTTAGCACCGGGAATTGCTTTAATTTCACCATTTTTACCATATTTGCCTTTACGAGCACCCAGTAATAATACCCCAGCTAAAGCAGCAGAAGCACCTGCCATATGTACGATACCGGAACCAGCAAAGTCAGAGAAACCTAAATCACCCAGGTTATACAGACCGAAAACATCTGCACCGTTCCAGGTCCATGACCCTTCCATAGGATATATAAAGGCAGTCATGAATACCGCAAACACCAGGAATGCCCATAATTTCATACGTTCAGCTACCGCACCGGAAACAATTGACATGGCAGTAGCAACAAACACTACCTGGAAGAAAAAGTCAGAAGCGCCGGAGTAAATAGCGCCGCCGCTAAAATCAGCCTGTTCAGCAAAAGACTTTAAAGTTTCGTCAACATAGCCGTCACCAACGACCAGATTAGACAGAAACATACTGCCGCCATACATGATGTCATAACCAATAATCAGGTACATGATGCAGGAAATGGCATACAGGGCCACGTTTTTGGTCAGAATTTCTGCGGTATTTTTAGTACGAACCAGACCGGCTTCCAGCATTGAAAAGCCGGCAGCCATCCACATAACCAGTGCGCCACACATTAAAAAGTAAAATGTGTCCATTGCATACTGTAAATGATAAATATTATTTTCCACGGGTAAAATCTCCTATCAAAGCCTGTTTACAGGGCTTCTTTGCCAGATTCAGAAGTACGAATACGAATAGTTTGCTCAACCGTTGAGACGAAGATTTTACCGTCGCCAATTTTACCGGTATGAGCTGCACTGCGGATTGCTTCGATGACCTGATCGAGTACTTCAGAGGCAACAGCAATTTCGATTTTTACCTTAGGCAGAAAATCAACCACGTATTCTGCACCACGATAAAGTTCGGTATGACCTTTTTGACGACCAAAGCCTTTGACTTCGGTAACGGTCATGCCATGAATTCCAATATCAGAGAGTGCTTCGCGCACATCATCCAGTTTAAAGGGTTTAACAATAGCTGTAACAAGCTTCATTAGTTTTACTCCAGAATTTATTAGTAGTTTAAGTGTGTCTTTTTGTGGTTTGATTGATAATGGGTAAAGCAGATACTGTGCCAAAGTAAAATACTTTATAAATTACAGATGGTTAAATGTTTTTAAAAGCAGTGTTATAAAGAGAGCTGCACCGAAAAAGAAGAAAACAAAGGACTGCACAAAATTGGTGCGATATAATGGTGCGTTAAGAATCCTGGCTTATATGCCAATCTTAAATGCAGGCAAAATTAAATAAAATTAAACCAGGAAGAACCGCAGGTTCATGTCTGCCAACTATACTTTGGGTTAAATATTCATACCCAAATAAAAAGCGGGCACCTAAGGTACCCGCTTTTAGCATTACTATTTCCAGCTTATAATCTATTATAGAGTATAAGCACGTTCATCATGCTGGGAAATATCCAGTCCTTCGGTTTCTGCTTCTTCACTGACTCTTATACCAATGACCATATCCAGAACTTTAAGGATAATAAAAGTCATTACCAGTGTATAGACCAGTGTGGCTGAAACACCAAAGATCTGAACACCGACCTGTGAACCAATACTGCTTATGCCATCAGCAAAACCGGAACCTCCCAGACTGGGTGCACAAAATACACCTGTGAGTATGGCACCGATAATTCCGCCTACGCCATGCACACCAAAAGCATCCAGTGAATCATCATAACCGAGCATTGGCTTCAGCTTAACGGCTGCAATGAAACAACCAAAGCCGGCTGCTGCACCGATGGCCAGGGCACCCATAGGTCCCGCTGAGCCTGATGCAGGCGTAATAGCGACCAGACCGGCAACGGCGCCGGAAGCAATACCCAGAACACTGGGCTTGCCATGCATCATCCACTCAGAAAGCATCCATACAACTGCAGCGGTTGCGGTCGCAATCTGGGTGACGGCCATGGCCATACCTGCTGTACCGTCAGCAGCTAATTCACTGCCTGCGTTAAAGCCGAACCAGCCGACCCATAACATACCTGCACCAACAACGGTTAGAATCAGATTATGTGGAGGCATGGCTGTTCTTGGAAAACCTTTACGCTTGCCTATGACCAGCGTTGCAACTAGTCCAGCAATACCGGCGTTAATGTGTACTACTGTACCACCGGCGAAGTCAAGTATACCTTTACCGCCTAACCAGCCGCCATCGCCCCAAACCCAGTGAGCAATCGGAGCATACACAATGATCAGCCAGATAGAAGAAAATAATATCATGGCAGAAAACTTCATGCGCTCAGCAAATGCACCCACAATCAATGCCGGTGTAATAATAGCAAAGGTCATCTGGAATGTCATAAAGACGGTTTCTGGAATGGTTCCACTGAGTGAATCGACACCAACGCCGGCCAGGAACATTTTGCTCAGACCGCCCCAGTAAGCGCCTTCACCACCAAAGGCAATGCTATAACCCACTACAACCCATAATATGGTCACCACCGAAGTAATGGCAAAGCACTGCATCATCACTGACAGACCATTTTTTGCACGAACCATCCCGGCATAAAATAATGACAGACCGGGAATGGTCATAAATAAAACCAGAGCTGTTGATGTTAACATCCATGCTGTGTCGCCACTGCTCAGTTTATCTTCCGCATGAGCCAAAGATGGTAAAATAGCCATCATACCCAATAGGGCCGTTGGCAAATTGAATAATCTACGAATACTCATTTTCTTTCTTCTCTCCTAAAAGATTATAGCGCTTCAGCGCCAGTTTCAGCGGTACGAATACGCACAACTTCTTCGATATTGAAAACAAAAATTTTGCCATCACCAATTTTATCGGTGTGTGCGGCATTACGAATAGCTTCGATGACCTGATCAAGTACATCAGAGGCTACCGCAATTTCAATTTTTACTTTGGGTAGAAAATCAACAACATATTCTGCCCCACGATATAATTCGGTATGACCTTTTTGACGACCAAAGCCTTTGACTTCAGTGACAGTCATGCCATGGATTCCAATATCAGAGAGTGCTTCACGCACATCATCCAGTTTAAAGGGTTTAACAATAGCTGTAACGAGCTTCATTGGTTTTACTCCACTAATGTATATAAAAATGGCTTATTCACTGGTATTACCAGTGATGGTTCTTCTTAATCGAATGAGATGTTTTAAGCAGTTATCGTGCCAGTCAAAAAAACTATGTATATTCAGATAGTTAAGATTAATTGATCGTTCTGAACAATGTTAATACGCACCAAAATGGAAAAAAAATATAAGGTGCACAAAGTTGGTGCGCCAGGCTGGTGCGTGTGTTGCAGCAAGTGACTGAATTAATAGCTGAATAAAACTATGGAAAGTCGACGATATGCATTGGGTACAGTATAATCAGGGCTAAATTTTTGTTATCAGGTAATGAGAAGAAATATCATGAATAAACAGTTTTTTGACGATATCACTAATAAAATCAGCCAGGCTATACCACCAGTACCGGGTAATATGCGTACCGAACTTGAACAGACTATACGGGGTATTCTGCATAATGCCTTCGATAAACTGGATCTGGTGACCCGTGAGGATTTTGAAGTGCAGGCTGCAGTATTGCAAAAAACCCGTATTAAGCTGGAACAGATGGAGCAAAAGCTGGCTGAACTTGAGCAAAAAATAGATCTGAATTAGGGAAAGCACTAAAGTCAGGCACTAAATTCAGTAATTTTTATGAATTCTGATGAATAATGCAGATCCAGCTACTATAATTCTAAATACATCAGGGTCTGCCGTACATTTTTGACTGCAGTAAGTCATTGAAAATGGGCACTAACACTAAATAGTTATCATATTATTTTGTAACTACTCAGCGTATTCATCTTTTGCACCATTTCGGCGTTATTTTCGTACTCAAATGGTCACGTATTGATATACGCTCACATTTTCCGTGCGAAA
>JALSUJ010000225.1 GCA_027071355.1 Gammaproteobacteria bacterium | reverse complement strand
TGCTTATGTTGTTAATCCAAAAACCGGTAAAGTCCATGCTCAGTTAAAAGCTCTTCAACAGGGTGACGACATTGTTTTTATTGATGCACAAACCGGTGAGCCGGTTGCTAAAACCAGGCTTGACAACCTGGTTAATGGCATTGGTAATATCAATAACGGCTTTGGCGGACTGGCAACCGGGATGGAAAAAACCGGGGGCACCTTTGCTTATAAAAACAGCAAGGGTCTCTATTTAAAACATTATGAAAACGGCTGGACGGGTAATCAGTATGTTAAGACCTACAGCATGTCCAGGTGGGCAAAAGGTATTGAGAAAGGAAGTCTTTGGATCAGTGTTGCAATTGGAGTTTACCAGATTGACTCTGCTTATCAAGCTGACACTTCTGAACTGACGCATAGTAATTTTAAAAATAATAGTCCCTTTGCTAATGTAGGACAGCATACGGAACAGCAGATTGGAAGTACTGCGCTGGGATTTGCGGGAGGCGTATTAGTTGGGCTCCTGTTTTTACCTGCAGAAGCAGGATTATTAGTTACAGCAGGTATTTTTTTATTGGTTGGAGGCATTGTTGGTTATGTCTCTTCAGAATTAGGTTCAGAAGCTATTGAGGGAATTCAGAGACTAAAAGGTGGCACTCTTATCAATAATTATCCTATACACAATCATGATGAGGAATAATGAAGCATCTAGAGTATTATTATAATATCCTTTTTTATTTTTTTTATAGAGGCTATATAAAAACTGCAATTGTTGCAAGAAAATATAATCCTCTGATAGTTTTTGTTTTTTTATTTTATAAAATTCCTTATATAAAAAACAGGTTTAGAGCCAGAGGAATTGATGATCCTTTTAAATGGCATATGGGCTCTGGAAAAATTAAATGGCTTGAAGATCCTGAGCGTAGTATCGGAACTATGGTAGGAGGAGGAATAGCTATATCAGTACTTGGTTTTATATATTTAGGTATTTGGCATATTATCAGAAATTATTTTTTCCCTACTCATCAGGACTCACTTGTGTATTCGTTATTTGTTATAGGTTTGCTGGCTTACACGACAGACAATCTATTGGTTACACAACATGACCAAGGTCAAAAATATATAAAAAAATTCAATAAAATAACCGGCTGGTGGCGGATAAAATGGGCCATTATAACGGCACTATCTCCTATCTTTGCCATCTGGTTTGCAATAATAACATCAAGCTATGGAACTGTAGGGCAAAATATTCTAAGTCTTAATGGCTATACAGAATCGGAAATAAATCACCTTATCTATAAAAAACAATTGAATATACCGCTGAGCAATTTTAATAATAAAACCGAACAAAATGAACAGGACCTACTGAATAAAATAAAAAAATACACCCCGGATAGAGCTCAATAACAGCTTCTAAATAAACCCGTCAGAAAAGGAATATTCTGACCTCACACCCACAAGGATGACATTATGCTGGTTTTAAAACAGCTGTTGACAGGCTAAACGAAATGTTGCAATGACCGGTTGAATCCATCAGAATTATTTTCGGGGGGGATTACCTGCCGAAACACATAAATATCCTTTGTCAGAAACTGCTTAATACAGATCCTGGTTAAAATAATACTTAAAACTTCAATTTGCTAAATTGACTGCTGTCGCTTAAAATCTGCGCATCTCAAAATTTTAATTTTTAAGCAGTAATTTATGATTAGTGAAAAGCAGAACTTCAGTCTTCAACTGGATCTTCAATGGCAGGACGAATTTGTTCATTACAAAGATCGGTATTTTCTGTTAAAAAGCAATTTCTGGCGCGATGTTTACCCGGCTCAACTGGATTATCAGATTAAACGGGCGAAATTAAATCAAAGCATTCATATTGAATACGCTGCTGGAGATTTAATTAGCGAAGAATACAGTCAGAGTAATTTTAAAACCATCCCTCTGAGTACCTTTAATCAGTATTATCGTGGACAGATCCCTATCATACCGGTGGTCGGGCGTTTTTATCCACGCGGCATGATTGAAGGGGTTGCCGGTTGTTTTAAAATGGACAACCGTCCGTTTCGGATTATGGGTAAAACTGATAGCACTCTGGATATAGATTTAAATCATCCTCTGGCTGATTTACCACTGGAACTAACTGCAACCATTACCGATATTTTTAATGCCAATCAGCAAAATGGCGGCCGTTGTAATGATATTGATGAAGTTGTCACCAGCGGCGGCCCTGGACTGCAGAAACTGCTGCAGGATAAACCCACTGATTTTTTTCAGGGTATGCCCTTTCTAAGAAAAATTAATGAAGATGATGCAGTTTTCTATCAGGCTATAAGTTCTACCCCGCCGGTTGATCGTATGGCTATTGAGCAATTACAGAAATTTTATCAACAAAACCTCAGTACCGACCAGACTATTCTGGAATTAATGTCCGGTACAGATTCCTATATTCCACAAAGCATAAAACCCGTCAATATCACCGGACTGGCACTTAAAGAAGATGATTTGAAAGCTAATAAGGATTTAAGTCAGTATCAGCTTCATGATTTAAACCAGCAGCCCGAACTGCCTTTTAACGATCAGCAATTTGATACTGTTTTATGTGCTTTTGGTATTGAATATCTGATCCATCCAGTCGAAGTTTTCAAGCAAGCTGCCCGGGTTCTCAAGCCCGGCGGGCAATTCCTGGTAAGTTTTTCTAATCGTTTTTTTGATAAAAAAGTCATCGCCTTATGGGATGATATTCATGAATTTGAACGTATGGGGCTGGTGCTGGAGTATTTCCGGCAATCTCGGGAGTTTGAAGATTTATACTGCGAGTCCATGCGGGGTTTGATCCGTTATGATGATGACCCTTTCCCGGCAAAAAATGTCTTTTCCTGCCCCATGTTTATGCTCTCTGGAAAGAAAAAAGGATAAGCAATGAAAAAAATAACTGCTCTGCTTTTACTGAGTCTGCTGTTATTAACCGCCTGTACTCAGGAGTCTCAAAACAAAATCAGCCGTTCCATTCTAAACTGGACCGCAACTGACGGTGTTTTAGATATATACATGGGAGAAAAACTGGTTCGGCGTTTTATAAAGATTGATAAACTTTCCACAGCCCAAAGTACCTCCGGCAAAGAAACCCGAAATTATCGCTTTGGCTACGG
>JALSUJ010000224.1 GCA_027071355.1 Gammaproteobacteria bacterium | reverse complement strand
TACACTGCCCAGCAGTTTAATGTGACCAGTTCACACCGTAATATATTTCTGGATCATGTACATAATCGTCCGGCCATTGAGTTTCAATTTGATGAGTTGATTAAGGTTGCCCGTCAAAAAGGCGCTGCCATTGCTATTGGCCATCCTTTTTCAGAAACACTGGCCGTTCTGGAACAACGTATTCCTGAATTAGAAAAAGCCGGTATTCATTTAATACCCGCATCAAAACTCATTCATCAGCAGCGTCTGATAGCCGATGCGAGACATAAAAAATTATTACAAAACGGTACCAATCTGACTCAGAATCTTAGTCTGAAAAAAGCCAAACCCGCTGTTATAAATAATTGAGGTAATCTATTATGGCCAGTGTTCTTGTTCCAGTTGCCGAGGGTTGCGAAGAACTCGAGGCAATTACTATTATCGATCTTTTACGTCGAGCCGCTATTGATGTCACTACTGCCAGTCTGGATCGGGGTGATGAAGTCCGGCCGGTAACTGCCAGCCGTGGTGTAGTCATAATTCCTGACACTACCCTGGATAATGCCATGAAGCAGACATTCGATATGATAGTGTTACCCGGCGGCCTGCCGGGTGCGGATAATCTGGATAATGATCCTCGTATTCATCAGCTGTTAACCGCCATGGCCTCTGCAGATAAATATACCGCAGCCATTTGCGCCGCGCCGAAAGTGCTGGCGAATGCCCACTTACTGGAAGGCAAATCGGCTACCAGTTATCCCGGTTTTATAGAAAAAATGGATTTAAGCAATACTCAGGTCACCGATAAGTCCGTGGTACAGGATGGTAAAGTGGTTACTTCAAGAGGTCCTGGAACTGCTATGGAGTTTGCTTTAACACTTATTCAGATCCTGGCAGGGAAAGAAAAACGCGATGAAGTCGCTGCCGGACTGCTCTTTAAGGGCTAAGTAATAATAGCCTGTCCGATGGGCAGGCCGAATTTTTCATCCAGAGCAAACTCACGGATCATTTGATCCACACCATTCTGACCATGTTCACGAGCTACTTCCGCCAGCAGCATACGCACGGAATTCCGATTATAACCACCACCCATATCCACCTGTATAGCAATTAATTCTCTGGCTCTGTCTAATGTCATTTTTATTCCTGTTGTGCGGTAGATGTGCAATTTATTTTGTATTTACTCAATTAATCGAAAATCCGTAACAGGAATTGAATATTCCTTGCTAAAGACACCCTGAATCCAGCGGATAGGCCTGGCCGAAACCTCTGACATAATTACCGCTCTGGGGTGTTAAAAAATAAAGCTTAAAATCAGCCAGAGTGCTTAATAATTCTATGGTTTTACCCAATTTTTGCTGTAATTTTTCAATAGCGGGTGTCCATTGTGGCTGTTCACGATTGCTTACCTGTACCTGACATTGATAAGTAACACGTTTTCGGGCAAACAGATTACGGCAATTTACTTCATCTTCAATCAGCATGATGGAACAGGGTATCTGTGTTTGTTGATGATAGTGCAGGTTCTGACTATGTTCAGCCATATCACTTAATAACAGACAGAAATCACCGGTTTCTGTTTCAATAAAGGGGGCATAACTGCTCAAAGGATGTCCCTGCTCACTGCAGGTTGCCAGCAATAAGCTTTGCTGCTGCTTTCGAAACCGAGTAATTTCTGCTATTAACTCAGTTGTAGTGATAGTTTTTCGGCTCATTATTCCTGCTTTGTCAGTGGCCATAACCAGGCCGCACCACGGACCCCGCTGGAATCACCATATTGTGCTTTCAGTAATCGGGTATTAACCTGATCCGAAAAAACATATTGCTGCCAGCGCTGAGGTACATTTCGATACAGGCACTCTATATTGGATAAACCGCCGCCCAGAACAATTGCATCAGGGTCCAGAATATTAATGACACTGGCCAGACCTTTTGCCAGCCAGTCTTCATAACGCTGCATAAACTGTGCTGCGGTTTTATCCCCGGACTCAGCCTGCTGTACTATATGAGCAGGAGAATCGGCTCTGCCAGCCGTTGCTAAAAAGCGTTTTAACATTCCCGGCCCGCTTAAAAAAGTCTCTATACAATCCTGTTTGCCGCAATAACAGTCAACCGGATCACCATCACTGTCCTGCTTCCAGGGCATTGGATTATGCCCCCACTCACCGGCAATAAAATTAGCGCCAGTAATCACCTTCTGCTCAATCGCAATCCCACCTCCGGTACCGGTGCCAAGAATAACGCCAAAAACAACTGGGCAACCCGCTGCAGCACCATCTGTGGCTTCTGAAACCGTCAGACAATTGGCATCGTTATTAATACGCACTGTCTGCCCAAGCAGCTGCTGCAAATCAGCCTGCAGCGGCTGTCCAATCAGGCACACAGAATTGGCATTTTTAACCAGTGCGGTGTGCGGAGAAATAGCACCGGGTATGCCTATACCCAGAGTATAATCAGCCCCGGTTTCCTCTATGGCGTACTGAACCAGGCTTACTATCGCTGCCAGAGTTTTTTTATAATGACCCTGAGGAGTTGCTATGCGCTTTCGAAACCGTTCTATACCGGTATCATCCAGTGCAATTATTTCAATTTTGGTACCGCCCAGATCAATCCCCAGGTGCATTTAGCCGCCCTTTATATCTTTTTCTTAACTGCCAGAATATCTGTCTGCCAGATTAATCGAATCGGGTATTCAGGCACATTTGATTTTGAGTCCTTAAGACGGGCTTTACCATTAATCATATTACCCTTACGTTTGGCTGTTATTTCCGTATGAAAATTGTGACCCTTTTCACCAAAAAAAGTACGTTTTTCTCCATGCTGAGTCATAAACAGTTTAAATTTAATTTTTTTACCATTAACCACATAGTATCCCTGAGAAAAATGCGAGGGGCCTCCGCCAAGATAACGACCATCTTCCAGAAAAGCCGTAGATACGCGTTCCCAGCCATAAATACCAGCTATTTCCAGAGCCCAGACACCATTAAGTGACATAATAATTACTCCTGTGATAATTATTCTAAATGCAACAAATTTTTAAGCAGTATATCATGCCCGGTTAATATTTCTCAGGAACCCATTTATAGGGGTAATCAGGGGTTTTATATCCCTTACTTTTTTGCCGGGGCGGTAGCTGCGGTTTTTTACCCGGTAATTTTTTATAAGGGATTTGAGATAACAAATGGGAGATACAATTAAGCCGGGCTTTTTTCTTATCATTACCATTAATGACATTCCATGGTGCCCAGGGTGTATCTGTGGCTTTAAACATTCGATCTTTGGTGCGCGAATAATCATACCAGCGATAATGGGACTCCAGATCCATAGGACTTAGTTTCCAATGTTTACGTGGATCATTAATACGGTTTTTAAAACGTCGAGTCTGTTCTTCCATACTGACTTCAAACCAGTATTTAATTAAAATAATACCGTCCTTAATCAGATAGTTTTCAAAACTCGGGACATTCATTAAAAAGCTTTCGTATTGCTTTTTAGTACAGAAGCCCATTACCGGCTCAACATTGGCTCGATTGTACCAGCTGCGATCAAAAAGTATCACTTCTCCTGCGGCAGGAAAACGTTCAATATAACGCTGCAGATAAAGCTGGGTCTTTTGACGTTCATTGGGTGTAGGTAAAGCATTAACCCGAAAAATCCGTGGACTGGTACGCTCCATAATGCGCTTAATAGCACCACCTTTTCCAGCCGCATCACGCCCTTCAAACAGGACAATAACCCTTAAACCTTTTGCTACAACCCATTCCTGCAGCAAACATAGTTCGGCCTGAAGCTTATAGAGTTCTTTTTCGTATTTTTTCCGAGACAGTTTTTTTGATGATTTTTTGCTCATTGAATTTCCTATTAAATATTGCCAGAATCAGAACCCGCTCTTAATACTTTTTCAGGCTCAGGAAGGATATATTTTCAATTTTGATATTCAGTGTTTTTACCCTATCAGGCAATAAAGTCTGATACTCTTATAAATTTAAAGTCATATTGAATAATTATAGGTTTAATTCAGGATAAAAGGTAGATATATGAACCTGCTAGTGAGGGCGATTAATAATAAAGTCATACTAAGGACTATTATTTCAAATTATTTAAAATTAAATGTAAGATATTTTGTAAATTCAGTATGGTTTAAACCTGATAAGAGTATCTTTCTGCAGGGCCTGTGTTTACGGGGTTTATGGAGGCAGGATGCCGAGATAAAGCGACACATGGATGTGCTTGAGCGTCCCCGAAAATACAGGCCCTGCAGGAAGATACGGTAATTTATGCTGAATAAGTTACGATATTTTTATATAAAGCTGAAGTCGACCCCGACCTTTAAAATCTTTTTTAATTTAATATTAAGCAGTATCAATATTTCCTTCAAATAAATTTCGTTGTGCTTTTATAGATTCTGCCATATGATCACGAAAAGTAAGTACTCTGGCTGTGCGCTTTAAATCGGGATGTATCAACAGCCAGAGTCCCAGGTTCCACTCAGGAACTGGCTCACAATAACGTACCAGCTCAGGAGTTGAATCCCCCATAAAACAAGGTAACATAGATACCCCCAGGTTTTCCTTTAATGCCGACAAGGTCAATAATGTATCGTCAACATAAAAATTATGACCTTGATGATCAGCGTATTTTTTAGTCCATATTTTATGGAATGTACAACATTCAACTCCAAGCCATCGGGGTTCAATATTTTGTTTTTTTATTTGTGAAATGTAATCGTAGCCACCGTATATGGTCGAGGCAACGGTACAGACCTGTTTACCTATCAAAGTATCCTGAGGTGAATTAGTCAGTCTAATAGCAACATCTGCCTCTCGTTGAGACAAACTGGTATCAGTATTGGAAACAATAATGTGTAAATCTACTTCAGGGTAGAGCCGGTTAAAATCTGCAAAAATAGGCATTAAAATGGTAGAAGCCATATTATTTAATGCAGCAACTTTTAAGCAACCAACCATATTGGTATCTTTACCCAGTAAAGCACCATCAACTGCCATTATTTCACATTCAATTCGACTAGCCGACAGTTTTAGTTTCTGGCCAGCCTCAGTCAGTTCCAGACCCTTTTTTTTTCTTTCCAGAATACGCACCCCCAATGTATCTTCCAGCTTGCGCATACGCCTGGAAACAGTGGAATGTTGAATATTTAACTGTTTTGCCCCACCACTAATTGAACCTTTTCGGGCTACCGCCAGGAAAAGTTTTAGATCATCCCAGTTCATTAATTTCTCTTAATAGATTCGTCAATTTATTTATTCTAAATTCAGGACTGTTCATTTTTGCACATCAGGTTTCATTTTTTTGGGAATGGTTATTTCTATCCATTTCATTAAACTTAAATCATAGCTTAGTCAATAACAAGCAAGGAGTGAAGAAAATGACACATAATCAACCTGCATTTGATGCCAATAAATACAAACAGGCCACTTTACAACAATGGGATACAGCGGCTGAAGCCTGGTATCGCTGGAGTCCATTATTATCCCGATGGCTGGGTTCGGCCACTGAAACTATGCTTGATATGGCTGATATCCAACATGGCAGCCGGGTTCTTGATGTTGCCGCGGGTGCCGGGGAACAAACCATGGCAGTTGCAAAACGCATTGGTGACTCAGGGCATGTACTGGCCACCGATATCTCCGCAAAAATTCTGGAGTATGTTGACGATTCAGCAAAACTATCAGGCTACCAACAGGTAAAAACTCAGGTGTTAGATGGAGAAAACCTCATGACCTTGAATGATTTGCCTTTTGATGCCGTTATTTCTCGCGTGGGTTTAATTTATTTTCCCGATCAACATAAGGCACTGACCGGTATGAAACAGCAATTAAAAGAAGGCGGTAAAGTAGCAGCTATGGTTTATTCAACCGCCGACAGGAATGAATTTTTCTCAATTCCAGTCAGTATTATCAGAAGGCGGGCAAAACTACCGCCACCACTACCGGGACAACCTGGACCATTCAGCCTGGGAACAGAAGAAAATCTTGTAAAAGTACTGTCAAAGGCGGGTTTCAAAGACATTGAAGTCAAAACTATTGAAGCCCCGGTCAGACTCAATTCTGCCATTGAATGCCTGCAGTTTGAACAGGAATCCTTTGGTGCACTTCACCAGATGCTATCCGGGTTATCTGAAGCAGAGCAAGATGAAGCCTGGCATGAAATTGAACAGGAATTATTAAAGTTTGAACACAATGGACAGTTTGAAGGACCCTGTGAAATGCTCATTGCTGTGGGTACAAAATAATTTAAAGAGGGGGAATGACTATGAATAAAGTTGCTGTAATTCAGGAAGCACCCATTTTATTAAATAAGCAAAAAACGATTGAACATGCCATTGCCTTAGTAGATGAAGCTGTGAAGCATGATGCTGAACTTATTATTTTTCCTGAAGCTTTTATTCCTGGTTACCCGTCATGGATATGGCGACTAAAAGCTGGTGGTGACTGGAATTTAAGTGAAGAAATTCATTCAAAATTATTAAATAATGCTATCAATCTTGATAATAATGACTTATCAGCACTTTATGATACAGCAAAAAAGCACCGGATTACGATCATTTGTGGCATTGATGAAAGAGACAGTCAACTAAGTCAGACAACTCTTTATAATACCGTTATTACCATTGGTCCGGATGGTTGTTTACAAAATCGACATCGAAAATTAATGCCGACTAATCCTGAACGTATGGTATGGGGATTCGGAGATGCATCGGGCTTAAAAGTCGTTCAAACGCCTTGTGGCAAAACAGGTGCACTTATCTGTTGGGAAAATTATATGCCTCTGGCAAGATATGCCCTTTATGCACAGGGAATTGAAATTTATATTGCTCCTACCTATGATAGTGGCGATGGCTGGCTTGGGACTATGCAACATATAGCCCGTGAAGGATGTTGCTGGGTTATAGCCTGTGGTAATGCGCTGAACTACACCGATATTCCTGATAACTTTCCAGGGAAAGATGAATTATTTTCTGCTTCAGAAGAATGGATTAATCCGGGAGACTCCATTGTGATTGCCCCTGGAGGAGAGATAGTTACGGGTCCAATGCGAAATAAAAAAGGCATACTTTATGCCGAAGTTGATAGCGAGCAGGTATACAGTGCCCGCAGAACTCTGGATATTACGGGTCATTATGCTCGCCCTGACATTTTCAAATTACATGTTAATACCAAACCTCAAAGTCCAGTAATATTTGAATAGCTGCTTTTGGAACTGGATTGCAGGTTCTGAAGCACTTGAATTAGCACTCAGCTAATAAGCAGACCTATGCGGCATTCTTCTGACTGTCTGAAACCACATTGTCCAGACTATTAACACCACCGCGATACTGTTTTATCTGTTCCACCAGTGAATCCAGTAACGAGGCAGAATCCTGCTGTAATTGCTGCAGTTCATCCGAGTACAGTAAATTATTCATGCCTTTAAGCAGTTCGCTGACACTTTTTTCCGGAGCCGCCAGTTTTTCCTGGGCAAAGGGATTTTGCAGCAATTCATCCAGTCGGCTGATAAAATCAGTGGCATTCTGCAGCACTGGATTGCCATTATCCTGTGCTATAGTGCTATTATCCGGCTGATAGCTACTATAGGTACTAATAGCTGCCTGCCGAGTTTCCTGATAGCTCATATTGAGGGAAAACTTCGTTAACTCTTTATTGTCAAAGTTCATTTTCTGAGCATAATTAAACGCGTCCTGCACATCACCGGAGAAAAACTGTGCTGACACTTTAGCAACATTATTAAGCAGCCCATCAATAGCCTGTTGTTCTTTTTTATTTAAATTACCATCAACCTGATAAGAAAGTCCGGTACTGGCAGAAAGACTGCGAGATACATGCAGGCTATTACCATCGGCTGAACTACTGGCACTACGACTGGACTGAGCATGCTGATTTTTAAACAGCTCAACAATCACTTTATCTCCTTCACTGGTCAGGATTTCCAGCCGGGTATTCTCTGTTCTGGAAAAACTGCTGGCAATAGATGCCTGTTCCACTGCCGTGGTACTTTCCGCAGTGGTACTTTCCGAAGTATTATTATCCGTATCATTATCCTGCTGACCGGTGATCTGCTGGTTTAGTTTGTCCAGTCCCTGTTGAATCAGATCGTAGGTTTTGTTCACATTATCCTTAACCTGACCATTGAGCACACTTAAGCTGTCCAGTATATCTCTGGCCTGTGCAAAACCCTGCTCAACCCCATCTCTGGCCTGCTGCATAAGCTGCTGCTGTTTTTTAGTGTCCTGTTCCGATAATATGCGCCCGGATACAAAACTCATAATACGGTCTGAAACTTTTTGCGGCGTAAAATCTTCTGCCTTGAGACCTTTAAGCTCAATACCTTCGTCCTTAAAACGCTGTTCCAGCTTATCCGCCAGTTCGCGGTTTAAAATGGCCTGAGTTTTTTTTGGCGTCATTATGCCGATAGACAGTGAATCCTGTGTCGTCAGTGCTGATTTTTTCTCAGTCGTCTGATAAGGATTTAAAGTGTTTTTAAGCAATCTGTCATTACCATTGGCAACCCCTGATAGTGTGGTTTCCATAATTCGCTCCGGCATAAATATGCAGTTAATTTTCGGTATTTATTCTGCAGACAATTAAAAAACAGCTATCTGCTTGTCCTATTAGCGTCCAGGGCCTGTTTTTCTTTATTTTTTTGCCGGTTATTCTTTTCATTCTATCCAAAATGAGATATATTCTTGCATCATTGTTATATCTCTAATTTTCAATCCAAAACGAAATTAGGAACAATTTTTGAGGTCAGTTATGCGCCATCGTGTAGAAATACAACCCAGTGAACATCAATTTTATGTTGAGTCAGAAGAATCCGTTCTAGATGCAGCGTTAAGACAGGGTATCAATCTTCGTTATGGTTGCCGAAATGGTGCCTGCGGTGCCTGTAAGGGTAAAATACTTCAGGGCAGTGTCTCATATGATGAAGATCCTATTGCACTGGAAGATGAAGATATAAAACAGAATCTGGCACTGTTCTGTGAGGCAAAACCTGATTCTGAACTGGTCATTGAAGTAACAGAAGTCGATCTCGGCAATGTCGTAGAAATAAAGACCCTGCCCTGCAGAGTGCAGGAAATGAATCGGCTCGCTGATGACGTTATGCAGTTATTAATTAAACTTCCGGCATCCGAACGTCTGCAGTTTCTGGCCGGTCAGTATATTGATATTCTGCTTGAAGATGGTCGCCATCGCAGTTTTTCTATTGCTAACGCACCACATAATGATGACTACCTGGAATTACATATTCGTCTGGTCGAAGGCGGTCTGTTTACCCCTAAAATTTTTAACACCATGCAGCCCAAAGACCTGTTACGCATAGAAGGCCCACATGGTAGTTTCTTCTATCATGAAGATGCCAGAGATGAAATACTGCTGCTGGCCGGCGGCACCGGCTTTGCCCCTTTAAAAGGCATTATTGAGCATTTAATCAGTGAAAACGTAACTTGTCCTGTATACCTCTATTGGGGCGTACGCACCGAAGCTGATTTATATATGCGTGAACTGGCTGAACAATGGGCCGCAGAACATGATTCAATTCAATTTATTCCGGTACTTTCCGATGCCGACGACAACTGGTCGGGTCGTACCGGCTATGTCCATGACGCGGTATTAAATGATTTTGATGATCTATCTGCTTTTGACATTTATGCCTGTGGCCCGCCCGCGATGATTAAAGCGGCAGAAGACAGTTTTCAGCAAAAAGGCATGAGCAAAGAGCAGTTTTATTTTGACTCATTTGATTTTGCTATGGATCAGTGAGCGTTAAGCGTTAAGCGTTAAGCGTTAAGCGTTAAGCGTTAAGCGTTAAGAAAGAGCATAGCAAAAGATAAACTGAGTAGTTACATATAAACTTACATAAAAAAAGGGTTTCCTGCTAATTATATGGCAGGGCTGTTTTTACGGCTGAGTTGTCTTCCAGTCTGATCACTTCCTTGCATTTTGAGCTGAGTATTAATCCCTCCCGATAGCAATTCATTGCTTCTACGGAGTCATCCAGCTGCTGCTCATAGAGTTCACCCAGCACCTGAAAGGCTTCGGTAGTGGGAGCTACCTTAATACTTTCCAGTAAATAATCTCTGGCCTTGCCCCAGAGTTGATTATAAATACTCAAACGACCCAAAGTCAGCAGCAGTTCTGAGCTCCGGCCATTATCACTGAGCCAGGACTCCGCAGTTTCAAGTTGTTTGACGACATCCTCCTCCCGTGCCTGACCAAACAATAATATTAACGGCGCATACCAGTGCCGTTTAATAGCTTCTTTAATAAGTTCTATTGCCTGCTCTTCTTCATTGATAGCCAGCAGTAACTGACAATAAAAATGAATCATATCCGGTTCATTCTGAGTCTGTTTTGGCAAACGATTCCAGAGCGCTTTTAATTCACCCCGATTCTGTTCCTGCAATGCCTGTTTCATTAATTGCTGAATCAGGGATTTTTCATAGGCGTTAATAACATGTGGTTCAAAAATATTATTTTTTTTCAGAACCGGCATTAACTGCTCCAGATCTTTCCAGCTATTGAGCTGCTGGTAGACAGCAAAAAGCATTTTTAGCACCTGTTTATGACGGGGTGCCACAGTACGCAAATGCATTAAAGTAGCCAGAGCCTGTTCTGCCTGACCATCCTTAATCTGTAATTCTGCCTGGGTCAGACCAATGGCAACATCGGCATCCGGGTCACTTTTATGTGCCTGTAATAAATAATTATCACGGCGGCGCTGTGCGCCTTCCTCCTGCGCAGCCCTGGCCGCTGCCAGGTAATTTAAAATAGGCATACCGCTGTTA
>JALSUJ010000223.1 GCA_027071355.1 Gammaproteobacteria bacterium | reverse complement strand
GGATGATGAGCTGCGATTAAAAGTCGTGCGTAAAATGTATGAATTGCGTTTTGGTGAAAAATCACCCGAGCGGCGCAGTGTGGATCAACTCAGAGGTATCGAAGGGGCAAGGGTTCGAAAACTGTACGAGTTTATGGCAAAGCAATTTGGTGTTGTCTGGAAAGGCCGGCGGTATGATCCGAAAGATTGGAAAAAAGGTGATAAGGTTAATCAATGCATCAGTGCTGCCAATGCCTGCTTATATGGTATTACCGAGGCGGCTGTACTAGCGGCAGGATATGCACCAGCGGTAGGTTTTATCCATACTGGCAAGCCATTATCCTTTGTCTATGATATTGCTGATATTTTTAAATTTGATACGGTGGTGCCCATCGCATTCAAGGTAGCAAAAACCAGCCCGGCGCATCCCGATCGGGCGGTACGCCAAGCATGTCGGGACAGCTTTAGAGAAAGTAAAATCCTTAAAAAAATTATCCCGATGATAGAAGAAGTCCTGGCTGCCGGGGAAATATCACCACCGGAGCCAGCAAAAGAATCTGTGCCACCGGCTATTCCAGAGCCTGAATCCATAGGCGATGCAGGCCACAGGGGGTAATAATGGGGATGCTGGCAGTAGTAACAGAAAATATTCCTCCTCGTCTAAGAGGGCGTTTAGCTGTGTGGCTGTTGGAAGTTAGAGCGGGAGTGTATATAGGCAATACATCCAGAAGGGTGCGTGAGACTATTTGGCAATACTGCGAAGCAGATTGTGAAGATGGAAATATAGTGATGGCCTGGCAAACCAATACAGAGTCCGGTTTTGATTTTCAAACCATGGGTGAAAACAGGCGGGTACCTGTGGAGTTTGATGGGTTAAGGTTGGTTTCATTTTTGCCTGAAAAGCATTAATAAAAACAGGGCTGTTATTACATAAATGCATCTATTCTTTGAATCTCAAAATATCTGGTAGAAAATTCAAGCTTAAAAAGCACGTTATTTAACAATATGTTATAAATGGTGTGTTCCCCACGCCTGTGGGGATGAACCGGGCCATTCTTCCTTGCAATAACTCCCCGTCGGGTGTTCCCCACGCCTGTGGGGATGAACCGACACAGGCCGGATCATTTTCATAAGCGGTGCAGTGTTCCCCACGCCTGTGGGGATGAACCGGCCGCCTACTACATCTATAAAACGTCCTGTAAGTGTTCCCCACGCCTGTGGGGATGAACCGCTAACAGTAATCCGCGTATCATCTCGCAACCGGTGTTCCCCACGCCTGTGGGGATGAACCGGATGGGTACATCATTGTTTTTGTCGCCGGCTAGTGTTCCCCACGCCTGTGGGGATGAACCGTGATAATGGATTTCCTTTTCCTTTTACTATGAGTGTTCCCCACGCCTGTGGGGATGAACCGGCACTTGGACAGGAAAGAGCAAAACTATTTAGGTGTTCCCCACGCCTGTGGGGATGAACCAGAATCATTTCCATATGCGTTTGTTGGATGCAAGTGTTCCCCACGCCTGTGGGGATGAACCGCTCATCATCTTCATTGTATAACCGTTGAATGTGTGTTCCCCACGCCTGTGGGGATGAACCGGATGTGATGAGACTGTACACGGCATTAAGTTCGTGTTCCCCACGCCTGTGGGGATGAACCGAAGTCTGCCAGTTACCTCTTAACCGGCCTGTTGTGTTCCCCACGCCTGTGGGGATGAACCGAGATAACCAGCAAAGAGTACACCAGGCTCAAAGTGTTCCCCACGCCTGTGGGGATGAACCGGATGACGACAAAAGATGCTGCGATGTCTGGCGGTGTTCCCCACGCCTGTGGGGATGAACCGTAAGCCATGATAATAAAAACTTATTTTGTATAGTGTTCCCCACGCCTGTGGGGATGAACCGGTTCGGAGATCGAGACGGTTCAGGCAATATCTGTGTTCCCCACGCCTGTGGGGATGAACCGTATTCGCAACGATTATGCTGCGTCTTGAAGATGTGTTCCCCACGCCTGTGGGGATGAACCGCTCACCTGTTGTCAGGCCCATGCCTTTTGCGAGTGTTCCCCACGCCTGTGGGGATGAACCGCTCTGTATTTTACTTCCGGCGCCAGGAATTTTGTGTTCCCCACGCCTGTGGGGATGAACCGTAAGAATCATAGGTAAAGGGGAAAATATTGAAGTGTTCCCCACGCCTGTGGGGATGAACCGTCACCTGAACAAACTGCCGAGGAAATAGTTAAGTGTTCCCCACGCCTGTGGGGATGAACCGATTCTGAAGGTAAGATATATGGGGCAGATCGTGTGTTCCCCACGCCTGTGGGGATGAACCGGGTTCAACCGTTCAAGGTGTTGACGTATTCAAGTGTTCCCCACGCCTGTGGGGATGAACCGCAAAAGCGTTAGGTACGATTACTGAAGCTGATGTGTTCCCCACGCCTGTGGGGATGAACCGTCATTGAAATTAATCCACAAGCCAACGGCACTGTGTTCCCCACGCCTGTGGGGATGAACCGCCCTGTTCGATGTAGAGCATAAAGGAAACAAGGTGTTCCCCACGCCTGTGGGGATGAACCGGTTCGGAGATCGAGACGGTTCAGGCAATATATGTGTTCCCCACGCCTGTGGGGATGAACCGCCTTGCAGAACTGGACGAAATTAATGCATATTGTGTTCCCCACGCCTGTGGGGATGAACCGCTGACACTATTGGATGCTGAGTTCCGCAAGATGTGTTCCCCACGCCTGTGGGGATGAACCGAATCCGCTATCATCGTATCTCCATCATTTGTGGTGTTCCCCACGCCTGTGGGGATGAACCGCCGGCGTCCTTTTTGCAGATTTTTTCCCAGTGGTGTTCCCCACGCCTGTGGGGATGAACCGCGGGGCCGGTGGTCTGATTGTAGTGGGCGCGAGTGTTCCCCACGCCTGTGGGGATGAACCGCTCGGCTGATCTGGGAAAAGAGATCGCGCTGGGTGTTCCCCACGCCTGTGGGGATGAACCGTTTTTTGGGAACTGTCTGGCTATCTTTAACTTGTGTTCCCCACGCCTGTGCACTACTGTCCGGAATAAAAAAATCGATGCGTTAAAAAAGGTTGTAGATCCAGGTTTTAAGGGTTAAAACCCTGTTTGCAGACTTAAAAAACAAGGATCTACAACATGTATAGTAATACACGATTA
>JALSUJ010000222.1 GCA_027071355.1 Gammaproteobacteria bacterium | reverse complement strand
CCAGCAGACGGGGCTTTTCATCAAACTCGTCCGGAATATCACAGGCCTTGATTTGCTGACCCACGGAGTCGATGGAGTAGTTCTCAAAGGAAATAACCCGCACCGGACAGGCACCCATACAGGTACCGCAACGACGACAACGGGCTTCGTTGTACTGCGGATAACCTTTCTCGTCGGAGTGAATGGCGCCGAAGGGGCATTCCATCATACAACGTTTACACTGGGTACAGCCTTCCATTCTAAAGGACGGATAGGACAGGTCCCCGGAACGCGGATGAGCCGCCATGCCCTTACCGGCATTTTCAATCGCCTGAATGGCTTTCATGGCCGCACCGGTGGCATCTTCCTGAGCTTGCGCCGTGTCCATGGGACGACGGGTTGGCCCGGCGGCGTAAATACCGGTACGACGGGTTTCATAAGGGAAACAGATAAAGTGGGAATCGTTAAAACCGCTGACTAACTGGGGCAGGTCAGAGCCCTGCTTGTAGTTCAGGTTCAGGATAGACTCCACAGGAATGGCGATCTCGTCCAGCATTTCCTGCGGCACTTCCTTGTTTTCAGCTTCTAACTGATTCTTAATGGTCTGTAATTCGTCTTCACGTTCATTGTTACGACCGGAATTGGGGATCATGCCGGTGGCCAGAACCACTAAATCCGCATCAATGGTGTCCTCTTCATCCAGAATTAAGTCGTTTAAGCTGACTTTAGCGCTCTTGTCTACGGCAGAGACGGTGGCCTTACGGAAGGTCACGCCCTTGTCCTGACCGCTGCGGTAGAAATCTTCACCGCCGGCACCGGGGGTGCGCAGGTCGCTAAACAGGATAGTGGTCTGGATATCCAGTGGGTCAGCACCGCTGCTGAGCGCGTTGTCCTTAAAGTACATGGCCTGCTTGATACTGGTGTTACAGCAGTGACCGGAACAATAGGACAGATGACCTTCTTTGTCAGAGCGCTGACCAGCGCATTGTATGAAGACCACGTTTTTGACTTCTTTGCCGTCAGAAGGACGCTTGATGGGGCCGCCATCGGCTTCCTTCGCCAGGGCTTCAAGCTCTAACTGGGTAATGACATCGGGGGCGTCAGAATAGCTGAACTCGGTCAGCTGGCTGGCATCGTAAGGGGTCATACCTGAGGCCTGGATAATAGAGCCACAGGAGATGATTTCCAGCTGGTCGCTGCCCTGGGTGATTTCAATATTGAAACGACCGGGAGCGCCGTCGGTACTGCTGATGACGGAGTTCAGATAAATGGCGACTTTAGCATCGTCTTCGAGCATCTGAATAAGCGACTCAACACCGGTGTCTTCGGGGTCGGCATAGGGTGCGCGGGTGGGGGCACGACGGTACAGTTGACCGGCAGTACCGCCCAGAGCCTCGCTTTTTTCTACAATGGAGACCTGATAACCGGCACGGGCGGCTTCTAATGCTGCCGTCATTCCGGTAATACCCCCGCCGACCACCATAACATGACGGTTGGTACCCTGTTCTTCACTGGGTTTGGGGTTGGCCATAAATTTGATTTCAGCACAGCCCATACGGACATAGTCTTCAGCCATTTCCTGGGTGGTTTCCTGAGCTTCGTCGGTTTCGGGACGCACCCAGATAACACCTTCACGCAGATTGACCCGAGAGGTGGGGACGCCTTCAAAGGTGAAGGCATCAGTTTTGGCGCGACGCGAACAGGCGGCAATCACCACTTTATTGGCTTCGCCGGAGGCCAGGTCGTCCTGTATCATTTTGACGCCGTCTTCCCCGCAGAGGAAGTCATGGCTTTTGGCCAGCGCCACACGACCTTCACGGGTCGCAATCATTTCGAGTTGGTCGGTGTTCAGGCGGTTCCCCAGGTCACAGCCCTTACAGATATAAGCACCTACTTTTACTTCATCAGCCATGGTTACTTAGCTCCTGAAACTTGGTTAATAACTTGCACAGCACGCAGGGCACTGGCCGTGGCGCTCTGGACCGCACGGTTGACGTCCAGGGCATCGGAACTACAGCCGGCTGCAAAGACACCGCCGTTCTTTTCGTCCATTTCGATAAAGCCTTCTTCGTTCATGACAATTTCGACCGGGAATTCATCCGGGGCCACGCTGGGCTCCATGCCGACGGCCAGGACCACCAGGTCGTATTCATTGGCGTAACGATGGTAGCCTTCGGTGTCCACACCGTTGAGTACGGGATTGTTATTATCCCCTTCGGTGATAAAGGCCACTTTGGATTTGATGAATTTAACGGTTTCGTCGTCCTGGACTTTTTTATAGAAGTCTTCAAAACGGTCAATGGCACGAATATCAATGTAGTAGATATCGGAGCTGCCGCCGTCGATGTTTTCACGTACGTAGTGGGTCTGTTTTAAGGACGCCATACAGCAGATACGTGAGCAGTGCTTGAGATAGTTGCGGTCACGGGAACCGGCACACTGGATAAAGGCAATTTTCTTCGGCTCGGCACCGTCAGAAGGGCGGACCACTTTGCCGCCGGTAGGGCCCATCAGGTCGTTCATGCGTTCAAATTCGACATTGGTGATGACATTGGCAAAGCGGTCATAACCATAGGGCTGGATTTTGTTGGCATCATACGGACGCCAGCCGGTGGCCCAGACTACGGCACCGGCTTTAAGTTCAATGTTCTCTTCCTGCATGTCCAGGTCAATAGCATCCACCGGGCAGGCGTCTTTGGCTTTAGTAGCATCGTCGGTACCGATAATGCGTTCATCCAGTACGTATTGCAGCGGGTAGGCGTTGTTGTACGCAATGTATGCGCCTTTACGCTGGTTCAGACCGTAGTTGAAGTCGTTGTCGAATTCGGTTTCGACCGCCTCGGAACATTTGCCGCACGCGGTGCAGTTGCTGTTCACGTAACGGGGCTTAAGGGTGACTTTGATACTGTAATCACCTTTGTCACCGGCTATATCGGTCACTTCAGCCATCGTTAAGATGGTCAGGTTCGGGTTGGTCTTGGCACGGCGCTGGTTGATCTCCATACCACAGGTAGGATGACACAGCTTGGGGAAGTACTTGTGCAGTTGGGTGACCCGGCCGCCTATATAGGCGTTCTTTTCAACCAGTATCACCTGCTTGCCTGCTTCTGCAGCTTCTAGCGCAGCACTTATACCGCTGATACCGCCACCTACGACCAGTATGGTCTCGTTGGTTGCAACAATATCCGACATCGAATTTCCTCCACGGAGCGGATTGATATTGAACAGTTAATAGTTGGCTTACATTGCGAATGTGTTAAAAACTATTAACCTGCGAAATAAAATTCTTTTTTGACGGGAGCAATGATACCCCCCTGATACTATAATCACGATACCTATTTAGAGAGATATAAAGCCTAGTAAAACAGAGGGTTAATACCTGTTCATCTTATGAAGAATAGTTGTTATCTTTATGATTTTGATTGATTTCCAGGGCAGCGGGAAAACGAGTTTCATTAATAGCCATTTTTTCCCGGGTCACTTTCATTAAATCAATATCGAGTTGTTCCGCTATTCTTAATAAATAGATAAAGATATCTGCCATTTCATAACCAATATCTTTAAGTTTTTCTCCACTAACCGCTTGACTCTCTTCCGGGGTCAGCCACTGAAAGTGTTCAACCAGTTCTGCGGCTTCTGCAATTAAAGCCATAGAGAGATTCTTTGGAATATGGTATTGCTCCCAGTCCCGGTCGAGGGCAAATTGTTTTAGATCATCGGAAAGTTTTTGTACGGTATCGGTCATGACTGTTTAACTCCGGGTGACTGCTTATTCTGTGAATAAAAATCCATAGTTTAAAGTAATGTGTAGTTTTGCTTCAGCTAAATGACAGGCTTTAATTATCAAAACAAACATTAATTCTATAAATATACCCACTTTGGCATAGGTTTTTAAAACTAAAAACCATGTTATGTTTATCTACTTAAAAAAACAACCGGCTTTATCCTGCTGCAGAATAATGACAGGATTTAGAATATGAATTTAGAATAAGAGTTGTTAATTTTTAAATTAAGGATAGAACGAGGTATAGCAATGCAAGTAAAAGATACAATGTGTGTCGATGTAAAAACATGTATGCCGGATACTCCCATTAAAGATATTGCAACCATTATGTGTTTCAATAAAATCAGTGGATTACCGGTTGTTGATGATGATAATAATGTACTGGGTATTATTTCTGAGAAAGATATTTTGTGCAGCATGTTCCCGGATATGAAAGAGCTGGTAGAGTCTGGTTCGAAGCCTGATTTTGAGGCGATGGAAAAAGATTACAGCAGTGTATTAAATAAAACGGTCGAAGATCTGATGACCCGTGTTGTAGCAACTGTTTCTCCGGATATGCCTATTTTACGGGCTGCTTCCATGATGTGGTTGCGTAAAATTCGCCGTATTCCGGTGACAGAAGACAATAAATTAATAGGTATTTTAAGCATGGGTGATGTTCATAAAGCAGTATTTCAGGAAAGTTTGCTGATAAAAAGTTAACGGCTACGGTAGATAAAATGCAGGGGGGAAATCAGTGGGATTTACAGGGTTTTTCAAAAAGATCTTTTAACCACTACCTGCTATTGATAGAATATGGCGGTTTGAAAAAATTTGTAACTATTGATTGAGTAAGTATTTATGACACAATTAGTCAATAAAAAAGCATAAAAGGTTTCCTAAGTTAATGTCAGAAGAAAAGATTCAGAAAGAGAAATACGTTGAGCTCACTTATAGTATTCTGGATGAAAACGGTGAAATAAAAGAACGTGTTGATATTCCTGTCAAGTATATTCATGGCCATAATAGCGGTTTGTTCCCAAAAATTGAACGTACTCTGGAAGGACATTGCAAGGGTGATCGAGTTGAAGTCAGTCTGTCAGAATACGAAGGCTTTGGGCCTGGTGATCCGAACCTTAAATTTACCGATGATCTGGCTAATGTACCACCCCAGTTCCAGAAAATTGGTGCTGAAGTGGAAATGCAGAATGACCGCGGTGAAGTTAAAAAGTTTATTGTCACAGAAATTAAAGACGGCAAGCTTACAGTGGATGGTAATCACCCTCTGGCCGGTCAGACCATTAAGTTTGTCATTGATATTGTTGAAGTTAGAAATGCAACCAGTGATGAACTGACGATGGGTGTTACCCAGAATTTTACCACTGGAAGTGATGGTACGTTGCACTGATATGAGTATTAAATAGTGATAAGACAGCGTATTGTGAGATAAAAATGGCAACTAAATCAAATATTAAAATTAAGGACTTTTCAGAAACTGATATCTGGACGATTCAGCAGACGTTAGATGAACGCTGGGGTAAGGGCAAAACTGAATTGCAGATGGCTGATGTTGAAGTACGTCTGCGCTCGGCTGATCGGGAACTTTCAACTTGTCCGGCTATTTTCTGGGAATATGACAGCAGTAATTTTGTCGTATTTAAAATTGGTCGTTCCACCTATAAAACCCAGTTTTATTACCGCGGGTTTGATCAGTATGGTACTGCTGTCCCGAGTTTTGATAATATCCTGGATTGTATTGTGACGGTATTACAGGTTCATGCTGATCTGGAGCGGGAAAGAAAAATAAAAGAAGATAAAAAGTCAAAAGCAGATTCTTAGCAATCGACAGATATCAGTAACAGGATTCAGGGCTTTAAATGCAAATTGTGTAAAGTACTGAACAAAAATAAATTTATTAATAGCTAAATTTTGGAGTTAAAATGACTAAAAAAAATGCATTTTACGCACAGTCAGGTGGTGTTACCGCGGTAATTAATGCCTCTGCCTGTGGCGTAATTGAAACAGCTCGTAAAAACAGTGATAAAATTGGTACTGTCTACGCAGGTAGAAACGGCATTATTGGAGCACTGACGGAAGATCTGATTGATACCAGTCTTGAATCTGCTGAAAATATTGCGGCTTTACGCTATACCCCATCTGGTGGTTTTGGTTCCTGTCGTTTTAAATTAAAAAGCCTGGAAGATAATAAACGCGAATATGAACGTTTAATCGAAGTGTTTAAAGCTCATGATATCGGTTATTTCTTCTACAATGGTGGTGGTGACTCTGCAGATACCTGTCATAAGGTTTCTCAGTTATCTGAAAAAATGGGATTTCCCATTCAGGCAGTACATATCCCTAAGACTGTGGATAACGATCTGCCTATTACTGATAACTGTCCTGGCTTTGGGTCAGTGGCAAAATACATTGCAGTTTCTACTCTGGAAGCCAGCTTTGATGTCCGTTCCATGGCCAAAACTTCTACCAAAATCTTCGTTATTGAAGTAATGGGTCGTCATGCTGGCTGGATTGCAGCAGCGGGTGGTCTGGTTGAAGATCAGGGTATTCCTGTTGTGATACTATTTCCTGAAGTTGAATTTGATCAGGATAAGTTCCTGGCAAAAGTTGATGCCAAGGTCAAAGAATTTGGTTTCTGTACTGTAGTTGTTTCTGAAGGTGTTCACTGGCCTGACGGTCGTTTCCTGGCAGAGCAGGGTACTCGTGATTCTTTCGGTCATGCTCAATTGGGTGGTGCCGCACCGGTAGTGGCCAACATTATTAAAGATGCCCTGGGCTATAAATTCCACTGGGCGGTTGCGGATTACCTGCAGCGTGCAGCTCGTCATCTGTCTTCTAAATCAGATGTTGAACAGGCTTATGCATTAGGTCAGGCCGGCGTAGAGTTTGCTCTGGAAGGCGCTAATGCCATTATGCCGACAGTTGATCGTATTTCCAGCTCTCCATATGAGTGGAAAATTGGTCAGGCACCTTTAGCAGATGTTGCCAATGTTGAAAAAATGATGCCTATGGATTTCATCACTGAAGATGGTTTTGGTATTACGGACAAGTGTAAGGAATATCTACTGCCTTTAATTGAAGGTGAAGATTATCCTCCTTACGAAAACGGCTTACCTAAATATGTAGTTCTGGATAATACGAGTGTCGAGAAAAAACTCCCAGAATTTGAGCTGTAACTAAAAAAAGGCTGATAATAATTTGTTATCAGCCTTTTTTTTGTAAAAAATTTATACAGCCTGAATCAATGCTTAACTTTTAAACATAGCTGATATGTTAAATGAGTCAAGTTTATGGGCAGTGTATTAGACCCTATTGATGTTGATCAATGTAACGGGATAGTGGTTTGAATTAGACTGGGAAAGTCTATTTTTAATACCTATGTGGTTTTGGTTAAGGAGTTAACCTGACATATAGGAAACTTTAAAATTTTATAGCGAATTCATTCTGGATTCAATTCTTTAAACTGAGCAACGGGGGACGTAATGTCTGTTGAATTGTTATTTGCACTTGCAGCTGGTATAGCCGCTGTAATATACGGAATCATATCCATTAAATGGATTATGGCTCAATCACCGGGAAGTGACACTATGCTGGAAATTGCGCAAGCGATTCAGCAGGGTGCGCAAGCTTATCTTAATCGTCAATATAAAACCATTGCTATGGTGGGTGTTGTCGTCTTTTTTGCTATTGGATTGTCTCCCGTTGGCTGGACTACAGCCATTGGTTTTGCCATTGGTGCCATTTTATCCGGTTCGACTGGCTTTATTGGTATGAACATTTCTGTTCGTTCCAACTCTCGTACTGCTCAGGCAGCTTATGAGGGTATGGGAGCTGCCTTTCTAATCGCCTTTCGAGGCGGCGCCATTACCGGCATGCTGGTTGTTGGTCTGGCCCTGTTGGGAGTAGCAGGTTATTTTGCTGCTTTAACAGCAATGGGAATGTCTGTTATAGATGCGGTTCATTCATTGGTGGGACTGGCTTTTGGTGGTTCACTTATCTCTATCTTTGCTCGATTAGGCGGTGGTATCTTTACTAAGGGTGCTGATGTGGGTGCTGACGTAGTAGGTAAAGTTGAAGCCGGTATTCCTGAAGATGACCCTCGTAACCCGGCTGTAATTGCTGATAATGTGGGTGATAATGTGGGTGACTGTGCAGGTATGGCGGCCGATTTATTTGAAACTTATGCAGTAACCGTTGTGGCAACCATGTTATTAGGTGCTTTAATGGCTACTCAGGCCGGTATCAATGCGGTGATGTACCCGTTGGTGCTGGGCGGTGTGTCCATTTTTGCTTCAATTATTGGTACCTTTTTTGTTAAGTTAAAAGGTGAAGGCAGTGTTATGGGAGCCCTGTATAAGGGACTTATTGTTGCTGCGGTCTTATCAGGTATAGCTTTTTATCCTGTGACCATGCGGATGCTGGGTGATACAATTAATATTGCTGGAACTGATTATGCCACCGTTAATATTTATTTTGCTTCTCTGATTGGTCTGGTTCTTACTGCGGCACTGGTTATGATTACTGAATATTATACCGCCACTGATTATGCACCTGTGAAACAGATTGCTAAATCATCCTTAACCGGTGACGGCACCAATGTCATTGCAGGTTTAGGGGTTTCAATGAAATCTACAGCGGCTCCTGTTCTGGTTATCTGTGCCAGTATCTGGGGTGCTTATACTCTGGGTGGTTTATATGGTGTTGCCATTGCGGCTACTGCCATGCTGTCTATGACTGGTATTATTGTAGCGCTTGATGCTTATGGTCCTATTACAGACAATGCCGGTGGTATTGCTGAAATGGCTGATATGCCGGAAGAAATTCGTAATATTACCGATCCTCTGGATGCGGTAGGAAATACCACTAAAGCTGTCACCAAAGGTTATGCTATTGGTTCTGCTGCTCTGGCTGCACTGGTTCTTTTTGCGGATTATACACATAATCTTGAAATTATTACCGGTGGTGAGACGTTCTTCGATCTGTCTAATCATATGGTTCTGATTGGTCTGTTTATCGGTGGTCTGATCCCCTATTTATTTGGTGCTATGGCAATGGAAGCGGTGGGTCGTGCAGCAGGTTCTGTTGTGGTTGAAGTTCGTCGTCAGTTTAAGGAAATACCGGGTATTATGGATGGTACTCAAAAGCCTGATTATTCCAGAGCCGTTGATATGCTGACCAAAGCCGCTATTAAAGAAATGGTTCTTCCATCAATTCTGCCTATCGCAGTACCTTTAGCTGTGGGTTTACTTTTGGGTAAAGAAGCTCTGGGTGGCGTATTAATTGGTACGATTGTAACAGGTCTTTTTGTAGCTGTTTCAATGACTACTGGTGGTGGTGCATGGGATAATGCCAAGAAATATATTGAAGATGGTAATTATGGTGGTAAGGGTTCTGATGCCCATAAAGCAGCGGTCACCGGTGATACTGTAGGCGACCCCTACAAAGACACCGCAGGCCCTGCTATTAACCCAATGATTAAAATCATCAATATTGTTGCCTTATTAATGCTGCCATTAATGATGTAATAAAATTCGGTATCAGTAACCGGGGAAAATATTCCCGGTTACTATCCGGTTTATTTTAAAAGTATTAACTATGGTGGTTAATTGTTAGTATTTTTAAAATAAGTTAAATATATAATTCTGGAGTTTTATGTCCCAACTGGTAGCCCCTCATGGAGGGGGCGATCTTAAACCTCTGCTGCTTGAAGGTTCAGCCCTCGATAAAGAAAAAGTATATGCCCAAAGTCTGTTACAATTAACGGTGTCTTCCCGTGAAGCGGGGGATATTATTATGATGGGTATTGGTGGTTTCACCCCACTTGATGGTTTTATGACTTATGCAGACTGGAAAGGTGTCTGTGATGATTATACTCTTGAAAATGGTCTGTTCTGGCCAATTCCTATTACCTTATCTTCAGGTAAAGAGATTGCTAATCAAATTAAAACCGGCAATGATATCGCTCTGGTCAGTCCCGATGGTGATGACATCCTGGCGGTAATGACTGTGACGGAGAAATATGGCATTGATAAAGACCATGAATCCTTCAGCATATATAAAACCACAGAACTGGAACATCCCGGCGTTAAAATGCTTATGGAACAGGGTGATGTCAATCTGGCAGGGACAGTCAAAGTCTTATCGCTGGGGAAATTCAAACAGGAATATGGTGAGCAATTCCTGACCCCAATGCAGACCCGGCAGTTATTTGAGTCCAAAGGCTGGAAAAAAGTAGCAGCTTTTCAGACCCGAAATCCAATGCATCGCTCTCATGAATATCTGGCAAAAATTGCTATTGAAACACTTGATGGGGTGTTAATTCATTCATTACTGGGAAAACTTAAATCCGATGATATTCCTGCGGATGTTCGCAGTCAGGCTATTCAGACACTGATTGATAATTATTTTGTTAAAAATACGGTAGTACAGGCGGGTTATCCTCTGGATATGCGTTATGCGGGACCTCGGGAAGCGTTATTACATGCTTTGTTCAGACAAAATTATGGCTGTTCACATTTAATTGTAGGGCGTGATCACGCCGGGGTCAGTGATTATTACGGGGCCTTTGATGCGCATAAAATTTTTGATGAAATTCCAGCGGGTTCACTGCAGACTCAGCCCATTAAAATGGACTGGGCATTCTGGTGTTATAAATGCAATAGCATGGCCTCTATGAAAACCTGTCCCCATACAGGTAAGGATCATTTATTAATATCCGGTACTAAATTAAGACAGGCATTAAGCAGTGGTGAAGATATTCCTGATAATTTCAGCCGCCCTGAAGTACTGCGAATACTAAGAGATTATTATTCTACCTTATCTTCCTAAGCTCTCTGGAAATGGAATAAATTTAAAAAATTGAATGATTATTGATCAAGGACAATACCCTGATCAGAAAAAGAATTTACAATAGAAAGTTGTAATAAATAGTAAACTTTTAACATTAAGGAAAAAAAATGCCAACATTCGTACGCACAGAAAAGTGTGATGGCTGCAAAGGTCAGGACAGAACGGCCTGCATGTACATCTGCCCCCACGACTTAATGAAGCTGGACAAAGACGGTTCAGAGA
>JALSUJ010000221.1 GCA_027071355.1 Gammaproteobacteria bacterium | reverse complement strand
GACTGGAAAGCAGATAAACCATACCGGCAACCAGAATAATCGTTGCCCCGGCAGGTAAGTCCGGTTCATAAGAAAGGTATAAGCCGCTGCTGGTAAATAAGGTACCCAGCAGGGCTGCCAGCAGCATCATGGCACCAATAGACTGTACATACTGTTTAGCAATAGCAGCCGGAAGGGTTAAAAGAGCAATAACCAGAATCAGACCGACCACCTGAATTAATAACACAACAGTAATAGCCACCAGACAGAGTAACAACAGATAGAACAGGTTGACTTTTACCCCCCGTATAGTGGCAAACTCAATATCAAAGGAAATAGCAATGAGCTGTTTATAAAATGCCACCATAAAAAAGATGGTCACGACATCCATCAGCAGCATAATATAGAGTTGCTGTTTGGAAATAATTAAAATATTGCCAAATAGAAAAGACATAAGATTAACATTATAACCATCAGATTTGCTGATAAAGATAATACCAACAGCCATACCTACTGCCCAGATCGCCCCAATGGCCGTGTCTTCCTGCTGCTGCCATTTTAATTTGATAATACCGATTATAATGGCTGCCAGTAAGGCGGAAATGAGTGCTGCAATAAAGGGATCATAATTCAGATAATAGGCAATCCCCATCCCTCCCAGCACGGAATGAGCAATACCACCAGCCATATAGCCAATACGATTCACCACCACAAAACTACCGGTCAAACCACAGCCGATACTGGCCAGAATACCGCCAAACAGGGCATTTTGTAAAAAACTCTGGGTCATTAAGGTATTAAAAAAATCCAGCATATAATACGATCCGCCTAATGTGAATGACCATGGTAAATTTCACTGACATGTGCACCATACAAAGCATGAATAGTATCACTGGTGACTGGTGATGCATCATGGCAGACCAGTGTTTTGTTCAGGCAGAACACCCGATTGATATAATCAGATACAAAGCCAATATCATGAGAAATAATTAAAATAGTCATTCGCTGGTTAATAGTTTTAAATAAATCGAAAATATCTTTTTCAGAACGCTGATCAATATTAGCCGTAGGCTCATCCAGCAAAAGGATCTCCGGCTCTGTTGCCAGTGCTCTTGCCACCAGTACCCGCTGCATCTGTCCCCCCGAAAGGGATTGAATTGAGCGATGAGAAAGTTGCAGAATTTCTGTTTCTTTCATCACCTTATTGGCAATATCCCGATCTTTACTGGCATAACCGCCAAAAAAACGAGTCATCCCCAATCGTCCCTGTAACACGGTATCCAGTACAGATATCGGGAAATCACTATTAAAATTAGCATATTGAGGTACATAACCAATGCTTTTTCGCTGTTTTTTTATTGATTGACCAAATAGTTTTATAGTACCACTTTGAATCTTATACAGCCCCATTATTAATTTTAACAGAGTGGTTTTCCCCCCCCCATTGGGTCCGACCAGCCCGGCAAAATCACCGACATCAATAGTCATATTAATGTTTTCAAGAATGGGAACATCCTGGAAAGAAAAATTAAGTTCCTCTATATCAATCGCAGGTGTGTTTGTGGATTTGGATATCATAGTCAGCCAGTTATATTATATAAAAAACAGGATTCAGAACAGTGAACGACTTACTTTATCGGTTATATCCTGCATATTTTTTATATAATCATATGCCAGCGGATCAATACTCAGCAACTGAGCATTTAAGGAGCGGGCAATTGTTCGGGATATTACCGTATTAAATTGCTGTTCAATTAAGATATAGGGTACTTTTTTTTCAGATAGTTCTGCAACCAGTTTAGCAATCTGTTTAGCAGAAGGTTCCTTACCATTAATTTCAATCGAACGCTGGATCAGACCGTAACGGTGAGCATAATAGGAGAATGCCGGATGAAAAGTCAGGAACTGACGTTTTTCTTTGTTAGCAAAACCCTGGCTGATGGATTTGTCCAGACTCATCAGTTCCGTTTTCAGTAACTGATAATTGTTTTCAAACAGAGTTTTCTTATCCGGCAGCAAACGACTTAATGCCTGTTCAATAATTTTAGCCTGTTGTATGGCCAGCATCGGCGATAGCCAGGTATGAGGATCCCATTGACTATGCTGACTGCCTTTATGTTGATGCGGGTTATGCAATAACTCATGCTCTTCAGGTTGAGTAGTGACAATACTGATCCTGTCATTCAGGGAAGCCAGACGTTTGATCCATACCTGCTCAAAGGGCATTCCAATGGTAAAATAAATATCTGCGCTCGAATATTGCGCCATCAGTTTCGGTGATGGCTCAAAAGTTTCCGGCGACTGCCCCGGCCTGACCATAACATGGACATTAACCTGCTGTGAAGCAATTCGCTCCACAAAATATTTTTGCGGTAATATAGATACAAAGATATCCACTGACTGCGCAAAAACGCTTACAGGTATTAATAAAAAGCCCATAAACACGGTTAGTAACAGAGGAATAAAAAGTTTTCTTAACATCTGATAATTATTTTTCCTGCGTGTGTAAACTGGAATTAGCCAGTACTTCTGCCATGGGAGGTACCAGCAACTGTGGGTCAATACGACGTTTAAACAGGTTCATACGCCAGTCAAGATGTGCGCCGGTCACTCTTCCCGTTGCCCCCACCAGGGCAATCTTATCACCCTGCTTAACCACATCCCCCTCTTTTACCAGTAATTTACTTAAATGTAAAAAGGCAGAGGATAAACCATGACCATGATCCAGTATAAGAGTGCCACCGGAATAAAACATGTCAGGATGAGCCAGGGTAATAATGCCGCCTGCCGGAGCGACAACCTCGGTGCCTGTCGGGACCGCAATGTCAACACCATAATGGGGCCATTTAGGTTTGCCATTTAAAATGCGTTGACTACCATATACACCGCTAATAGGTCCAATAACCGGCCAGATAAAGGTTTGTAGAAAACCTATCCGTGGCGCATCCAGAGTTCGGACTTTTTTTACCTGTTGCTGTTCCTGTTTAATACGTGCAATTACCTGCGGATTTTGAGGGGATACTTTTGATTCGGGAAGACCGTCTATTCGCTGAATACGGTAGTGTCTTTTTCTGATAGGAATATTGGTATTAAATTTTTCAGTTTTACGGGCAGAAATAATTGTCAGGGAAACCTCGGGCGCTTCATCCCGATGAAAACCAATAATAAAATCACCCTGTGATGAAACACGGATCGACTGTCCGTTAAAAAATACTTTATTCGCAGGTGATGTTTTTCCAAGTACCAGACCACCCTGGATAAAATGCCCTTCCAGTTCAACCTGTTTAAGAGACAGCGTCTCTGCATAAAGGCCAGAAGAAAAACAAAACAGGGTAACACACAAGATAATGAATAGTGTTTTACCCTGACGATTATTACACCATAAGTCCATTAAGTAACAAACTTGCCTTCACGTAATCTTTGAGCTTCCATAATCTCAATTTCATGAGCCCCGGAATAAACAATTTTACTGTTCGGAACAAAGTCCAGCTCTTTATCATAACGTTTATACGGCACACTATTTAAGATGGTTTTCATGGCATTTAAACGAGCCTGATATTTATCATTGGAACGTATGATTGTCCAGGGTGCCGATGCGGTATGCGTCTTTTTCAGCATTTCATATTTCACATTGGTAAAATCATCCCAGCGTTCCTGAGCCTGCACATCCACTTCTGATAATTTCCATTGCCTTAACGGATCCGTTTTACGCCGCTTAAAACGTCTGGCCTGCTCTGCTCTGGTAACACTAAAATACAGTTTAACTAAAATAGTACCCTGACGGACCAGATCTTTTTCAAAACCAATAACACCTTTCATAAAGGTTTTATATTCCTGTTCTGAACAGAATCCAAATACCGGCTCTACCATTGCCCGGTTATACCAGCTTCGATCAAATAGCACGACTTCTCCGCCTGCAGGTAAATGACGAACGTATTTCTGGAAAAACCACTGGGTTTTCTGTTCTTCTGTCGGCTTACCTAAGGCAACAACACGGTAATGCTTCTCATTCATATATCGAGTCACCCGTCTTATGGTTCCACCCTTACCGGAAGCATCACGACCTTCAAAAAGGATCACCATTCGTTTGCCCGTATCTTCAAGATAGTTCTGCATCTGAATGAGCTCTGCCTGATAGGGCTTTAATGACTGTTCCAGTTTATATTTTCTGACCGCTTTGGAGTTCCCTTTGCGAAGCAGTTTAATATCTGCTGCAAGACGTTCATTTTCCTTAATGAGTTCATCTAATGCATTATCAGTTTCAACCATAAAATATCCCCTTAAATTTTTGTTTTTCTTATACTAACATATTGTTAATGTTACGACATTGACCTGTATTATATATTTGGATAGATTTTGTATTTTTTAATTTGATAACTGTATCAGGATCAGGAGTTTTTCGTCGTTAAATATGCTCACGACGATCTGCCTGCTGAAGTTTAAGCGTCCGTTCCAGACGATTTTTAACATAGTTGCTAAATAAATCAGACTATGAATTTATCCGGGTTCTGGAAGACTTGATTGATGTATTACTGGATAAACATATTATTCTGCTGACCGACCTGCCGGAAGCCGCACAACAGAAATTATTAAAGCGCAAAAAAATTCGTCAAAACTACACCCAGTCCATTATTTCGGATGACAATAATAATATCTTTTAGGCACTTATTCAGGCACTATGCTTACGCTGCTGATGTGCTCGCTTATTGGTTTTTCGGCCTTTACCTTTTTTAGGCTTAAAGCTACGTACTTTTGCAGCACCATCATTCATTGAAGTTATTTTAAGCTGCTGCTGACAGACCCAGGCTTTTTGCAAGTCATGGAATACTTCTTTAGGCATGCCTGACGGTAAATCCACTACTGAGTAATCATCATATATTTCAATCTGACCTATCATCTTACTATCAAGCCCGGCTTCATTGGCAATAGCCCCAACAATATTACCCGGTTTGACCCCGTGGTCATAACCTACTTCAACACGAAAACGTTCCATATCCACATCCGGCATACCTTTAAGTGGAATGGCCCGATTACCCGGCTGTTCTTTTTTCTTACGTCCGTCCCGTCTGCCATCTTTTCTGCCCGGACGAGAGTCTCTGCGTGAACCTCTGGAATCATTATCATCAAATGGCCGTTTATCTTTAAGATGTTTAAATTCTGACTCATTTAAAAGAAACTGTTTATTACGGTTGGACATATGTGCCAGGGCCGCAGCAATATCCAGCAGTTCAACACCCTGTTCTTCATGAAGCTCATTAATGATACCGGCAAAAGTTTCATAATCTTTATTATCCTTGAGCTTTTCAATAGTGTTCAGAACCGTCTTTTTATAACGGCTGATCCGCAGTTCATTGATTTTCTTTACTGAAGGAATTTCCATTTCTACAATGGGCTGACGGGTCGTTTTTTCAATAGAACGCAGCAGTCTATTTTCACGCCGTGAAACAAACAGTATCGCCTCACCGGAACGCCCGGCACGACCGGTACGACCAATACGATGTACATAAGACTCATTATCTCTGGGTGCATCATAATTAACCACATGACTGATACGTTCCACATCCAGACCACGAGCCACTACATCCGTAGCAATTAACACATCCAGACGACCACGCTTTAGACGTTCAACAATCCGTTCACGACCGGACTGAGCAATATCACCATTTAACGCTTCACAGGAAAAACCTCTTGCCTGCAACTGTTCTGCCAGCTCCATTGTCATATTTTTGGTATTAACAAACACCAGCATGGCATCATGATCTTCAAGCTCCAGAATACGGGTCAGCGCATCCATTTTACTTAAACCGAATACCCGCCAGAAACGCTGGCGAATAGTTGAGGCCGTCATGGTTTTGGAAGCCACTTTAATAAGTTCAGGCTGCACCAGATATTTTTGTGCTATGCGGCGAATTACCGTAGGCATAGTAGCTGAAAACAGAGCTATCTGACGTGATTCTGGACTCTGATCCAGAATCCATTCCACATCGTCAATAAAGCCCATACGCAGCATCTCATCCGCTTCATCCAGAACCAGGGTCTGCAGTTTGTCCAGATTTAAAGAACCTTTACGGATATGATCCATAACACGACCCGGAGTACCTACTACAACCTGGGCACCTTTTTTCAGACCGCGTAACTGATCGGTATAAGCCGCACCGCCATAAACAGGCAGCACTTTAATTTTTGGTAAATGTTTAGAATAGGTCTGAAACGCTTCTGCGACCTGAATGGCCAGTTCGCGAGTTGGCGCCAGAATTAAAACTTGCGGATACTTGTTCGCCGGATTAATAGTGCTTAATAAAGGCAGTGCAAAAGCGGCCGTTTTACCGGTACCGGTCTGTGCCTGACCAATAATATCTTTTCCAGCCAGTAAATGCGGGATACTTTGTACCTGAATTTCAGTTGGAGTCGTATAACCGGATTCTTCTACTGCCTGCAGAACGGCAGGTAATAATTCAAGTGAATCAAAGGTTACGGATGTTGCGGGGGGAGTTGATGACATAGAGAGCCTTAATAAAGAGATCGTACAGAAAACCAGACATTATACCCGGCTATTGGTCTCTTTGCACTCTATTTTTCATTTTAATGGCAGATAATAAAAAAAGGGAGTGATAATATCACTCCCTTTTAAACTCTAGCAAAGGATCTTTATACCTTACCCATTGCTTCAAAACTTTTGATAAATGGACCAGCCATTCTAGGATCTTTAACCATGGCTTTAAAGTCACCGACCTTAAATTTCATTTTACCGGTAGTTACAGCCATACCCATGCCTGCCATACCGATACCTTTATTAAGCCATTTTTCCCAGTTCTTCTGCTCCGCACGAATATCCCAGTTCAGCTCTTCCCCGTTGTAAGCCCCTGCGCTAACAACTTCGCCATTTTGAACATCAATAAATCCCTGAGGCACATCATCGCCAGGAAAACCATAACCAATTACTGAGTTAAAACCTATTTCAGCCAGAGCATCTTTTAAACCGGGATCGGCATTCCAGATTGCCTGAAACGATTTCATCCACTCATCACTAAATAAATCTGCCATTTAAAATCCTCCTAAACGAATTTTGTTATTTGATATTACAGGTAAATTATTTTTCCTATAGACCTGTACTTTAAATTTCTGTTATTGTTTACTTTCCCTGTAAGACTGGGAGCAACATGAAAGCATTGTACCCTATTACTAAAACACTTTAAAAACAAAATTAACAATTTTTTATTAAAATGACTTAATTATCTGATAATTAAGATATTTTAATCCACTTACCCGAGTTAGGAATAGCTCCTGATATGTTTGACTATAGTATTGATTTTGCACTAGATAATAAGCTGATTTACCTTAATCATGCTGCAGTTTCTCCCTGGCCCAGGGTTACAGGCAAAGCCATAGAAAAGTTTACCCAGGAGAATACCCGCTATGGTGCCAGTCATTATCCACACTGGCTAAAGGTGGAAAAAGCCCTCAAACAGAAACTGGCGTTATTATTAAACAGCCCTTCTGAAAATGATATTGCTCTGGTCAAAAACACCTCTGAGGCCTTGTCAATGGTAGCCTATGGTTTATCCTGGCAAGCCGGTGACAATATTGTGATTGCCCACCAGGAGTTTCCCTCCAACCGCATTATCTGGCAATCTCTGCAACAGTTTGGGGTCTCCATTAAATGGGTGGATCTCAATAGCCATGCCACACCTGAAGAGGCCTATCTCAAGGCCATTGATAGCAAGACCCGTTTAATTTCAGTGAGTTCTGTTCAATATGCCGATGGTTTGCGCATGGATTTAAAGACACTGGGGCAATATTGTAAACAGCACCATATTCTGTTTTGTGTGGATGCCATACAAAGTCTGGGCGCATTAAAACTGGATGTACAGGAAATTGAAGCCGATTTTGTAATGGCCGATGGACATAAATGGCTGCTCAGCCCTGAGGGACTCGGGGTATTTTATTGCCGGGAAGCGGTTCGTGCACAATTACAACCCAGTCAGTTTGGCTGGCATATGACCGAAGATATATATAATTTTGATACGCTGCAATGGACAGCCGCTGAAACAGCACGAAAATTTGAGTGCGGCAGCCCTAATATGCTGGCTATTCACGCTCTGTACAGCAGTGTTTGTCTGCTCATGGATCGCTGTATAAATACGATTGAAAGAAAGGTCGTACAGAACACCAGATATCTGGCCGGAAAACTTAGTGAAATGGATGGAATCAAAATTGTATCCAGACTGGAACAGGAGCGACTCAGTGGCATTATTGCTTTTCGACACCGAACTGTTTCATCCGAACAACTCTACCAGTCCTTAATGGAAAAGCAGGTTATCTGTGCCATGCGTCATGGTAATGTACGTTTTTCTGCCCATTACTATACCCGAAAAGCGACCCTGGATCGTGCCATTGAGATCTTAAAAGAACTTATCGTTCAGGAACTATAGTTATCCTGCAGATACTGAATAATATCTCCGGACTCATACATCCAGGTGACCTTACCCTGCTTATCGGTAATTTTTAAACAGGGCACCTTCACTTCTCCTCCACCCTGAAGCAGTTCTTCCCGATATTGCGGGTCATGCTGAGCATCACGCAATTCAATATTTAATGACTGTCGTTTTATCTGACGTCTGACCTTAATACAGAACGGACAGGTGTTAAACTGATACAAAGCCAGATTAGCAGTACGCTTATCCACTTCAGCCTGATCCTGCTCTGAACGTTGCACACCTTTTGGGGTGGTAAGCTTGTCCCACAACAGCATAAAAGGCTCCAGAATAAAGCGCAGCGTTCTGAAAAAATACCTGAAAAATATTTTCATAATAATAGAATCCGTAAAATAGCCGACAGACTAACCCGTAAAGCAGGCAATATTACACTATAATAATATTCAATACCAGAAAGATAAGTTATTGAAAAACCATACAATTAGTAAGATTAATCTTCAAAAGAAACTACTCAGGCGTCAGTTGATCCAGAGACGTAACACAGGAACTGAGAAAAGTATCCATAAAATAAGCCACTTCCGGATATACCTGTAACTGTTCCAGACGGGTTTCAAGATTTTCTCTGACATGCTCAAATTCATAATTATGATGTTTGAGTTCATCCAGAGTTTTTATATAAGCGCAAAGAACATCGGCTGCTTTGACAATCCGGGCATAATCCACATCAATCTGCTCTGAAAGCAGGATATCCTTAAAATCCTCTTTAAATTCTTCGGGCAGCGTGTCCAGACATAATTTTTCTGCACAACACTCCAGTTTTTTAAATTCTGCGGTCAGGTCAGGATTATGGTATTTAATAGGCGTTACCGTATCGCCGGTATAAATTTCAATTTGATCATGATACAGGGCAATGGTTGCGGCTTTTTCCGGACTGAGTTTTTGGTCCGCTGCAGCCACTTTTTTATTATAAATAATAGTTAACAGATGTGAGACAACTGCCACCTGATGGGAGTGTTCAGCAATATTTTCAGGCTTATGACAAAACATCAAAGACCAGCGGCGGATCAGGGGCATTCTGAATACCCAGGCTAAAAAAGTACTTTGCATAGGTTTTATTTCCCGCTACTGATTGGACACCCCATGCAGAACATGCGCCGCCGGGACATCATGTTGTACAGCAGATTCACAATGTCCGGTCTGATCATCAAAAAAGATATCGGCACCAAAGGCTTTTAAAAATTCGCCTTTAGGCTTACCGCCCAGAAATATAGCTTCATCAATACGTATATCCCAGGCTCTGAGTGTACGGATCACCCGTTCATGAGCCGGAGCACCGCGAGCAGTAACCAGAGCCGTTCTGATAGGTGATTCATCACCATGATAATCGGTTTGCAAACCATGCAGCAGGCGTAAAAACTCTTTAAACGGCCCGCCGGGTAAGGGATCATTAGCGGCCGCCCGTTCTGCTTCATCAAAGGCTGCCAGGCCTTCCTGCTTATAAATTCGCTCTGCATCGTCAGAAAAAATAACCGCATCCCCATCAAAGGCAATGCGCAATTGTCCCTGTTCAGTATTGTGACTGGCAGAAGGTAAAATGGCTGCCGCTGCTACTCCCATTTCCAGGGCTTCACGGACATCATTTGGCTCCGCTGATAAAAACAGATGTGCGCCAAAAGGTTCAATATAACGGTATAGAGGTTCACCACTGGAAAAAGCCGCCCTGAAAATAGGCAGCCGGTGTTTTTCAATGGAATTGAAAATTCTTAAGCCGGTATCGGCACTGTTTTTAGAGAGCAGAATCACCTCTACTTTTTCCTCTTCCGGTGTACTGCCATTTAAGGCCAGTAGTTTTTTTACCAGGGAGAAAGCCACGCCGGGCTCAAGCAAGTCATTTTCATGCTCAATCTGATACTTACAATAAGCCTCAACACCCTGTTCTGTAAACACCTTATGACCTTCTTCCAGATCAAACAGGGCTCTTGAAGATATGGCTATGGTTAATTTATTATGCTTTTTCAAACTGACTTCTCCCAGTCACCGAACTCATCGCTTATTGATACAATATATATCATTCACTGATTTTGTATATAACCTTTATCCATTTAAGCGATTAAGAAAAACCCGTCTCAATTTATCTTCCAGTGCCCCGGTTTCTGTGGGTAATTGTTGACGAGTCATTAACATGGAATGTTCATATGGATCCTTAACCAGCCAGCCGGCTTCATTAAGACTCATACTTAAACCCAGTTTATCAGTCACCCCTTTCAAAATAATATGCTGTTCAATCAGGCTATTCTGGATACTGTTTAAAGACTGCATAATGGTTTCCTTAGGTATTTATCAAAATAAAATTTCAGACATCATCAATTTGATTAACACAATACATAATCATTTTGATTATGTCAAGCAATTATTTTTATTCATACTCTGCAATCCATTTAAT
>JALSUJ010000220.1 GCA_027071355.1 Gammaproteobacteria bacterium | reverse complement strand
GATTTACACAGGTTAAATAATATTTTTTTATCTATGTCAGCCAGTTTAAAATCCGTACCAGGCATTGGTTGTTCCTTGCTAAAGACGCCGTGAATCCTTCCATGGAGGCTTTATGGCAGCGTCCCTGCTGCCAAAACTTTATCAAGGAACAACCAATGCCTGCTACTAAGAGTGTAAGAATTAAATTCATTGATGAATAGTTACATTTTTTAAGTTTTTTTGAGAACATTATGACTACAGCACAAGAACCAACATCACAGGCTAATGTGGATCCTCAGGAAGTGGCCAAATTTGAGGCTATGTCTACCCGCTGGTGGGATAAGGAAGGTGAGTTTAAGCCTCTGCATGACTTGAATCCGGCTCGTTTAGCCTATATTAAGCAACGGGCTGACGGGCTGGCCGGTAAGAAGGTGCTGGATGTGGGTTGTGGCGGCGGTATTTTATCTGAAAGTATGGCTCATGAAGGTGCTGAAGTCACCGGTATTGATATGGGTGATGCTAATCTGACCATTGCCAGAATGCATCTCTATGAGTCAGGCGAACAGGTGGATTATAAAAAAATGACCGTTGAGGAACTGGCAGAACAGCAGCCCGGCAGTTTTGATGTTGTGACCTGTCTGGAGATGCTGGAGCATGTTCCTGATCCAGCATCCATTATCCAGGCCTGCAGAAAGCTGGTCAAACCGGAAGGCGATGTATTTTTTTCTACCGTGAATCGAAATGCAAAATCCTATGCTATGGCCATTCTGGGTGCTGAATATGTCCTTAAGTTACTGCCCCGAGGTACCCATGATTATAAAAAATTTATTCGACCTTCAGAACTGGATCAATGGATCCGCAACAGTGGATTGAATACCCGCCATATTTCCGGCATGAGCTATAATCCCTTTACCGGCCATTGCACTCTCAGTGATGATACGGACATTAATTATCTTGTCCACGCCCGCCCGGTTTTATGAGCAGCATGCTATGATCCAGGCGGTATTATTTGATCTGGACGGCACTTTTGCTGACACAGCACCAGATCTGGCTGCAGCACTTAATCAGGTGCTTAAAGAACAGGGTAAGCCTGCCCTGCCCTATGCCACTATCCGTCCGGTAGTCTCTCATGGCGGCATAGCTCTGATTAAACTGGGCTTTGATCTTCCTGAACAGAGTCCTGAATTTGAACAGCTAAGACAGCGGCTGCTGGATATTTATAAAAATAATCTCAGCCTCTTAACTCGCCTCTTTGATGGTATGGATGAACTGCTCAATGAACTTGACCGCAAAGGCATTGCCTGGGGAATTGTCACCAATAAACCCGGCTGGTTAACTGACCCGTTAATGGAACAACTGGGTTATGCCCAGCGTGCCGGCACCATTGTCAGCGGTGACACCACAAAAGAGCGAAAACCCCACCCGGAACCTCTGTATCATGCCTGCCGGGAGATTAATTGCAAACCGGAGCACTGTCTGTATGTGGGTGATGCCGAACGGGATATTATTGCCGGAAAACGGGCTGGAATGAAAACTCTGGGTGCATTGTTTGGTTATATAGAAAAGCATGATAAGCCGGAAAACTGGGGGGCAGATGCTCTGATCCAGCATCCGCAGGAGGTGAAGTTATTTCTTTAGTGAAAACCTGAAATCAGTCCAGAGCATCATCCACTGCACGTTTGGTGTCATTGTATAATTCCTTGCTTTTTGCACTGACGTCTTTTTTTAATTCGGTAAATTTTTGATCCATTTCCTGCATACGCTGACTATCACCAAAAGGATTTGACATAACCGGCTGATCCTTACCCAGGTTTACTCCGACCCACAGACCTATAATGCCGCCAATTAATAAACCCAATAATAAATCTTTCATTTTTATATCCCTCTGCCCAAAATCTGCAGGCATTATCCTAAATAAATCAATTTGTCAGAAACAAGCCTGTTCCCGCAGCTTTTATAATAGTTATTCAGTTTAGTTTAAAGTATATTATGACTTTATTAAAGCCAGTGGCACATTTTCCTTCATTTTATAAGCTGCATCACAACAAATGCTGACATCTGATCCTACTATAGCCCCAAAAATAATGAACGCCTACCAATTTTGTATGGATATGGCTCAAAATCATTACGAAAACTTTCCGGTTGCCTCCCGCTTCCTGAAAAAAGAACTGCGTTACCCTGTCAGTGCGGTCTATGCGTTCGCTCGTAGTGCCGATGATTTTGCAGACGAAGGCGATTTATCTGCCCAACAAAGGCTGGCTTTGCTGAATAATTTTGATACCGAGTTAATCAATATCAAAAACAGCCTGCACAACAATATTACTATTAATGACTTTGAAACTGACAAGCCTGTTTTTATAGCCTTGATGGATGTGATCCGTCGTTTTGACGTCCCGCTGGTTCTTTTTCAAAATCTGCTGTACGCCTTTAAACAGGATGTCGTAAAAACTCGTTATCATAATTTTGAAGAGATTCTGGCTTACTGCCAGAATTCCGCTAATCCAGTAGGCAGAATTTTACTATACTTAAATAATAGTGCCAAAGCAGCAAACTTACAGGCTTCTGATGCTATCTGTACCGGCTTACAATTAATTAATTTCTATCAGGACATTGCCCAGGACATGGATGAGAACGATCGACTCTACTTACCTGTGGATGAAATGGAAGAGATGAACGTGAGCGTAGAAGACTTACGTCAACGAATTAATAATTCCCATACCCGGAGTCTGCTGGAATTACAAATACAACGGGCACGCAGCATTTACACCAGAGGACAGCCCTTATGCAAAAATCTGTCCGGTCGTTTTGCCCTTGAAATAGCAATGATATATAACAGCGGCCTGCAGATCCTCAATAAACTGGAACAAAATACTGCTAATATTTATCTTCGTCCCCGTTTAAAGCCATTTGATAAACTTAAAATTATCAGCAAAGGGATAATATGCCCCTATATTTAACTTGCTATCCTGGATACAAATAACGAAAATAAGCCCATGCCAGAGACCCTAAATAACACCTATTCACCCACTTCACTTTCTGTTCGACGACGTCTGACCCGGGATTTACTGATTCTGGTGCTGCTGTTAATTTCATCATTTCTGATCTTATCCTATTTTTATTCCAATCGGATCCAGAAAGAAATAACCCTGACAGCTATTGATAATGCACAAAAAAGTGTGATTGAAAAAAGGAAGCAGATTTTTTCCCCCATCAGCAATAATCTGCTGCTGTCAAAAAAATGGGCTGAACTGGAATCCCTGACCCCGGAAAAACAGGATATCTTTAATAAACGCTTTATCCCTGTTCTGGAAACACTACCACAAATTTCTTCTGTCATACTGGCGACTTCAGACGGCAAGGAATATTTTTTTTCTAAAAAAGACGGCAACTGGTTATCCCGCTATATTCATTCGGAAAATAATGAAAATATTGCAGTTATGCGTTTATGGAGCAGCAATAATAAACTCATAAAAGAATGGCATAAAAAAACCACTTACCAGCCTCAGAAGCGGCCCTGGTTTAAACTGGCGCAAACACTTAATCAGGAAACCCCCATTAAATGGACCACACCCTATAATTTCTATACCCTGCAGACTCCAGGCGTAACAGGAGTAACCCACTGGAAAGATGAAAACAATATCACCTACACCCTGGCCTTTGATGTAACTCTTTCTGATATTGCTCGTTCTTTATCCAGTAGTGGGAAAGCAAGCAGCGATATTGCCTATCTGCTCAGTCCGCATGGCGAAGTCATTCTACCGCCGGGTAATAATCAATATCTTAAAGGCACATCTGAAAAAGGCAGTTTGTTTTCTCCCGGAGATGATTCCGGCAGTTATATTATTTTTGATTCAGTGACAGACTGGTTAAGCAAACAGCAAATTATGGATAAACCCATAGTATTTTCACGTAATGGACAACGCTGGTGGTACAAAATCTTTTCTCTGGATAAACAATATCATTCTATCTATGCCGGAGTTATCGTACCCGAGAAAAAGATGCACGAAATCATCAGAGAAAATATTCCCTTTATCTTTGGCGGTATCGCTATTATTTTACTGCTGGCCGTCAGTATGGCAAAAATACTGGTTAAAAAATACGCTCACCAGTTAAAAGATGTCCCCAAAACCGCACTGTCAAAACAAAATTTTGAAGATGAAATTTATGCTTTAATCCGTCAGGGTGAGAGTGAAACTCTGGAATTCAAATCAACCATGCGCAAAAATCTTAAAAGCGGTAAATTTGGTAAAGAGATTGAAATTGCCTGGTTAAAGGGGCTGGTTGGCTTTATGAATACCCATGGTGGTATTTTACTGATTGGTGTAGATGATGAGGGCACTATTCTGGGTATTGATGCAGACGAATTTGCCAATGATGACAAAATATTATTACACTTTAAAAATCTGCTCAGCCAGCATATTGGCCTGGAATTTTCCAATTATCTGAATCTGATTATTCATGAAATTGAGGGCAAAACCATCTTGGTCATTGAATCTGAACGTGCTAACCGACCGGTATTTTTATACCATAAGAATGAAGAAGACTTTTATATTCGCAGCGGCCCTGCCAGTGTAAAACTGAGTATCAGTAAAGTATTAAAGTATGTACGAAACCGTTATTAGGAACTGCCCTGGTTATTCTGTTTCCTCAAAGTCCATTTGAATACCCACAGCAATGCCTGCTCTTAAAAATTTACCATGATATCGACGGGCTTTGGCCAGGTCTCCGGTTTTTTTTATAACAATTCGCGTTCCACCCAGATTAAAAAACTTTTTTTCAACCTGCTCTTCAGAAAGTCGGGTTATATTAGCCAGATTATGCAGTACCTGCTCTTTTTTAAAACCAGTGATAATCTCCCCCATAAATACTACGGAATAATTAACTTCTTTATCACTTGCTGACATAGAATATACCTTTCTATTCACTCTGAATTCATTAAAATTTCCTGGATGCTATAATCCTGAATAACTCAGTTGAAGCTACTGCAAATGTCCAGATACGATGCAACTGAGTTATTTAAGATAATAATAGAACATCTGTACAGATTTTGTGAGATGATAGTGATTATTAAAAGATTTTATCGACTTTAAAGACAAAAAAGCTCAATTTATGACCCCAGACGAATATTGTCAGGAAAAAACCCAGCAAAGCAGTTCCAGTTTTTACTATAGTTTTTTATTCCTCAACCCAACTCAGCGTCAGGCCATGACAGCTCTTTATGCTTTCTGCCGTGAGGTGGATGATGTGGTTGATGAATGTTCTGATTCTGCTGTAGCGGCCAATAAACTTAACTGGTGGCGGGATGAAATTAATGCCACCTTTCATGGTACTCCTAATCATCCGGTAGCTATTGCCCTAAAATCCAGTATTAAACATTTTCCACTCAAAAAAGACTATTTTCTGGAACTCATAAGCGGTATGGAAATGGACCTGCATACCACGCAATATACCGATTACAAGGCTCTTTCTCTTTATTGTTATCGTGCCGCCGGTGTCGTAGGCTTGCTGACCATAGAAATACTGGGTTATAAAAACCCGCAAACTATTGATTACGCAAAGAAACTGGGCACCGCACTGCAGCTTATTAACATCCTGCGTGATGTTAAAGAAGATGCTGAACGGGGCAGATTTTATATCCCGCAGGATGAAATGCTGCGTTTTCAGGTCAGTCGGCAGATACTGATAAGCGGTGTTGAAAATGAACAGACTTTAAAACTGTTTGAATTTCAGGCGCAAAGGGCTGAGCAAATTTATCTGGATGCATTTAAGCTACTTGCTCCAGAAGATCGCTATACTCAGCGCACGGGTATTATTATGGCAGAAATTTATTTTGCTCTACTGAAAAAAATACAGCAGGAACACTATCCAGTATTAAAAAAACGACTTTCAGTTGCCAAATTAAAAAAACTCTGGATAGCCTGGACAACAGCACGTCGTGAATACAAATTGAATCAAACCAGAAAGCAATGAAGTCAGCAGATAATACGGTCCATATTATTGGTGCCGGCTGGAGCGGCCTGGCCTGCGCCGTCGCTCTGGCAGAAGCCGGTATCCCGGTCGTCGTTCTTGAAGCAGCCCCTCAGGCAGGCGGCAGAGCCAGAACCGTTCGTTATAAAAAATCCTTATCCAGTCTGGCACTGGATAATGGCCAGCATATTATGCTGGGAGCCTATCATAACACTCTACAGCTTTTCAGACGTTTAGGGATTAATGAGCAGGATATTTTAATTAGACAGACTCTTGCTCTGACCCTGTATTCCACTCATCATCCTGTAATCCGTCTTAAAACCCCCGCCCTTCCTGCTCCGCTGCATCTGATTTATGCATTGCTCAACTTTGACAATATTATCTGGTCGGATCGATTCAAAGTGATCCGAATGCTGATTAAGCTCAGATTTCAGAAATTCAGGCTCCAGTCTGATATTTCAGTCTATGAATTACTGCATCATCATCTACAGCCTGACACTATTATTCAGGCTTTATGGGAACCCTTATGCCTGGCCACTATGAATACTCCGGTTAAACAGGCTTCAGCACAGGTTTTTTTACGTGTTCTGGAACAAAGCTTTAATCACCGGGCCCAGGATTCTGATTTGTTATTTTTTAAAACAGATCTGTCCTCAGCATTTTGTGAACCGGCCATAGCCTATATTCAACAAAAAGGCGGGCAGGTTTTATTTTCCTGTCGGGTCAGAAAAATTGAAGCCATCAGCGCTAGTCGTTTCGGCAGCCGCTTTATTATTCATACCAAAAGCGCTCAGTTTGAATCATCTCAACTAGTGCTTGCTACTCCAGCCTATATCACTGCACAATTGCAGCAGCAAAATTTCAATTTAATACCGCCTGGCAGCAGTTTAAAATTTTCCTATGAGCCGATATGCACTATTTATTTACAATATCCGGAACAGCTACAGCTTCCGCAGATAATGAGCGGTTTTTTTAATAGCTTCAGTCAGTGGGCTATTGATCATAGCCTTAATCAGCAGCCGGGGCTGATAGCTGTGGTAATAAGCAGTAGCGGGAAACATCTGCAGCTCTCAGATCAACAACTGGCAAACACCATCCACAATGAATTGAAACTGATCATCAATAATTTACCTCATTATCTGGACTATCAGGTTGTGATTGATAAAAGGGCTACATTTAACTGTCATGTTAATATTAATGCCCAGCGTCCGGATTATATTACCAGCCGCAGGCATTTATATTTAGCCGGTGATTATACCCGTACCGGCTATCCTGCTACTCTTGAAGGGGCAGTCACAAGCGGACTTAATGCAGCACATTATATTATTGACCAACACTAATGGTAACTGACTTATGGCTGAATAGTCACCAGGACTTTACCCGATTAAAAAATATGACTACAATCACAGGCTAATAAACAATATTCAAAAGGACAGCCCCCATGTACAACTATTCTGCACCGGAACAATTATTAAAGGATCGCGTTCTGTTAGTCACCGGTGCAGGTGACGGAATTGGCAGGGCTGCTGCAAAACGTTATGCAGAATATGGTGCAACGGTAATTTTACTGGGCAAAACCATAGAAAAACTGGAACATGTCTACGATCAAATAGAACAGGCCGGACATCCGCAACCGGCTATTTATCCCATGAACCTTGAAGGTGCCAGTGCCAAAGATTATCAGGACCTGCAGCTGACTCTGGATAAAGAATTCGGCCGTCTGGATGGCATACTGCATAACGCGGCATTATTAGGCGTGTTAACACCCATCGCTCAGTATGATATGGAACAGTGGTCAAAGGTTATGCAGGTTAATCTAAATGCCCCTTATATGCTCACTCGAATGTGTCTGCCCCTGCTGGAAAAGTCATCCGCCTCATCGGTTGTTTTTACCACGGATGATGTGGGCATTAAGGGTAAGGCTTACTGGGGTGCATATGCAATCAGTAAAGCGGCTGTTAATAATATGATGCAGATCCTGGCGGATGAAATGGAAACCAATACCAGTATTCGATTTAACTGTATCAATCCAGGGATAGTAGCCACAACCATGAGATCCAAAGCCTATCCGGGTGAGAATCCCACAACCCTGGCAAAGCCTGAAGATATTATGAACAGCTATCTGTATTTAATGGGCGATGACAGTAAAGACGTGAATGGCCAGATAATTAATGCACAGTCATAGCTGAATCAGATTTAAACATATCGTGGATGAGTATGGGTTTTTCTACTCCAAAACCCTGTGCGTAATCCACACCGAGTTCCTTTAAAACATCAATAATTTCAGCATTTTCTACGTACTCTGCAACTGTTTTCATACCCAGGAAATGACCTATTTCATTAATGGACTTAACCATGGCCCGGTCTTCAGGATTATGTGCAATGTCCTTAATAAAAACCCCGTCAATTTTAAGATAATCTACCGGCAGATTTTTTAGATACGCATAGGAAGACAGTCCGGTACCAAAATCATCCAGGGAAAATTCACAGCCGATATCTTTAATCGCATGAATAATATTAATTGCATGATTCATATTTTTTATCGCCACTGTTTCGGTGATCTCGAAACAGATCCGTTCAGGGGCAATGGGGTATTGTTCAAACATCGTCTGAATAAAAGCAAGAAATTCCATATCATTTAGACTATGTCCGGACAGATTAATAGCAACCCCGCCCATTTGTTCCAGTTGTTCAGGATGTTCCGCATACCATTTTAAAACATAATTAATAACCCAGCGATCCACATCAACCATTTTATTATACAGCTCTGCCGCTTCAATAAACTCAGCGGGTGGACTGTATTTGCCGTTTTTATCTTTTACCAGCAATAACATTTCATAATGAGGCGACAGGCTGGTATCCATAATAGGCTGTAAACGATGACAACGAATTTCAAGCTGGTTGTGCTTGACCATCTGATCAATTTTGGTTGCCCATAATTGTAACTCCTGGCGGTGATTCAACTCAATGGCATCGTATTCCAGCACATGTATCCGGTTACCGCCGGTTTCTTTGGCAATGGCAGCCGCAGTTAATGCCGCATGGAGAAACATTCTGGATTCATTATATTCAGATACCATAACCACTCCGATACTGGCTCCCAGAGTAAAGGTCATATCATCCCAGACAAAATTAAGGGAATTAATTAAGTGCCGCTGCTGTTCTGCAAATTCTTTTAAATTTTGTTCATTATCTTCCGGAAGCAAAAATATAAACTCATCAATACCATAACGGGAAAAAACCACGTCATCAGCAATGTTTTGAGTAATGGCGCCTGAAACCTGAGCCAGATATTGATCACCTGCTTCAAGACCACAGGTATCATTAATTAAATTAAATTTATCAATATTGATAAAACACAGGCCTTTACCCTTCCCTGTCTGTTTAATGCTATCCAGTTCTTTATCAAACAGACGTATGAATTCTTCCCGTTTAATTAAACCGGTTAATTTATCTCTGCTTAAGTCTTTGGCCATATCATCATGAACATCACCCAGGATGGCATAAAGGCTTCTTTCGAGCAATGGTAATTCAAATTCTTTCGTTGGTGAAAGTCGACCGTCATTTAACATTGAAACAACTTCAGACAGAGTATATACTCCCTGCTGCTTACCTACATGGCCGACAAAGACAAACACATTCTGATTATCACTACCCCAGATAAACTGTAATCTGGTTTTTTTATTCTGCTTTTTATAGGTAACGTAATCATTTACCTTAAGACGTTTGGCAATATGTTTATTATGTTGAGTTAAAGCATCCGGAACCGGCTTGCTCATTTTTAAAATAGCCGTTTTATCAGACAATGCATAGCCATTAATCAATAATTTAACAATAAAATCCTGATTTAAGGTAATTGCAGCAGCACCTTTACGGGTTATCAGGTATTGTTCAATTTTTTCAAACGATTTGGCATTAAATTGTTCTGTTTCTTTAAGCCCCTGTTTTAAAATAAACAGAATGCTTTCCGTTTCAATAAATTCATCATTAACATTTTCATCCACACTCAATAACAACATATCAAGGACCTGCAGATATTGAGTCCATTGACTGGATTCTCGTCCTTTATGCAGATACGTGCTAACGAGTACCTGAATCCACTGATAACTGATAAGATCCGCTATCACCGCCGGTATTGCTTTATCAGCAAGACGAATGGCCAGTTCATTGGTAACTATCTGCTGGGCATTCCATTTGTCAATAACTTTATTAACATTCTTATTATAATGTTCTGTCTGAAGTTTGAGCAGTTGATTTAATACTTCGTGTACTTTTTCAAATATCTGCAGATCAGTTTTGAAATTTTTCAGAATATAAAGTATAAATCCTTTTGCCTTGATATAAAAAGGACTGGTGTCATTTTCAAAATCCATCATTGCCAGACGGTTCATCACTATCCGGGCAGGATTAGACCATGATTCAAAAATATCCTTATGCAATAAGGCAACTTTCAATAGCGGGATCTGCAGCAATAATAATAGCTTTTTAACGGCTCCGCCTAATAGCTCGTCATTTGCAATAAATTCAAATAAACGAGTAATAATATCCCGGGTATACAGATATTCATTAATTAATTCCTGCGCATATTTCTGTTTGACAACCAGTTTATCCAGTTCATCATTAACATTAAAAACATCCTTCCGGTTATTTAACACATGCAGTTCATGGAGTTTCTGAACCCGTGTCAGATCATCTATTATAAGCGCCTGCTGCTGCTGATATTCTTCTGAAGCAAAAAATTCACTGGCTGGATCAATACTGCCGTCATCGGACCTAAAGTTTAATAATTCTTTTAAGGTCTGATAGGTTGGAACCAGATTTATATTGTTATCAATAGTACTGATTTCAGTTCTGTGTTCTGCAAATTCCGGGCTAAACAAATGCACTGGATTTGATGGGATATAGGCTGACTGGTCTAGCTGTGCCTGAGGATAATTCTGTTC